>SVRL01000093.1 GCA_015064845.1 Oscillospiraceae bacterium | reverse complement strand
ACACCAATGATATTTTAAGATTTTTCTTCCCTAAAGGCTACAATTTTCATTCCTTGGATAATGAAACCTTACAAAATATTGTTTTATCTATTAACTTGAGACCTAAAAAGTGCTTGGGCTGGCTTTCGCCTTTTGAAGCATTTTTTGGTGTTGCACTTGCTTGACAATCTGCCGTGGCGCTACAGAGAAGCGTTGCTTGTCTGTGGCGTCGGAGGGAGAGATAACGGTAAACAATCATTTATCTTCCCATCCGATTTCTTAAAATAAAAAAATCGAACTTTTTCATAAAATTTCCGAAAAAGTTCACAGTTTTGCCACAACATCGGCACAAAAGTATGATATACTATATAAGCGAATTGGTTTTTACCATAAATTTTACCTTTGGAGGAATAAGAAAGACATGAAAGGCAGTATGAAGACAATCATCCTTTACCTTGTGATCTTTGCCATTTTGATGGCGGTTTGCTTTGCTTTTCTTTCGAACAGCAAAAAGCAGGAAGCGATCACGTTCGGTGAAGCGGTCGAACTTTTCAAGGACAAAAAGGTTGAGAAATTTTTCATCAACAACGCAAACGTTCTGATTATCAAAACTACAGACAAAACGGAACATGGCACAAGCATTGAATATACGCATAAGCTTCGCAGCGTGGAACTTTTCCTGAAAAACGAAACGGTCAATGCGTATATCGAAGAACAGCTTGCGCTTCCCAAAGAAGAACGCACGCTGAAAATTGACGAGTGGGACGTGCAAGCACTCAAGGAAACTCCTTGGATCGTGGCATTCCTTCCCGGTCTTGTCATTGTTGTGATCCTCATTATATTCTATATGTATATGATGAACAAAGCAGGCGATGCCGAACGCCGCATGAATGCTTTCGGTAAATCCAGAGCAAAAATGCATTCCAAGGAAAAGGACCGCAAATTCTTCAGTGACGTTGCGGGCTGTGACGAAGAAAAAGAAGAACTCCGCGAGCTTGTGGAATATCTGCGCGACCCCGGCAAATTCCGCCGTCTCGGCGCGAAGATTCCTCACGGCGTTTTGCTTGTCGGCCCTCCCGGAACGGGTAAAACCTTGCTTGCAAAAGCGGTTGCGGGTGAAGCAGACGTTCCCTTCTTCTCCATTTCGGGTTCCGATTTCGTGGAAATGTACGTCGGTGTCGGTGCTTCCCGTGTGAGAGACCTTTTTGAAACGGCAAAAAAAGCGCCTGCAAGTATTATTTTCATCGACGAAATCGATGCGGTGGGCAGACGCAGAGGTACGGGTCTCGGCGGCGGACACGATGAAAAAGAACAGACCTTGAACCAGCTTCTCGTTGAAATGGACGGTTTCGGCGGACATGACGGCGTTATCGTCATTGCGGCAACCAACCGCCCCGATATTCTGGACCCCGCGCTTCTCCGTCCCGGACGTTTTGACCGTCAGGTTACCGTCGGTTATCCCGACATCAAGGGCAGAGAAGAAATTCTGAACGTTCACGCAAAGGGCAAACCCTTTGAAAGTGATGTGGATTTCAAAAAGATTGCGCAGACGACCGTCGGTTTTGCGGGCGCAGACCTTGCAAACCTTTTGAACGAAGCGGCTTTGCTTGCGGCACGTAAGGGAAAATCTTTGATCGGTATGATCGATATCGAAGAATCTCTCATCAAGATTGCCGTCGGTACGCAGAAAAAGAATTATAAGATCAAACCCGAAGAAAAACGCAAGACCGCATATCACGAAGCGGGTCACGCTATGCTGGCGTATTTCATGCCCACGCAGGACCCCGTTCGTCAGATCTCCATCATTCCCAGCGGTAAAGCGCTCGGTTATACGCTCAATCCTCCCGTGGAAGATAAATTCAGCGAATATAAAAACGCTATGAAAGAAGAAATTGCCATGTGTCTTGCGGGACGCGCGGCAGAAGCGCTCGTTTTCGGCGACGTTTCGGGCGGTGCTTCGGGCGATATCAAACGCGCGACGGCTGTTGCGAAGAAGATGGTTACGATTTACGGTATGAGCGACGTGCTCGGTACCGTTCATCTCGGCAATCCTCACGGCGATGATGAAGTATTCCTCGGAAGAGATTTCAATTCTTCTCAGGCATATTCCGAACAGACTGCGGCTCTCATCGACAGCGAAATCAAGAAGATCATTGATGAAGCCTATGCGGTTGCCATGAACGTTCTTTCCGCAAACCGTGCAAAGCTCGATTTCATCGCGGACTTCCTTGTGGAATATGAAGTGATGGATGACGAACAGTTCAAGACGGCAATGGACAGTGCAATGCCCACCATTGAGGAAATTGCGGAAATCGGTGCGGCAAAACGCCGTCGTTCCGAAGAAGAAAACAAGCTCCGTGAAGCTGCCGAAGCCGAAGCACGCAAGCGTGATGAAGAAGAAGCGCGCAAACGCGCCGAAGCGGCAGCGCAGAATCCGGAAAATCAAAATGATCAAAAACGTCAGCGTGAAATGCGCGGTTACGGTTATGACGATCCCCACGACCCCAACAGACCTTATTAAAACTTGATTGCACAAACAGAAAAAGCAGATGGACGGATGTTTTTCCGAACGTCTGCTTTTTTTGGTGGAGATTGAAGTGTGGAATTGGGCAGACAAACGCATAAACAAAAATGGATATCATTCCCGATTTTCGGAAAGAAAAACTCCGACGGAGATTCCGTCGGAGTAAAGCATGTTTATTTTAACGTGAGTTCGATGGAACAGGAAATGATTGTTTACCGTTATCTCTCCCTCCGACGCCACAGACAAGCAACGCTTCTCTGTAGCGCCACCTCCCTCGTCAGAGGGAGGCAATTCAAGGCTCCCTCTGTACATTATGCTACGCAAAATGTGGGGAGACTGTCAGCAAAGCTGAGCTGAGTACTCTCACGCAAGCGTGAGAGGGAGAGACACCGCTCACAACTATTACACCCGTAAATTCCCGTTTATCTTACCATTTTTCATCGAACCCATGTTATTTTATCAGCAAATGCCGTGTGCGAGCATAGCGTCAACGACTTTTTCAAAGCCTGCGATATTTGCGCCGACAACGTAATTGCCTTCCACGCCGTATTTCTTTGCGGTGGTGGAAATATTTTTATAGATATTTTTCATAATGCCGTGAAGCTTTTCGTCAACCTCTTCAAAGCTCCAGCTGAGACGTTCACTGTTCTGAGACATTTCAAGCGCGGAGGTTGCAACGCCGCCTGCATTTGCCGCCTTACCGGGAACGAACATGACGCCGCCTTCCATGAGAATCTTGGTTGCTTCGAGGGAAGTGGGCATATTTGCGCCTTCGCAAACCGCTTTACAGCCGTTGGCAACGAGCATTTTTGCATCGTCTTCCAACAATTCGTTCTGCGTTGCGCAGGGAAGTGCGATGTCGCAAGGAACGCTCCAAACGCCTTTGCCTTCGGTGTAAACCGCGTCGGTATGAACCTTAACGTATTCGGAGATACGCGCGCGGCGTACTTCTTTGATATCCTTGACGAGAGCAAGGTCAATGCCGTTTTTATCGTATACCCAACCCGTAGAGTCGCTGAGAGTAACGACCTTTGCGCCGAGCTGCGTTGCTTTTTCAGCCGCGTAGATCGCTACGTTGCCTGCGCCCGAAATAACGACGGTTTTTCCTTCGAGGGTATCGCCGTGGTCTTTCATAAGCTCATCGGTCATATAGAGAAGACCGTAGCCCGTTGCTTCTTTACGCGCAAGAGAACCGCCGTAAGAAAGTCCTTTGCCTGTGAATACGCCTTCGTAAACGCCGCGGATTCTCTTGAACTGACCGTAGAAATAGCCGATCTCTCTGGCGCCTGTGCCGATATCGCCTGCGGGAACGTCTACGTCAGCGCCGATATATTTATAAAGCTCGGTCATGAAGCTCTGGCAGAATGCCATCACTTCGCGGTCGGATTTTCCTTTGGGATCAAAGTCGGAACCACCCTTCGCGCCGCCGATGGGGAGTCCCGTCAGAGAGTTTTTGAAGACCTGTTCAAAGCCGAGGAATTTCATAATGCTCGGATTGACGGAGGGGTGTAGACGGATACCGCCCTTATAAGGTCCGATGGAGTTATTGAACTGCACGCGGTAACCGATATTGACGTGCGCGTTGCCGTTATCGTCCACCCACGGAATTTTGAATTGAATCTGACGGTCAGGCTCCACAATGCGTTCCAGAATGGCGTTTCTTTCATAAACGGCTTCATTCTTTTCCACAGCGGGTGCGATGGAATCCAATACTTCGCGCGCAGCCTGCAAAAATTCGGGCTGGTCTGCGTATTTTTTGTTGAGCTCCGCAAGAACTCTTTCGATGTATTTCATATAATATATCTCCTTTCGATATGAAAATCAATCATGAAAACAGTATAACAAAACGAAGAAAATCCGTCAAGTATTTTTTTTGAATTTTTGTGTGTATGGGAGAATTTCCTCCCTTTTTTGCTGTCATTCCGGAGGGACGAAGTCCCGATAGAATCCCATAGAAAAAGATAAGATTCTCTCAAAAGTTCGTTAAGATTTGCGATGATGATTCCACACGCATAAATGCGTGTACGCTCCGTTGCACTAACGGACTGCCAAAGGCAGTCTGTGCGCTCCAAAATGACAGTGCTGAGCGTTTGTCTGTTCGCTGACAGAACATTTTTACCTAATTCTGCATTCTCATAAATTCCCATTGATCTTACCATCGAATTTGCGTTTTTTTGAAAAAATATCGGAAAAAGGGAGAATAAAAGCGGAAAAGGACTTGACAAATGGGTGTATTTTATGATATAATAAATCGCCGCATAATGCAAAGGCATGTAAAAAACAAACGAAATGGACCTTGTTCACGAAGATTTGTTGCCTTGCTTAGCGAGTCATATGATGAAAGAGAGGTGCTTTTCCATGTTCGCAATTATCGTAACAGGCGGAAAGCAGTACAAAGTTCAGGAAGGCGACGTTATTTTCGTTGAAAAACTCGACGCCAACGAAGGCGAATCCGTAAAATTTGAAGAAGTTCTCGCAGTTTCCGGCGAAACTTTCGTAGCAGGCAAGCCTACCGTTGAAGGTGCTTATGTAACTGCAAACGTAATTAAGAACGGCAAGGGCAAGAAGATCCACGTTCTTAAATACAAATCCAAAAAGAACGAAAAGAAGAAGATCGGTCACAGACAGCCTTATACCAAGGTTCAGATCGAAAAAATCTTTGGTTAATTTTCCATGACGAAAGTTGTTTTTTACAAACACAAAGGCAACTTTTACGGCTTTCATGAAATCGGACACGCAGGATACGGAGAATTCGGAACGGATATCATCTGCTCCGCGCTTTCCGCAATGACCATGCTCATCATCAATACCATCGAAACCGTTTGGGGTGTTGACGTGAAGTATGAGATCGACGATGAAACGACCGATATCACCGTAACCGTAAAGGAAGCTGTTCCCAAATACGCTTCGTCTGATGAAAAGCAGTTTGCCGTTTCCGGTTTGATTCAGGGCTATTTCTATCAGCTGATGGATATGATCGAAGACTACGGCGACTACATTGACGTAGAAGAAGTGGAAAAACCGATTTAACAGTTACACAAAATCTGAAGATGGAGGTACTACAGTTATGTTGAGACTTGGCTTGCAATTTTTTGCACATAAAAAAGGTGTAGGTTCTACAAAGAACGGCCGTGATAGCCGTGCGCAGAGACTCGGTGTTAAGAAATCCGACGGTCAGACCGTTCTCGCAGGTAACATCATCGTTCGTCAGAGAGGTACTAACGTACATCCCGGCACCAATGTCGGCATTGGTTCTGACGATACCCTTTTCGCGCTCACTAACGGCGTTGTTAAGTTCGAACGCTATGGCGATAACAAAAAGCGCGTAAGTGTTGTTGCTGAATAATTTGAGAATTTGCAAAACGGAAACGGGCTTTTGAGAATAAAGTCCGTTTTTTTGTTTCTTTTTTTGGGCGTTGCCCATCATAATATTTTATAGAAAGAATTTGAAAAACGATATGAAAAAATTTATTTCCGGTTTGAAATCTTATATCGGTCATGCAGGCGTATACTTTATGTTTGCCGTGCTTGCTTTTGCTGTTCCCGCGGCAGCGCTTCAATCTCCGACGGTCAATATGCCTTTGATTTGGGCTGCTCTTTCTTTTGGCATTCTGGTTGCTTTTTGCGATCTGCTTTTCGTTTTCCCCCTCATTCGTTCCTATCTGGTAAACGTGGTGATTCACGGCATTCTTTCCATTGCTTCTTTTGCCGTTTCCTTTATCTGGATCTCCGGCTTGATCGAACGCGGAAGAACCGCTGTTTTCGGCGTTCTCCTTTTCTCCGTATTCTATGTTATTCTCGCTGTTATCCGTTGTGTATACCATTTCGCAACCACGAAGAAAGAAAACGAGAAAAAAGCATATACCAATCTCTATACACCCACAGACGTGGATTAAATTTGTATATCCGATGAGCCTTTCGATAGTCGAGAGGCTCTTTTTTCTTTGGAAGATTTCGAAAGAATCTTATTTAACGTGAGTTCGATGAAAACATGGTAAGATAAACGGGAATTTATAAGCCTTCCCCAGCGGGGGAAGGTGCCTCCCGATTCTTGAATCGGAAGAGAGGCGGATGAGGTGTGGTGCAAAATATTTTGCACTTTTGCGAAGCAAAACAAC
>SVRL01000092.1 GCA_015064845.1 Oscillospiraceae bacterium | reverse complement strand
CGATTCTTGAATCGGAAGAGAGGCGGATGAGGTGTGGTGCAAAATATTTTGCACTTTTGCGAAGCAAAACAACTACTCATCCACCACATAGTGGTCCCCCTTCCCTCGCAAGGGAAGGCTAACTAACCCCCATCTTTCGGCAACAGACAAACCCGTAAACACTCATTTACCGTTCAGTCAAAAACACAAACAAAAATACCGCACGGGAAAGGAGAAACCCGTGCGGTATTTGAAGAATGGTATATCGGACTGTTTTATTCTACTTCAACAGAGATGATATAGTCGTAAAGGGGTTGACCGCCGCGAGCCAGAACAACTTCGGCATCGGGCGCTGCTTCGGTAATGATACCGCAAACCTTATCTGCTTCATATTCGGGGGCATCTTCGCCGTAGAAAATGGTGATATAGGTTGCATCTTTCATATAAGAAGCCAATTTTTCAATACATTCGCTGTTTGTGTTGCCAACGGAACGAATCTTACCGCCGACAAGTCCCATGGATTGACCGGAACGAACGGCAACGCCGTCAATGCAAGCATCGCGGACAGCGTGTGTCACGGAGAGGGATTTGACGTGAGTCATTGCTTCGCCCATTGCATAAGTATTTTCGTCTGCTTCTGCGGTTTCATCGAAGACGAGCATTGCGGCAATGCCTTCGGGAACGCTCTTTGTGTGAATAACGATTACTTGCTTTTCTTCGGAAGCTTCGGCTGCCTGTGTTGCAACCATGTCAATATTTTTGTTATTCGGGAGAACGTAAACGATTTCAGCGGGGGTTTTGTTTACGGCATCCAGAATATCCTGCATGCTGGGGTTCATGGTCTGACCGCCGAATACGATCTGATCAACGCCGAAATCCGCAAACATATCACGGATACCGTCGCCCATGCAAACGGAAACGAAGCCGTATTTCTTTTCGGGAACGGCAATGGCGGGAACTTCGGGTTCGGGTTCAGCAGGCGCGGTGGGAGCGATATCGGTCAAAGCGGAATGCTGATTTTTCATATTTTCTACTTTTACGGTTATGAAAGCACCGAATGTGGTTGCAAGTTCCAGAACAAGACCGGGATGGTTGGTATGAATGTGAAGCTTGACGATCTCTTCCGCATCCACGAAAACAATGCTGTCGCCGAGTTCTTCGATTCTGTCATAGAAGACGGTTGCTTTGCCTTCGCCGAGGAAGCAATCGTATTTTTCAATGATGCATTCCGTGCAATACTGGAATTTGATGTCTTCCGTATTGAAATCCGAGAAATCTGCTTTTTCCTGAACGATGGGGGTTACGCCGGATGCATTGGGGGCAATGGCAATGACGGGTTTTCCGATGAGCGCTGCCAGCATACCGCGGAGAATGGTAACGAATCCGCAGCCGCCTGCGTCAACGACGTGAGCTTCCTTCAGAATGGGAAGCATTTCAGGTGTTTGATCCAGAGTGATTTCAGCTGTTTCAAGAATCTTGGTCAGGAAAGCGGAAATGTTATCGGTATATTCGTCTTTCATTTGCATGGCGTCTTCCGCACATCTGCGGATAACGGTAAGAATGGTGCCTTCCGCAGGATTCATAACGGCTTTGTATGCTTCTTCTTTACCGATGGAAAAAGCGTTTGCCAGAACTTCTGCATTGATCTCATCGTGTCCTTTGGTAGCTTTTGCAAAACCGCGGAAGAAGAGGGCGAGAATTGCGCCCGAGTTACCTCTTGCGGAAAGCAAAACGGCATTGGCTGCTTTGGATGCGCAATCGGAAGCGGATTCCTGCGGCTGCATGTTCAGAACAGCGCCGATGGTCAGTCCCATGTTGGTACCCGTATCTCCATCGGGAACGGGAAATACATTGAGGTCATTGATCTTCTGTTTGTTGTTTTCAAGGCTGTTAGCCGCGGATACAAGCATTTCATGGAAAAGCTTGCCGCTGATGGTCTGAATGGGTGTCATAATATCAAATGCTTCCTTTCAATTTTTCTTGATACGGGTTTATGATTCGGTAATTGTGTCTTCGGATTCTGATGTTTGGTCGTTTCCTTCCGGCTTTTTTCCCACGAAGAAAACGGCAAGTGCGCCCGGACCGCAATGGGCGCCGAATGCGGGACTGATATCGGTAATGACCGTATCTTTTACATCCCATTTTGTGCGGAGTTTCATATCAAATTGAACGGCGTCTTCCATGGCATCGCAATGACTGATGAAAAAGATGCTGTTTTCGGGATCAAACGCCAATTCGTTGATTTTGTTCAAAAGTTCGTCTATGACGCCTTTTTTGCCTCTTGCTTTGCCCCATGCGAAAAGCTTTCCTTCGCTGTCTGTCGTTAAGATCGGTTTGATCATGAAGAGTGAGCCGACGATCGCTGTGGAAGAAGAAAGTCTGCCGCCTCTTTTCAGAAAGAAAAGGTCATCCACCGAAAACCAGGATTGCAAACGGCTGCAAATATCGGAAATATATGCGTAATTGGTTTCCAGATCTGCGCCTTCTTCCCGTTTGAGCGCTGCGAGATAAACGGCAAGACCGATACCGCCGCAACCGCTGTGGGTATCCACGCAATAGACTTTTCTTTCCGGATATTCTTCGGCAAGCTCCATAGCGGCAAATTTTGCTGAGGTAAACGTGGCGCTGAGACCGGAAGACATACCGAGATACAAAACGTCATTTCCGTTTTCCAGGATTTCGGAAAAATGGTTTTTGAAGGTTTGCATATTGACGGCGGCGGTTTTGATCATTTTTTTCTCACGCAAATTCCGATAAAAATCCAAGATGTCGATTTGATCGGAAAGTATGGTTTTTTCGCCTTCAATGTGCAAGAGGGTCGGAATGATTTCGATTTCGTATTGCTCCATCAGATGTTCGGGAAAATTGCAACCGAAATCGGAAATGATTTTATAATCATTCATGGATATTTCCTCTCTCTCTCTGTTAATCTCAGGGGAAGCGGTTTTATACTATAGAAATTTGAATAGCGATTTGCATTTTGATTGATAAACTATAAATATAACGGGTAAGTAAGGGAAAAAGGGACATGTTTTTTGAAAATTTTATGAAAATTTAAGAAATTTGTGAAGAAATAAACGAAAGAATATCTTCGTAGACGGTTTTTCGGTCCAATTCATTGAGAATTTCATGACGCATGGAGGGATAAATTTTTCTGGTTACGTCGGTAACGCCTTCCGCAATCAGGGAAGTATAGACTTCTTCCACGCCTTTTCCGTAATTGCCGACAGGATCTTCCGCGCCCGAAACGATGAAAACGGGAAGGTCTTTGGGAATCTTTTCATACCAGTCCTTCCTGTTGACAATGCTTTGCAGACGAATCAGATCGCGCATGGCACTGACGGTAAAAAGGAACGTGCAGAATTTATCCGAGTCGTGTTTTTCAACCTCTTTTTCGTCGCAGCTCAGCCACTCGAAAGAATATTTTTCTCCGCCCGTGCGTTTGTTATAAGACGAAAAAGCAACGGAAAGAATCAATTTCGAAACGTGCTTTTTGCCGCGAAGCATACCGATGACGGAGGCTGTGGCAAGTCCCAACGCGGAAATCGGATTTTTTCCTCCCGTTCCCATGATGATGAGCGCCTCGCAGGCTTCGGGGTGGATGCGAACCGTTTGGCGCGCGATGAAAGAACCCATGCTGTGTCCGAGCAGAATGAGCGGCAGGGAAGGATATGCTTCCTTGATGGCTTTTCCGAATGCGAAGGTATCTTCACAGACGAGGACATCTCCGTTTTTTTCGGCAAAGAAACCGAGTTCATCGTCATTTTCGGCTGTTTTTCCGTGACCGAGATGATCGTGGCCGCAGGCGATGAAACCGTTTTCCGCAAGATAGGTCATGAATGCATCGTAACGTCCGATGTGTTCTGCCATACCGTGAACGATCTGAACGATGGCTTTCGGTTCTTCGGGGAGACAAAGGATTCCGCGCAGGGTATGAACGCCATCGCACGAAGGGATTTCTTTTGGAATCTTTTGCATAGCATTACCTCCTACGTTTCAAGCTCGGAAAGATGGATTGCCGCTTGGACGGCTTTTTTCCAGCCTTCCAGATTTTTCTTTCTTGATTCTTCCTGCATGGAAGGTGCAAACACGCATGAATCGGAGAAAAGCGAAGAAAGTTCTTCTCTGTTTTTCCAGAATCCCGTTTGAAGTCCTGCCAAAAATGCCGCGCCGAGCGCCGTGGCTTCCGTTTCTTCAAATCTTTCCACGGGGATATTGGAAATATCCGCTTGGAATTGCATTAAAAACGGATTTTTGGAGGCGCCGCCGTCCACTTTCAAAACGCCGAGGGGTGAGTCGATTGCTTTTTGCATGGCGCTCAGGATATCGTTGGTCTGATAAGCGATGGATTCCAGAGCGGCGCGGATGATATGATTTCTTCCGCTTCCTCTCGTCAGTCCCGTAATCGTGCCTCTTGCGCGCATATTCCAATACGGAGCGCCAAGCCCCGCAAAAGCGGGAACGATATACACCCCGCCGTTATCAGGGACTTTCTCTGCGAAATATGCGGAATCCGAAGATTCTCTGATAAGCCCCAATTCATCGCGGATCCATTGCACGACGGCACCGCCGATGAAAACACTGCCTTCCAGCGCGTATTCGGGTTTCTTTCCTTTTTCTGCGGCGGCAAGGGTAACGATCAGTCCGCTGTCATTTTTCTTCGGAACGGTTCCCGTATTCATCAGGAGAAAACATCCCGTACCGTAAGTATTTTTGGCATCGCCTTCGTGAAAGCACGCTTGTCCGAAAAGCGCAGCTTGCTGATCTCCCGCCACACCGCAGATCGGAATTTCCGCTCCGAGCAGGGAAACGGTTCCGTAATCGTCCGCGCTCATCTTCACGTCGGGAAGCATACTGCGCGGAATGCGGAAAAGGGCAAGCAATTCTTCATCCCACTCTTGCGTATGGATGTTGAAAAGCATGGTACGCGAAGCGTTGGTCAGATCGGTTGCGTGAACCTTTCCTTCCGTCAGCTTCCAGATGAGCCACGTGTCCATCGTGCCGAAAAGAAGCTCTCCTTGTTCGGCGGCTTCTTCCGCGCCTTCCACGTTATCCAGAATCCAGCGGATTTTGGAAGCGGAAAAATAGGCATCGATGGGAAGTCCCGTTTTTTCGCGGATGAAATCCTCATAACCGTCGGCTTTGAGCTTTTCGCAAAAATCAAGTGTTCTCCGACATTGCCAAACGATGGCATTATAAACGGGGATCCCCGTCTTTTTGTTCCAGACGACGGTGGTTTCACGTTGGTTTGTGATTCCGATGGCGGCAATTTCGCTTGGGGAAATACCGGATGAGATGACGGCTTCCGTCATGATGGCGTATTGGGAAGCGTAAATTTCTTTGGCATCGTGTTCTACCCAGCCTGCGGCGGGATAACGTTGCGTGAATTCCTTATGCGCTTTGGCGACGGTTTTTCCTTTGCGGTCGAAAATGATCGCGCGGGTGCCGGTGGTTCCTTCATCCAATGAAAGAATGTAGTTTTTCATATTCGGGCATCTCCTCCTTTTTCGGTTTTGTGTTTGCTTGAATGGATATAATTATATTATAACGCATAATCGGCAAAAATGCAAAACATTTTTGTCTATTTTTCAATGTTTTTTGAAAATTTTTTGATTTTCTTTTGCTATATTGAACAATGACAGAAAAAATCAAAAAAACGCAAATGAAGTTTTTGTAAAATGTTGACAAAACAACCGTTTTATGGTACAATTATATTTATGAGGGAGTAGCGAGCGTGTATTTTTGCGTAATAAGTCAACATACTGGCCGAACGGCCTGGCTTATTTTGAATTGCGAGACTCATGTATAGACGTAAAGCCGCAGGCGAGATTGTATACATGGAGTCTTTATATTTTTATGGGATGTTCCGGATACGGTTTTGCTGTATTCGGTTTTTTGTTGTCAGAAGACAATATGACCGATCCGCCGCTGTTTTGACACAATTAAAAATGTGATTCGGCACCATGCCGAAAGGAGGACGTACAACAATGAATTTGGGTTTTGATTTTTTCTTGCTCAGCATTATGCTCGGTGTCGGACTGGCTATGGATGCTTTTTCCGTTTCTCTTGCGAACGGTTTGAATGAACCGCGCATGAAATTCGGTAAGATGGCGGGCGTTGCGGGACTTTTTGCTTTCTTCCAGGCTCTCATGCCTGTCATCGGATGGGTTTGTGTTCATACGATCGTTCAATATTTTGCTTCTTTTGAAAAATGGATTCCGTGGATCGCGCTGATCTTGCTGGGTTATATCGGCGTGAAAATGCTCATTGACGGTATCAAATGCCGCGGCTGTGAGGTTGAACTTCATGCCGTTACCTTCGGTGCGTTGATCGTACAGGGGGTTGCAACTTCCATCGATGCGCTTTCCGTCGGCTTTACCATTGCCGATTACAATTTGGTCGAAGCGCTTCTGGCGGCTCTTGTCATTGCGATCGTTACTTTTATCATTTGTCTTTGCGGTATTGAAATCGGCAAGAAGGTGGGAACGAAGCTGGCAGGCAAAGCGGGTATTTTCGGCGGTGTGATTCTGATCTGCATCGGTCTTGAAATCTTTATTACGAGTTTTATCTGATATAAAAATAAAACGAGGGAATCCAATTCTCTCGTTTTATTTTTAGTTTGATGGAAATATAAATGATTGTTTAGATTCACTTTTTTCTTGATTTGCAAGAAAAAAGTTCCAAAAAAGAAGCAAACAAGCTTGGGCAGCTTGACCGCCTGTGCAAACTTGT
>SVRL01000091.1 GCA_015064845.1 Oscillospiraceae bacterium | reverse complement strand
TCGACCGTTTTAGGGAGAATTAAGCATACCTGCGTCTTGATTTTTATAAGTTCATCGTAAGCACATAGCTGCAAGTTTGCACAGGCGGTCAAGCTGCCCAAGCTTGTTTGCTTCTTTTTTGAAACTTTTTTCTTGCAAATTAAGAAAAAAGTCAATCTAAACAATCATTTATCTTTCTATCAAACTCCAATTAATATCATTTTTGAAAGGGAAAGGAGATTTTAACATGAATTGCGTAAAATATGTGGATCCGACGATTGGTACGGTTGGCGATGAAAAGAAAACGAGTATTCACGGTGGCGGTAAAACACATCCCGGTGCGTGTTATCCTTTTGGAATGGTTCAGCTTTCTCCCGATACCACAACGAGCGGAGATAACGGAACGGGCTACAATTACTGTCAGAATACGATAGAAGGCTTCAGTTTTAATCATATGAGCGGGATTGGTTGGTATGGCGATCTCGGAAATTTGCAAATCATGCCGATTACGGGTAAAACGGATCTCAGAAGCGGAAGCAATGCCGAGGTTCCTTTCAAAAAAGGAACTTTTGGCTGGAAATCTCCGTTTTCTCATGAAAATGAAACGGCGTGCGCGGGATATTATTCCGTTATGCTGGACCGATATCACATTTTCTGCGAAGCAACCGTTTCCTGCCGTACGGGAATGCTTTGTTTTACTTATCCCGAACATAAAGAAAGCGGTTTGATCTTCAATTTTTCCAGAAGGATTGGAGGCAGAGCCAAAATTCAGCGCGTAAAACTTTCGGGGAATTCTATTTACGGTTCCATCGTATGCGACCATACACTTGGCGGTTTCGGAAGAGGAAAAGGGAAAATTGATTATACACTTCATTTTTGTCTGGAACTTTCCAAACCATATCAAAGCGCACGTTTTTTTGAAAAAGAGAGCTTTCTCGAGGAAGGTTTGAGAGAAGCCGAAGGAAACGACTTGCATTTGCTGGTGCGTTTTCCTACCGAAGAAGAGGAACAAATTCAGATTCGCTGCGGAATTTCTTACGTTGATATTGAGGGCGCAAAAAACAATTTGAAAACGGAATGTCCTCATTTTGATTTTGAAGGTCTGTATCAAAAAACAAAAAACGCATGGGAGCGTGCTCTTTCCCATGCGGAGGTTGAAGGGAACGACGAAACGGACAAAACAATTTTTTATACTTGCTTGTATCATACCATGCTGGATCCCCGTACGGCTGTAGACGCTGACGGACGGTATGCAGATGCACACGGGGAGATTCATTTCGCAGATTATAGACGCCGAACGATGTTCAGCGGATGGGACGTCTACCGAAGCGAATTTCCGCTTTTGTGTATTTTGAAGCCTCACGTCGTCAATGAAACGGTTCGTTCTCTTCTGAATATTGCTTTGACGGAAAACAGCTCTTTTCCGAGATGGGAACTGATGGGCATTGATTCGGGCTGTATGGTTGGCGATCCGGGGATGATGGTGATGGCAGACGCATATCTGAAAGGAATTCGGGATTTTGATATCAAAAAAGCGTATGAAATTGCGATTGCTACCGCGCGTTCAAAGGAAACGCTTCACGGAAAACCTTTTTGTAATATTCATCCCGTTTGTGAGCAGTATAAAAACGATGCTTACGTTCCCGAATGTCTGAGTGATACTTTGGAATTTTTGCTTTCGGATTACGTTTTGGCACAGCTTGCTTTGGTTTTGGAAAAAGAGGAAGATTATCAATTTTTGATGGAAAGAGTAAACCGCTATGCGGAAAATTACTGCAGTGACCTTGGTTTTATGTGTCCGAGAGATGAAAACGGCAATTTCATGGATGTAAAAGGATGCTACGATACCAACGGTTGTGTGGAAAGTAATATTTATCAGCAATCCTTTTTTATTCCTTATGATATTTCGGGATTGGAAAAGCTTTTCGGAAAAGAACGTATGAGAAAGCTTTTGGAAAATCTTTTTGAAAAAGCAGATTTCTCTGCGCTCTGGAATGAAAATTATAACCATTCTAACGAACCCTGCCATAATCTCACGCATTATTTTAACACGATGGGTTTTCCCGAACGCACGCAGTATTGGACAAGACGTGTTCAGAAAGAAGCTTACCGAACGGGAGCTTTCGGCTTTTGCGGAAATGAGGATGTCGGTCAGCTTTCCGCATGGTACGTGCTTTCCGCGCTTGGCTTTGCACAGGTTTGCATCGGCGGAGAAAAATACGATCTGAATACACCTTTGTTTCAGCGGGCGGTAATTCGATTGGATGAACGCTATCATCCCTGCATGATTTCCGATTGCTTGACGGTTGAATGTGATTCGGACCCTTTGGAATATCCTTATATTGAAAGCGTTTCACTGAACGGTAAACGATTGGATCGAACGTATCTTACTTTTGAGGAGATCACAAACGGCGGCGTTTTACGGTTCTTCTTGAAAAAATAAAAAAGCGGGCAACGCCCGCTGGAGGTTGCTCGCCTATCGCAGTTAAGACTGTATCCAAACGATATAAACGGCGAGGTTCTATTTGCGCAATTTCCTATGCGATAAAAAAGTGGGCAACGCCCACTCGAAGTTGCTCGCCTATCCAAGTTTTGCTTGTATCGAAACAATACCAACGGCGAGGTTTAAATTGCGCAATTTCCTATCGTATAAAAAAATCCCGATAGATTTCAAAAATCTGTCGGGATTTTTCAGTGATAGTTTTAAAGGTTAGTTGAGGTTTGCGATGAGATTCTATCGGAAACTTCGTTTCCTCCAGAATGACAGTGCGTGGCGTTCGTTTCTGTGTTGACGGAATTTTCAGCGACTTTTTATGCTCGTAAATTCTCGTTTATCGTTCTATTCATCGAACATATGCGAACGAAGAAAAATTATAACGTTTCCAATATTTCAAGACCTTTTGCAAGCATTCGCATGACGTGGAAAGGACCTTTATAGGTATGACCTTTACATGGAGGCTCCGTGGGTTTTCCGTCGCGGCGCAGATATCCGAACCATTCGCCATATTTCCGATCGGAGAAATGTCCGAAAGCATAGGAGCATACTTGTTCAAAAATATCAAAATATTTTTGTTCGCCCGTAACCTTAAAAAGCATGAGCGAAGCGATGACGGCTTCATTATGGGGCCACCAAAGCTTCATATCGTGTTCGTATGCTTCCACGGGTTTGCCGAGAATATCTTTGAAATACAGAATTCCGCCGTATTCCTTATCCCAGCCGAAAGCAAATGCATCGTCAAAGATCGTTTTTGAAAGAGAAATCATTTCGGAATCGTTTTTGCGAACGCCTTCTTCAAGAAGAAACCATGCATATTCAATGTCATGTCCCGGATTGATGACACGGCAGGGAGCAGAGGAGAGAAGAACGCTGTTATCATCGGCAGAGATGTTTTCAAAGGTGGCGTGAAATTCGGGTTTATAAAAATTCTTGATTTCTTTCGCAAGCAAAGACATCTGATCTGTATAATAATCAAAATTTTCCGTATCTGCATTTCTTAAAACCGCTGCGACGTTGAAAAGGATCATCGGTTCCGCAAGCGTTTTCATGTTACGGGTTTCGCTGTTGCTTTTCGGTGTGATTTTAAAAGGATCGGAAGCAAGATTTCGGTATATGGCGTAAACGAATGAAAAATATTTTTTCGCTGTTTCCAGATATTCTTTTTCTCCGCTTGCGAGAGCGTATTCGGCGTTTGCCATGATATAAAAGGTTTCACTGAACCAATAGCGGCGTTTTCTTAAAGGTTTGCCGTCTCTCGTAACGGTAAAGAACATTCTTCCATCACGGTCGATGCAATATTTGCTTGCAAAGTCAATGCAGCTTTTGGCAATGTCCAAATATTCTTGCTTTTTTTCAATGCGGTTATAAATATAAGAAAACATCCATCCCGCACGTCCTTGCATCCAAACGCTTTTGTCTTCAGAATAAACCTCGCCTTCTCGATCAAGACAGTTCAGAATACCGCCGTATTCATGATCGATGCCGTGTTCCAGCCAAAAGGGAACACAAGATTTCAGTAGTTCTTCACGGAATAAATTTTTGTAATCGTTTATATTCATTTAAAGACCTCCCGTTTTTATTTCATTGAGTTCGTGGTTTTCTTATGAAAATGAAAGGAAAATTTCGCCGTCTGTGCAAATGACGGTTCTTGTGGAAAAGCCTTTGATCCGGATATCTTCTTTTGTGATGGAACTCCATTGCGTTTTGCTTCCGCCGTAATGGATCGTATACAGATTTTCACAATTGGTAAACACGTTTTTGCCAATGCTTGACACACTTTCCGGAATGGTAATCTCTTGCAAATTTACACAATTCAAAAACGCACGGTCGTCTATACCGCTTACACCGTTTTCAAGATAAACATACGCAAGCTTTTCACAATCGGCAAACGCCTGCTTTGCAACAGAAACGGGAATACCTTTGATTTGGGCAGGAATCCAAACACTTTCATTTTCGCCCTTATATCCCGTAATTTTATAAAAATCGCCGTCTTTATAAATCTTAAACTCTTTTCTGTAATCCGCAAGTGTTTTTTCGCGCAAACCGAGATTCTTTTCCATTTGTATTTGTTCCATTTCCGCAAGAAGCTCCGCAGGGTAGATTCGGTTTTTGTATTCCATCAGTATGATTCGGATTTCGGGCAAATTCTCCGCTTCGTCGATGTAGGTGTCAATTTCGTCTACGGGCATTTTTTTGACAAGAGAAAGCAATTTTGCCAAAAGAAACGGTTTGTTTTGTTCGATCAGTGTCGGTAAGATTTCTTGGATGAATTTACGGGAAGAAACGTGATTTTTCAGTTTTTTCAGAATAAACGTATTGGTTTCCAGTGTGTCCGACAGGAAAGGATAGATCAAATTTTTGATTCCGATCGCATTCAGGAGCATTTTGCATTGTTCTTCATCTTGCGAATCAGGCGCAAGTATACATCGGTGGAGTTCCATTTCCTCCGGAAATGCACAGTAGCCGATTGTCGTTACACTGTTCGGAAGTGTGATACTTTGCAAATTTGAACAGTAGCGGAATGTCCAATCTCCAATCTCGGTTACACCGTTCGGAATTGAAAGATTCCGTAAGTTTTTTCGGCGTTCAAAAGCGGAACTGCCGATTCGATGGATTCCTTCGGGAATGGAAATTTCTTTTTTTCTTTCAAAACAATCGAATAATATATTGCCGCAAATGACCGTTTTGTTTTCATCCGCTAATCCTTGGCATCCCAAAAACGCCTGATCTCCGATATACGTTACGGTTTCGGGAATCAAAACGTTCTTCAATTTTTTGCAATCCAGAAACGCTGCGTTTCCGATGGACG
The DNA here is from genome assembly GCA_015064845.1 of Oscillospiraceae bacterium. Lineage (GTDB taxonomy): Bacteria > Bacillota > Clostridia > Oscillospirales > CAG-272 > QALR01. The sequence goes on along the minus strand of SVRL01000091.1, from coordinate 1,428 downwards.
TTAAGCCTTCGGGGAGAGAAATTCGCTGAAGGTTTCCGCATCCGTCAAACGTAAAATCTCCGATGGTTTTGATTCCTTTGGGAATTTCAATGTTTTGCAAACTTATGCAATGCTCAAACGCATTGTTACCAATGCTTTCCGTACAGTTGGGGATGTCGATCGTTTTCAGGGTTGAACACCACTGAAAGGCAGCGTTTCCGATTTTTTTCAGACTTTCGGGAAGAAGGATGCCTTGCAGATTTTCACAGCCGCAAAACGCTTCGCAACCGAGGACTGAGATACCGTTTGGGAGTATGACCGTGTACAGGTTTGAACAATAACGAAATGCGCCGTCTCCGATCTCGGTTACCCCGTTGGGAATGGCAACGCTTCGCAAGCCCGAACAATCCTGAAATGCAAAGTTGCCGATTTCGGTTACACTTTCGGGAATTGTAATGCTTCGTAAGGTTTTATAGCCTGAAAAAGCTTTTTCGCCGATATGCGTTACACCGTCGGGAATCACAACGTCTCCGCCCGGACCGTTATATTCTTTCAAAACACCTTTTTTAATGATGAATTCGTCCATGTGTTTTCCTCAATTATATAATTTCAAAGGGAATTTTGAGTTTTTTCGCATATTCCGCTACGATACTATTTTTGGAACAGGAAATCGTAAGTTTTTCACAGGCGTCAAATGCAGATTCGTTGATTTCCACTACGTTTTGCGGAATTTTTATATTGTTCAGATTCTTGCAATTTTGAAACGCCCCGGATTTGATAGCGGAAAGAGAATGGGGAAGCTGAATGTCTTTCAGATTGGTACATCTTGCAAACGTATATTCTTTGATTTCTGTTACACCTTCGGGAAGCACAATGCTTTGCAGTTCTGTACAGAAGGAAAATGCGGCCGAGCCGATAACAGTAATCTTTTTTGAAAGGGTAATGCTTTGCATCCCTCTGCAATAGGAGAATGCACCGTAACCGATTTCCGTTACACTTTCGGGGATTACAATGTTCATTAAACTATCACAAGTCCAAAACGCCGATTTCCCAATGCGCAAAACGCCTTCGGGTATTTCTATACTTTGCAAATTTCGGCAACCTATGAACGTGTAATCTGCAATCTCGGTAAGACCTTTCGGCAATGTTAAATGTTGCAGATTTTTACATTCTGTAAATGCCGATTTTTCAATGCTTGTAATACTTTCGGGAATATTGATTTCAAGGAGGTTTTTGCAACGCGCGAACATTTCCTCTCCGATGGAGGTCATATTTTCGGGCAATGTAACTTTTTGCAGATTTTCGCAGTTTGCGAATACACGGGAGCCGATGTCTGTGATACCGTTTTCCATATAAACCTCACGGAGCTGATTGCAACCGAAAAACGCCTCATCTGTAATTTTTACGGGAATTCCTCTGATGGTTGATGGAATGACTACGTTCTCATTT
>SVRL01000090.1 GCA_015064845.1 Oscillospiraceae bacterium | reverse complement strand
GCATTTTCGCATGAAAAAAAGGGAAGTCCCAGCAATTCGGAAAGCTTATTTCTTGCTTTTTCTTTCCATACGGCGTAGGATTCTTTTCCGGTATATCGCATGGACGGTACGGTTTGCGCCGTTAATTTTTGAATATATTCCCGTGAATGCTGCATAATTACCTCCGATTATGATTGGAAAACGGTTTCATACGGAACTGAAAAACGAAATCTTTTTCCGAAAATTTATATTTGTCCTGCAAAGAATAAGCACCGACTCCCGAAACCTTATAGTCGATCCGCAAATAGGAAATATCTTTGTTTTTCAATTCACAGTAATGTCTTGCTCTGTTGATATTATCAACGGAATGATGTGTTGCGCGGAATTGAAATTCTTTTTCCCCGTCGCAAAAGAACGCTATTCCGTTTCCGTTCTCATGAAAAACGCTTAAAAATCTTGCGCCGGTGTGATTTCCTTGCTCCTGCGGGAAGGCTTTTTTGACATAATCTTCATCAATTTTGGAATGAAAAAGTCCTTTTCTGACATTGTGGCATAAATCGGGATAGTTTTCATCGGGACCGTTTGCATAATATTCCAAGTGATCCATATGTCCGTCCAAATCCAACTCAAAACCAAACCTCGGCAGAAAAGCGGCATCTTTACGTACGTGATTGCACGAGGTGATTTTGATTTCTCCGTCTGCTCGGATTCGGTATTCCGCATCCGTTTGAATCAAAGGCATTTTTGAAAGAGGAGATAAACTTTGCTTGACGGATATTATGATTTCATGCACATTTTCGTTCAATTCCGAAGAATATATCCGTGTGCTGACCTTATCGTAATTTTCAGATTTATTCCAAGAAGAATCTTCCGTCATAGTCCATTTGCTTTTCATCATTCCATCTGTTCCGCCGAAGGGACGCCATATACCGAATCGGGTTTGTTTTTTCAGCAATTCAACGCCGTTTTTTTCAATTGATTCAAATCCGCCGTAATATCGGTTGAAATGGTATGTGAAATCTTTTCCTTTAATGACGTAATATTCCGATGAAGAACTTACCGTCATCACATTTATGCAAGGCGAAGGCTTTTCGATTATCTTTTTTACGGGAAGATCTTCCTGCACGAATGCAACCTCATGTCCGTGTTCTGCCCATAAAGTATCTTCTTTCAGTCTGAAAGAAAAATTCAGATGGCAGCCAAAACGGCATTCGGAAGGTATCGCATAGACCAAAGAATAATCCATACTTTGATGAGGCGGACAAAACAAGCGATCAACGGTTCCGGTGGTAAGAATTTCTCCGTCTTTTTCAAGCTCCCATAAGAGCGATATATTTTCCAATGCGGTAAAATCGTAAAGATTGGTGACGGTAAGCGTATTTTTATTTTTTAAAACGGCTTGGATGTTTTGATATACCGCCTTGATTTCCCGTGCGCCCGAATACGGTATGCGGTTTACGCTGAACAATCCGTCCAGACAATAGTTGCCGTCGTGAATATTTTCTTCGAAATCTCCTCCATAACCGTCGTATGTTCCCGATTCGTTTTTACAAAGCACGGCGTGATCGCACCATTCCCAAATGCATCCGCCGATAAATCTCGGATGTGAATAAGCCAGTTCCCAATAATCAGCGGCATCTCCCGGAGAAACTCCTTTCGCATGAGAATATTCGCAAAGAAAGAAAGGTCTTTTTTCGTTGGTTTCAAGATGCGCCTTGACTTTGTCCACGGGATCATACATATGACTGATCACACCGAACACTTCCGGAACTTTCGGAAGTTGACAGGTTCTTTCATATTGAATCGTGCGGGAGGGATCACGCTCCGCGATCCACTGTGCCATCGCATCGTGATTGGCGCCGTATCCCGCTTCATTACCAAGCGACCACATAATTATGCAGGGATGGTTTTTATCTCTTTCCACCATTCTGGAAGCGCGGTCCAAAAAGGCATCTTTCCATTCCTCTTGATCTGTCAGCCATTCGGGATCATATGTACCGTATTTTCCTTCGGCTTTGCGTGTAGCAAAACCGTGCATTTCCAGATCGGCTTCCTGAATGACGTATAGACCGTATTGATTGCAAAGCTCTAAAAATTCGGAAGTGTTGGGATAGTGTGCCGCGCGAATGGTATTGATATTGTATTGCTTCATCAGACGGAGATCTTGAATCATATGTTCTTCCGGAACATATTGTCCGTAAAGCGGATGCATATCATGTCTGTTGACGCCTTTCAACTTGACAGACTTACCGTTGACCAGAAATTCCCCTTTTTCACTGATTTCCAATTTTCGGAATCCAACGGAAATCGGAATATATTCGTCTTTGTATACAAGGATCAGCCGATATAAAAGCGGTGTTTCCGCAGTCCACATTTTCGGCGAATCAACGAAAAAACAAACTTTCCCGTTCAAAGCTTCTTTTTCTTCAATGATATTGTTTTGCGTATCCAAAAGCAGGCATGTGGGGCTCTCTGTTCCGATGTATTCAATATCGGCTGTCAAGCTCCATGTGTGATATTTCAGGTCGCAATCGGTATGGACAAAAACATCCGTAATACGTTCTTTTTCTCTTGAAATGAGATAAACGTCACGAAAAATGCCGGAAAGACGGAAAGCATCCTGTGATTCCAGATAACTGCCATCGCACCATTTGAGAACCTTGACTGTCAAACGGTTTTTGCCGTTTTGAATATAAGGGGTTATATTGAATTCGGATGGCATACGCGAACCCTGCGACCAGCCGGCTTTTTTTCCGTTTACATATAATTCCAGACAGGAGTTGACACCTTCAAAAACGATAAACGTATTTCTTTTTTTCCATAACTCGGGGATTTCGAAATCTCTGTAATAAACGCCGGTAGGATTATCAATCGGAACGTACGGAGGATCGACGGGAAAAGGATAGCTGATATTCAAGTATTGCGGAACATCATATCCTTGGAACTGCCAACTGCAAGGCACATTGATTTTTTTAGAAAGCGGGGAAGCGTAATTTTTTTCAAATATTTCCATCGGAACATCTACACAGCGGTCGTAATATAAAAATTCCCAATCTCCGTTCAACAGTTTATAAAACGCGCTGTTTTGTTTTTTTCTTTCCGTTGCGGCGTGCAAGGATTGATATGGAATAAAATAAGCGTGTTCTTTTTCGCGGTTTTCTTGTAAAATCCTTGGATTTTCGTATATATTCATGGTCAAGACAATCCTTTCTTATTTGAAACTTATGTCATCATGGTTGGGTTCTAAAGTTTATTATAGCACAATCCAAGATGTTTGTAAAGAATACGATTTTATTTTCTCTATATTTGAAAAGCTTTGAACTTCCCAAATTCATAAAATTCTCCTACATAAAAATTTTACAATATCCGCCCAGACTATTGAAAAAAATGTATTGATATGGTAAAATGGAAACAGTAATTTGATATTGGTTATAAAATGTGAAGTCTACCGACGGTTTATAAAATTAAAATTTTGAGCGAGGAGAGAATAAGACTATGCTTTCACCTGAAATCATTACAAATTATACCGAGATACTGAAAGACGAATTACACCCCGCAATGGGTTGTACGGAACCGATCTCCATTGCGTACGCAGCTTCCATACTGACCGACGTGCTCGGCGGAGAAGCAGAAGAGATTTCAGTCGGTCTCAGCGGAAATATCATTAAAAACGTGAAAAGTGTTGTCGTTCCCGCAACAGGCGGTATGCACGGCATTGAAAGCGCGGTTGCCGCAGGTGTGATTGCGAATGCTTACCGAAAAAAATTGGAAGTACTCGGGGCTTTGCAGGAGAAAGACGTTGAACGGATCGCTGCATATAAAGAAAACTGTAATATTGCTATCCATGAATTGAATTCCCATTGCAGTTTTGACCTTAAATTGACGGGTAAACACGGAAGTAATACGGCAACCGTGCGGATCAGAGAAAATCATACGAACGTAATCGAGGTAACGTTAAACGGCGTTTCTTTACTCGATCGGTATTGTGCCTTAAAATCTGAAGATTCAAATGAGGACAATTCCAAAGAATTACGTGAAAATCTTCTCAACGTGCGTGATATTGTGGCGTTTGCGGAAGAAACGCCGTTGGACGAACTTCGTCCATTTTTGGAAAAACAGATTGAATTGAATATGACAATTGCCATAGAAGGTCTTCGCAATTCCTACGGCGCTTCCATCGGAAAACTTTTGCTTCAAATCGGAAATCCCGATACGGCAAGAAAAGCAAGAGCTTATGCGGCGGCAGGCTCGGATGCGCGTATGAGCGGATGTGAACTTGCTGTTTGTATTATTTCCGGAAGCGGAAATCAGGGAATTACAGCTTCCGTTCCCGTTATTATTTATGCTAAGGAACACGGCATCTCTCACGAGCGTTTGCTTCGGGCTTTGATCGTTTCCAATCTTGTTACGGTACATCAAAAAGCAGGAATCGGTTGTTTGTCGGCGTATTGCGGCGCGATCAGCGCAGGCTGCGGTTGCGGCGCAGGTATTGCTTTCTTGCTTGGCAGCAATTATTCCCAAATTGCGCATACGATTGTCAATGCCGTGGCGATTCTTTCCGGTACGATCTGCGACGGCGCAAAACCTTCCTGTGCGGCGAAGATTGCAATGGCGGTCGAAGCGGGAATTGTTGGGTATGAGATGGCAAAAACGGGAAGACAGTTCTACGCGGGTGACGGAATCGTAACCAAAGGCGTGGAAAACACCATTCGCAATATCGGCAGACTTGCTCGTGACGGTATGGGGGAAACGGATAAAGAGATCATCAAAATCATGTTGGAACAATAAGGAGTAACGGAATGAAAATAACCGAAGTGGTAGCCGCTCTTATATGGGAAAACGATAAGTTTATGATCTGCCAACGTCCGGCTCACAAAGCGCGCGGACTTCTTTGGGAGTTTGTCGGCGGAAAAGTAGAGCAGGGCGAAACGAAAGAGCAGGCTCTTATCCGCGAGTGCAGGGAAGAGTTGAATATTTTACTTTCTGTCGGAGATATATTCATGGATGTCGTTCACGAATATCCCGACCTCACGGTGCATTTGACATTGTTTCATGCTTCCGTTGCCGAAGGTATTCCTCAAAAATTGGAGCATAACGATATCCGATGGATTAAGCCGATTGAAATTCCGGATTATACCTTTTGTCCGGCAGATGAAGACATTCTGAAAAAAATTCTTGAAGTATTTCAATGAAAACGATCAAATCTAAGAATTGTGCTTATAAGGACAGAGAACGTTTTCATCTCGGATTGTATTTGAAGATATATAAAAAGCTGCAAACTGTATTTTGGGGATACGCTATTGTCGCTTTTCAGAGTTAACATACGATGTGTGCGCAAAAACGGACACCTTTCATTTTTTAATGAAAAGTGTCCGTTTGTTTTTTTGAGTCAAGTTAAAATGTTTTTTATTGGTTCTATATTTTCTTGTGCTTCTTCTGCTTTTTTCTTCTTTTTGAAAAAGAGGAATACTGCCAAACCGCCTGCAAGCGGAATGATCAAAAGAACGGAAAGCAAAATAATGAGAAAAGTATTTGCAGAAGCTTCGGAACCGACGATTGCATAATAACTGAAATGATCGGTTACAAAGGTTACAGTTCCATCATCGTTGATTTGGGTTTCACAAGGTGTGATATTGCCGTTATCATCAATGAAAACAACTGTAACAGTATCAAATTCACCGATGTTTTCGGGAGCAGGTACCGTAACGGAAACCTTGCCGCCCGGCTGAACCGCAACACCTTCAAACATCAAAGAAATATCGTAAGAAACAAGAATTTCCGCATTTTTGCCGATCATCGAAACAAGATTTTCTCTTGCTTGCTCGGTCAAAACGATATCTTCTTTTTCAACTTGAAGAATCATGTTTTCATAGAGAATGGCATTGCTATCTTGATCCACTTCAACTTTAATATTTGTGTTGGATTCAATGATTTCATCGATTTTTTCATATTTTGCAATCAATTCGGTTTTTGTGCCAAAACAAACCGTACAGGTAAATGTCTTTTCTCCCTCGGTTTCATGTGTGGGTTTCACTGTAATGACGCCGTTATCCCAAGCATGACCAAGCGCTTCAATATGATTACCGATGTAATTATCTCCGCAAATACAAGTATAAGTTGTATAGCCTTTTTCCGTACATGTCGGTGCAGTTACGACGGTTTTATGGTTGTGGCCTTTTGCCTCGATTTCTCGGTTTTCGCTGTGATTACAATTTGCGCAGATTCGGGTTTCTTCGCCTTTTTCTGTACAAGTTGCTGCTTTGAATATCGTCCAATCGCCGAACTTATGACCGGTTGCATTGACATAATTATCAATATAATTATCCCCGCAATCACAAGTATAAGTCGTGTAACCTTTTTCTGTGCAAGTCGGAGGTGTTATGACAGCTTCATATTGATGAGTATGTGCATCGGAAGGAATGATTTCCGTTTTTGTTTCCGAACAAATACCACAAGTAAAGGTGCGGATTCCCGTTTCGGTTTCCGTCGGTTCTTTGGTAATGATTCCGTCATCCCAAGCATGGCCGAGAGCTTCCACATAGTTGCCGATGTAATTGTCTCCACAATCACAAGTATAGGTTGTATAACCTTTTTCCGTACAGGTCGGATCTGTTACAACAGCTTTATAATCATGTCCTTTTGCTTCGATTTCTCGGATTTCGCTGTGATTACAATTTGCGCAGATTCGGATTTCTTCGCCCTTGTCTGTGCAAGTTGGCTCTTTGGAAACGGTCCAATTTCCAAATTTATGACCGGTTGCATTGACATAGTTATCAACGTAAGT
>SVRL01000089.1 GCA_015064845.1 Oscillospiraceae bacterium | reverse complement strand
AACCGAAAAGCGAAGTGCCGCCCATGGGGCACATAACGATGCGGTTTTTGATCTCCACATTACCGATTTTCCATGGCGTAAATAACGCTTGATACTTGGGATCTGTGTTTTGCATATATTTAACTCCTTATAAAATTATTTTTCCGTTTCATGCTCTCCGTAAGCATCGCAAATCTTTTGCAGGTTCTCACAAACAATGGAAAGACCCGCATACATATTTTCCCGTTGCTCCTCGGAAAGCGCCTTACTGACACACTCCAGAATGGCATCGATCTTCCGCGCGATATGCGCGGCAGTTTCTTTCCCCTTTTCCGTTAAAATCAAGGGACTTTTATACCGTTTTCCTTTTCCTGTTCTGGCAATGAGATAACCGTTTGTTTCCAGAAATTCGATAGAGCGGGAAATATTCGCCTTGTCTTCCTCACAAATATCGCAAAGTTCCTTTGCCGTTAAGGATTCGAATTTATAAAGATAATATAAACAGGAAACGTGCGGACTTTTCAAGTTGAATTCCGCCATTTCCTCCGTCTTGATTTTTCGTATACAGCGATTCAGCTTCGCAATCAAAACGGTAAATGTCTGAAAACGCGCTTCCATATACTTTCCTTTCTCAAAACAACTTGTTGTAAATTCAACAAGTTTATTATAACACACTTTTCTTTCCTTGTCAATATTGTATAGAAAAAGAGCAGAAAAACGAATTTTACTTTTCTGTGAAATTGTTCTGATAAAATGCAGAGTTTTTGAATGAGTTACTAAAGTATGAACGCATATTAAAAGCCGTTAGCCTTCCTCCGAGAGGAAGGTAGGAGCCTGCGTTGTTTCAAATTTTTGCTGCAATTTTCTATTAACGCCGCTCGCCCTCAGTCGCTTTACAGCGCCGGCTCCCTAACTTTTTGCCGCTTTTGCGGTATAATGTGCGGAAGGAGCCTTAAAAATCAAACCCGAAATTACTCGCATAAAAAATCATTTATTTTCCCATCAAACTCACGTTCTTTAAGCAATTTCCTATAGTTAAAAAAGCGGCGAATCGCCGCTGATGGTTGCTCGCCTATCCAAGTTTTCTTATATCGAGACAATACAAACGGCGAGGTTGTTTTTGCGCAATTTCCTATAGTTAAAAAATAAAAGCGATTGCGCACGGTTCTCCGTGAAGCGCAATCGCTTTTATCATTAAAATTTATTCTTTATGATTCATCCGAACGAAGCACGAATTTTCCGCCGCCTGTCAGAATCTTTGTTTTGCCATTATCCCACTGTACGCGGCATTCTTCCACGCCTTCGGGCAATTCCATATAAAGAACTTCACGTTTGCCTTCGCGTTCCACACGAGCGGTAATATCGCCGTGGGAAGTCGGTACGGAAGCTTCCGCAAAATCAAGCAAGTGAAGATTGGGAGCAACCGTTACTTTACGGAACCCGTCATCTTCGGGGCGGATACCCACAACCCATGCGGGAAGCTGCCATGCAGGCGAAGACGTCCAGCCGTGGCAAAAGCTTCCGAGCGCATCGTAATAGTGCGTTGCGTTCATTTCAGGTACGTCAAGACGTTCCCAACAAGTACGGCTGTCAAAATCAAGCATTTTTCCCCAAGCAGACTGAATATCGTTCAAAGCTTCCTTGATATAACCGAGACGGAAAGCGGCTTCCACTCTCCAAGCCATCGAAAAACCAAGCGCGGGCATAACTGAACGCAAAGCGCGTTCCATGCCGATTTTATCTTCTTTGCCTGCCAGAATCGCGTACGGCGCGGGATATTGAGAAATATCAAAAAATCTTTGTTTCTTTCTGTCGAGATACTGACCGTGAACGGCATCGTAATAATGCGTTTTGATATGCTCGTCCAAACGGATTTCCATATCTTTTGCCCATGCGGCGTTTTCACTTTCACCCGCTTTTTCCGCCAGACGGGAAAGACTTTGGAAAGAAGCGAGCAATTCCAAAAGCAAAGCGCCTTTGGAAGAAAAGCTGTTTTTGGGATTCATCGTGCAATCGGTCAGAATGGTGTAATTGAAGCCCTTGTCGTCGCGTTTTGCCGCGTAATCGTCAATATACCAGACGCCGGGTGTTTCAAGATCAATCAAAGTCAGGAGGAATTTTGCGGCATCAAAAGCACTCGGCAAAAGCTCCGTCAGAACACTGCGGTCTCCCGTCAGCGTGAGATATTCTTCAACGGCAATGATATAATCACACATATAATTGAGAATGATCCAGCGATTCTGACCGTCTCCGGGAATACCGGGCATATAAGAAATGGCTTCATCTTTTCCGTGCTGAACCGCACCGCCTCTTGCAGAGCAAGCAGGGATGGCACCGCATTCATAACGGCTGTCCCGGATCATCAGCAGACTTTTTTTCGCAAGCGCCGCATCGCCCGTCAGATAAAATGCGCTGAGAAACGTAACGCGGTAATCCCCGATCCAGAGAAGACCGTCGCGCTTTACGCCGTCTTCGTAAAAATTTTGCATACAAGCTCTTGCCGTCGCCGCGGAAATATCCCAGATACGGTTGAGTTTTTCATCGCTGCAACGGAAATTTCCTTTTTGTACGGCAGGAAAAATTCCGTTTTCGGCAGTTACCGCATGAACGGTAACGTCCGCTTCGCTCGTAACGGAAACGCAAACGAAACGGAAACCTCTTCTGCCCTTACTGATCAGGGTATGTTTTCCTTTCGGCAAATCGTATTCATCGGTAACCATACGATACCACGAGCTTGCAAGCGGTTCTCTTCGCATGGTAAGCTCCGCGTCTTCTTCATAGTCCAAGCGAACGTGCGTATCTGCTTGGCAGGAAAGCTCCACCGTCACACAACCGACGACCTCGCGGTCAAAATCAAGAAGCGCGTGCGCTTCACCGAAACCGCCGAGAAAAACGGTTTCGCCTTCGTTTTCAATCAAGGAAAGCGGAGAACGCACCATGCGCGTATTTGTAACTCTCTTTGGAAATACGGTCGTATATTTCAGCGCAGGATATTTTTTGAACATCATATTCACCTCTTTTTATCAATCATACAAAATGTGAGTTCATTATACCATAAAAAAGGACTTTTTTCAAGCAAAATGCTCATGTTCGACGTGATTTATTTATGAAAAACAAAAAAATTCTGCGTAACAAGCGTATTTTCAAATAAAATGAAAAAATATTTATGGAAAATCCTTCAAACTTGTTGACTTTACAACAAGTAAGTGATATAATATTATTGTTGTAAAATCAACAAAATAAAAAGTTGAAAAACAGAACGGAGTTTTCTTATGACAAAAACGCAAAAGATCCTGACCTCGATTTTCAGCATTTTTCTTTGCGCTCTGTTCATTCTGTCCGTTGTGGACACAGCTGAACTGGAGCAAAAAACAAATTTCGACACCAATCTTATAACAACGCACGTCAAAAAACTTTCCGAAAACGGTCCCCGTTCCGTCACGAATCCCGAAAGCAACCAAGCGGCGCTTGATTATATCGCTTCCGTTTTGGATAGTTACGGTATTGTGAACGAAGACACCACGGAAAAACCCGCTTATCTCGTACAAAGTTATATTGCGCACGATGACGAATATCAAAGCTTTGCTCTTCAAAATATCATCGTTCATATTCCCGCAAACGCCGAAACGAAATCCGGCGAAGCCGTTATGTTCATGGGACATACAGACTCCGTCCCCATGGGTCCCGGTTCTTCCGATGACGGCGTTGCCTGTGCCACCATGCTGGAAGCCATCCGTTATTATCTGAACGAAATGAAAAACGGAAAAACGCTTTCCAACGATCTTCTTTTCTGTTTTGTCAACGGCGAAGAATACGGTCTTTACGGTTCCAAGGCGCTTGCCGCAGAATTTACAGGCTTCAACGACGTTCTGAACCGCGTCAAATTCCTCACGAATCTGGAATCCCGCGGAACAAGCGGCACGGTTATCATGTTTGAAACCGCAAAAAACAATTATGAAACCGTAAAGCTTTTCTCTGAAGTCAATAAATCTCTCTTCACTTGCTCCATTGCAACGCTCGTTTATGATACCATGCCCAATTACACGGACTTTACCACGTTCAAGGAAGCTTATCAGGGCTTGAATATGGCAAACATCACGGGTGGCGAAAATTATCACACGCAAAACGACAATCCCGAAAAAATGGGCAAGGTTTATCTTTCCCAGCAAGCGCAGATCGTGGATGCATTGATTGACAAACTCAGCAATTATGAGCTTTCCCGTCTTTACGATGCCGAAGAATCCGCCATCTTCTTCTCATACTTGAATATTTCCACCGTGGTTTATAACAATACCACCGTAATCGTCCTTGCCGTTCTTTGCATTTTGCTCCTGCTCGGAAACGTCATCCTCGGCGTTTGCAAAAAACAGAAAAATTGCAAAAAAACAGCAAAAGCATTCCTCGGCGTTCTTGCCGCTTTGGCTTTGGGCGCAGGTGCGGCTTTCGTTTGCTATTACGTATTCCAATGGATCGCCGTTCTTTCCGGCGCCATCGACGTACATATGGTCGGAACGATCATGTATTCCAATACGGCAATCGTCATCGGCATCGGCATTCTTTCCCTTGCGACAACGATCATCGCCGCTCACTTCTCCTGCAAGCTTCTGAAGATCGAAAGCCGTGATTTGATCCGCGCATTCGCGTATCTGCACGCCGTTCTCGGCATTGCGCTTTCTTTCGCGCTCCCCTCTGCAAGCTATCTCTTCATTTTCAGCGGCATTCTTCTGACGCTCAACGAGCTTCTGATTACCGCACTCCCCGAAAAGAACGTCGAAAAGCTTCATCTTGAGCTTCTCGTAACGGCTCTTTATTTCCCGCTTATCATTCCCGTTATCGTTCTGGCAACCTCCGCGCTCGGTTTGAAAATGGCTTACGTTTACGCGGCAGTTTTCACACTTGCGATTTTCGCCCTCGGCGTAACCATGCTTCCTGCTTGCCGTTATCTTTCCGTTCGTATGTTCTCAAAGAAGATCAAATCCGTTTCTGCGGCAGAAGGCGCGTTGCATATTCTTGCAGCTTCGCTCGTGATTTTCCTTTGTGTCAGCCTTGGAAATCCCAATGCAGCAGCGAACCTGCAAGGCAAACAGAACATCGTAAAACTTCCTTATGACGATGCGCTGGTTTACGTTGTGGATGATAAAGGCAATGCGGAATACCGCATTTACGACCTGAACGCCGTCAGCGCGCTCAAACCCTACAGCCCCGAAATGGAATTCGTAAACGATGAATACTATATGGGCAAGGGAGAAAAGAAAGATATTGCGCTTTCCGTTCTTTCCACTGCCGAAAACAATGCTTTGAACGTAAAAAAATCGGCTGAAACCGCATTGGTATATCTTGAAATCAAGACCAACGGCGCAACCGCCTTTACCATTACCGACAAAAATACCTCTCGCACGTTCAATCTGAAAGCTGATGAAGTTTATACCATCAAACTTCACACCGATTGCACGGTAACCTTTGACGGCGCGGCTTCCGTTTCTTATAAAGAAGTCGTACGTGATTACGCTCCTTTGATTCCCGCCGCATATGCAAACGATAAGGAACCCTTGCATTTCAACCTCTGGATGACCACTTCTTTCAATTTCTAATAGAATCCTCCTTAACCAAAACAAAAAAGCTCGGATTTTCCGGGCTTTTTTGTTTTGGGGACTTGTTTCCCCTATCGATGTCATGTTATAATAAATGCAAAAGATTTGCATTGGGAGGAAAAATATGGAAAAAAGTTTCAATCGAAATATTCTTTTCCGCATGCTTTACGCGCTCATTTTTATTCTGATTGCCGGCAGTACAGTCTTGCTGATTTATACGTTATCCGGCGGCCATTGGCAAGGGGTCAGCGCAGCGCTCACACTTTTTGCTTTGAGTTTGATAAGTTTGAGCGGTGTCATCAACAAAAAACATGACGTTACCATCGACTACGCCAATAAAGAGGTGCGTTCAAACCTGAAATTCGGAAAAAAAGAAAGTTTTTGTGTCCCTTTTGATGCCATCGTCAGCGTTACCGTATATTCTGCCGACCAATTAAAAAATGAAATCGAATTAAAGAAATATCCCGCACGGACTTTGGTTATCGAGAAAAAATCTGCGAAAGAATATATTCCTTTGAATTTTTTCGATGAAGAAACCGTACAGACTTTCATCAAAGAATTGCAGAAAGTGAGGGAAGCCGTATGGATAAAATGATAAAAACAAAATTGATCGGTGTGGGTTTGGGATTTTGCGCTTTCTCATTCCTGTATGAATATGTGCTTCATGTGAAAAGCCCCTTCTTTACCTCTTTGATCATGGCGTTGGATATCGGTCTGCTTCTTTTGAATCTGTTTTATTTGATTTCTCCGCTGACGGAAACAAAGAAAAAAGCCGTGATAAGCACCTTTCTCTGGGCGCTGATCTATTTTTCGGGCATTTCCGGTCTTATTATGTGTGTGGTAAAAGAAAAAGCAAGTCTGCAAGTGCTTCTGATTACATTGGAAACGCTTGTATATTTAGGTCCCATCCTCATTCTTTTGCTTCCCATTTTTTACGTGATTGCGGAAATTTTTGGATAGTATCTTTTTTCGTTATTTTAATGTGAGTTCGATGAAAAGATAAATGATTGTTTAGATTCACTTTTTTCTTGATTTGCAAGAAAAAAGTTCCAAAAAAGAAGCAAACAAGCTTAGGCAGCTTGACCGCCTGTGCAAACTTGTAGCGATGTGCTTACGATGAACTTATAAAAATCAAGACGCAGGTATGCTTAATTCTCCCTAAAACGGTCGAATTAAGCAAGATTTCCTGCTATTTTTACAAGTTCATCCCCGAATATGTTCTCCCTTCAAAT
>SVRL01000088.1 GCA_015064845.1 Oscillospiraceae bacterium | reverse complement strand
TAGCTACAAGTTTGCGCAGGCGGTCAAGCTGCCCAAGCTTGTTTGCTTCTTTTTTGGAACTTTTTTCTTGCAAATCAAGAAAAAAGTGAATCTAAACAATCATTTATCTTTCCATTGAACTTAAGTGATTTTATTATACCATAAAATTCCGATTTTGGATATAGTTTTTTGAAAAATGGAGAGATGAACGGAAATATTTCACAAAAGCATTGACAAATGTTTCATTTTTTACTATACTACAAAGGTATGCTTTTATTTTTTTGATAAAAAGGAGAATGTTCGATGAGAATTATTACGGTTAGCCGTGAATTCGGTTCAGGCGGACGTGAGCTTGGAAAACGTCTTGCCGATCATCTCGGCTTTGATTATTACGACAGTGAAATTATTTTTTCCGTGGCAAAAAACAGCGGTGTGGATGCGCATTATGCGGAAAAGCTTCTGGAAGATCACGGTTGGAAAAATATTCCCATTACGTTTCGCGGAACCATCGGTTCTTCCGCATATTTGCAAGCGGGCAAAGTACGTCTTTTATTGGAACAGAAAAAAGTGATTGAAAATATTGCCGCTTTGGGACAGGATTTCGTGATCGTCGGCAGAAATGCAGACGTGCTTTTACAAGAATATCAGCCTTTCAAGCTTTTCGTTTGCGCAGATACGGAATCCAAGCTTGCCCGTTGCAAAGAGCGCGCCGATGAAAAAGAAATGCTGACGGATAAAGAATTGCTTCGCAAAATGAGGGAGATTGACAAAACACGCGCGCAGACGAGAGAAATTCTTTCGGGTTCGGCGTGGGGTGCGTGTGAAAACTATCATCTGACCGTGAATACGAGCGGTTGGGAAATGAAAAAATTGGTTCCTGCCGTTGCGGATTTTGCAAACGCATGGTTTGAAAAATAAGGAGGATTTTGGATCATCTATGATACAGCTTTCGGATCATTTTACTTATAAAAAACTTTTGAAATTTACTTTGCCTTCCATTGCCATGATGATTTTTACTTCCATTTACGGTGTGGTGGACGGCTTTTTCGTTTCCAATTTTGCGGGAGATATTCCTTTTAAGGCAGTCAACCTGATTATGCCTTTTCTGATGATCTTCGGCACGGTGGGCTTTATTTTCGGTACGGGCGGTACTGCCATCGTTGCTCACGTTCTCGGCGAGGGGGATAGAGAAAAAGCAAACCGGTATTTTTCTCTTTTCGTTTACGTTACTTTTACTTTGGGTGTGATTTTTGCGGTACTTGGCATTGTTTTTCTCCGTCCCATTGCCGTTTTGCTCGGTGCGGAAGGAGAAATTCTTGAAAATTGCGTGCTTTATGGGAAGATCATTCTTTTAGCGTTGCCTTTTCTCGTTTTACAATTTCTTTTTCAAAGCTTTTTTGTTGCAGCGGAAAAACCCCGTATGGGACTTTTCGTGATCATTGCCGCAGGTGTTACCAATATGGTTTTGGATGCTTTGTTGGTTACCACTTTGCCGCAGCCTTACAGAATCGTGGGCGCGGCAATTGCAACCGCTCTCAGCCAATTTGTCGGCGGTGTGGTTCCGCTCGTCTATTTTGCGAGAAAGAACACCAGCCTTTTCCGCCTCGGAAAAACGAAATTTGAGCTGAGAGGCATCGTCCGCGCTTGCGTAAACGGTTCTTCCGAATTTATGAGCAATATTTCCATGAGTATTGTGGGTATGCTTTATAATATTCAGCTTTTGAAATACGCAGGCGAGGACGGTATTGCGGCTTACGGCGTTATGATGTACGTCAGCTTCATTTTTGCGGCTGTATTCATCGGATATTCCATCGGAACGGCACCGATTATCGCTTACCATCACGGCGCGGAAAACCATAAGGAAGTGCGCGGAATCCTTCGTAAAAGTCTTTTGATTCTTGTCATCGGCGGTGTATCCATGGTTCTCTTGGCGCAGTTGCTGGCATATCCTCTTGCTATGATCTTCGTCAGTTACAGCGAAGCGCTGATGAATATGACGGTTTCGGGTTTCCGTATTTTTGCTCTCTCATTCCTTTTTATGGGATTTGCTATTTTCGGTTCCGGATTTTTTACTGCGCTGGGCGACGGCTTGACTTCGGCTTTGATTTCTTTTCTGAGAACCTTGGTTTTTCAAGTCGGCGCGGTTCTTTTGCTTCCGCTCGTCTTTGATATTAACGGCGTTTGGCTCGCTTCCGTTGTGGCGGAAATTATGGCGGTCGTTTTCTCGTTTATCTTTATGGCGGTAAAAAGAAAGAAATTTCATTATTAAAATTTTTGTTTATAGTTTGGAACCCTCTCATGGAGGGCGAGCCTTGAAAAATTTATCGTTGCATGGAATTTGCGTTATAATATAAAAATAAAGAGCTTTCTCAAAGTATTGAAAAATACGATGAGCAGGCTCTTTTATTTTTTGCTTTGAAAATAAGGTTGTGCTGTTGCAAGCGAAATTGAAAAAAGAAGTTAATAAATTCCCCGTACAGGATAAGGAACAGAACGTCACCGGTCGTTGCCCCATTCAGGGTAAGGTGTATCAATCCCCGTACGGGATAAGGAACTCGAACTGGCAGAAGTGCCAGTTACGATATTGGATGGTATCAATCCCCGTACGGGATAAGGAACAAGCGGAATCAGCGAAAAAGATTTACTTCGCGCACTTCGTATCAATCCCCGTACGGGATAAGGAACGAGACCTATGCAATCCTGTAACGCCATAACGTTTAGTATCAATCCCCGTACGGGATAAGGAACGAGGCATCGGCGAAAGCCGCGTGCCAGACGAGTATCAAGTATCAATCCCCGTACGGGATAAGGAACGCGAAGTTGAAATGGTATACCTCGCATAACTCCAAAGGTATCAATCCCCGTACGGGATAAGGAACAGCTGATGTTGCTAAGATGACAGCTCAGTTTGGCACGTATCAATCCCCGTACGGGATAAGGAACTATTGCAAAAGCAATCGAACTCGATCCGAACTTGTATCAATCCCCGTACGGGATAAGGAACCAGAGAGAAAATGTGGCAACTTTATCGTTATGGTATAAAGTATCAATCCCCGTACGGGATAAGGAACCCAGACAGAAAGAGAAGAACGAGCAAAACACCTTATCGCGTATCAATCCCCGTACGGGATAAGGAACTTATGTTGTTTACAACATGGTTAACGGTGAAATGTGTATCAATCCCCGTACGGGATAAGGAACTAAACAGATAAAAGCACTAGCAAAAGTACTCGTGTATCAATCCCCGTACGGGATAAGGAACGTATCCGAAATCGTTACCGAAGAATCGGAAGCAGGTATCAATCCCCGTACGGGATAAGGAACCTCGTAATAAAAAAAGAGGACAGGCTGACGCTGTGTGTATCAATCCCCGTACGGGATAAGGAACGGAAGGAATTTTTGCTATAATAGCGATTTTATTCCTCTTGCCGGGTATCAATCCCCGTACGGGATAAGGAACAAAATACAGTCGCGGTACAGAAGAGTTTTATCAAATTGAAGGTATCAATCCCCGTACGGGATAAGGAACTCCTCAACAAAGCATATATTGCAAGCGGTGGGTATCAATCCCCGTACGGGATAAGGAACGAAAAATTGAGGAAATTTTAAACGACATCGAAACGACAGTATCAATCCCCGTACGGGATAAGGAACATCCGTACGGAATATATTGAGGAATCTTCCTCTTTGTATCAATCCCCGTACGGGATAAGGAACTAAATCAAACGACATATCAGTTCTCGACAGATGAATTGTATCAATCCCCGTACGGGATAAGGAACCGCTTACCATTATCGAGCATTCGGCATTCGAAGATATGTATCAATCCCCGTACGGGATAAGGAACAACAAGATTTTGTGTTCCTCTATATTGTACACCAAAGTTCTTGATTTGTCAAGAGGAATTTTTTTAAAAATCAGCCAAAATACGCCGTGAATCAAAATAATATATCACGATTGATCAGAGATATACCCTATATAAATCATATATTAAAAATCATAATCAACGTAATATCTTTGTTACGTTGCATTGTTCGCATACAAAAAATGGAGGCTTGAATTTCTCCTGCAAAAATAATTTTTTCAGAACCCGCGTTTTGGCAATCCGTTCTCTATCGAATTCACGTTAAAAGAGGCTTTCTTGGAGATTCCAAAGCTTGAAAGCCTCTTTGTTTTTTATATCATAGGAAATTGCTCGAATCAACCTTGCCGTTTTGCATTGCTTGGATACAGTTTTAACTGTGATAGGCGAGCACACAGCTTGCAAGCAAGCAGTTATTCCGGTGGGCGTTGCCCACTTTTATATAAAAAATCATTCCCATTCGCAAAAAGATTTTGCAAGCTGTTCTTTTGTAAATCCGCAAAGCGCATAGAGATCGGAAAGCTCGCCGTGGGGAATAAAATCGGAAACGGCGTGAATTCTCACGTTTTTATCACGAATCAGCGCGGCGATTTTCTGCGCAAAACCGCCTTCTTCGAAACCTTCTTCCAAAAGATAAATATTTTTGAAATTTCGGAGCAAGGGGAACAATTCTTCCGTGGGAATCGGAAATACGCGGATCAATTTGACAAGCGCGATATTTTTTCCCGTCAGCGCAATGGCTTCGGCGGCATTTTTCGTTAATCTGCCGGCCGTGATGACAACCGTTTCGGCGGTTTCGATATTTTCGCTGTAAGTAAAAAGATTCTGAACGCAACGCATGGGAGAAGGGGTTGAATAGGGTTCATATTTTCCTTTCGGATAGCGTACGACAGATATTTTATCGTTTTGTAAGCCTTCGGAAAATGCGGTTTCCAGTTCGGCATACGTTTCGGGCATATCCATTTCCGTTCCCGGAATGGAAGAGAAGATGGCGTAATCAAAAATGCCTTGGTGTGTGATGCCGTCTCCCGCAACCAATCCTGCGCGGTCAATGGCAAGCAGGAGAGGTAATTTCTGAATGGCAATATCATGAGAAATCTGGTCGTAAACACGTTGCGCAAAGGTGGAATAAAGGAAAACGGCAGGTTTTAATCCGTTTGCGGAAAGTCCTCCTGCAAAGGTTACGGCGTGTTCTTCCGCAATACCAACGTCAAAAAATCGCTCGGGATACGCTTTGGCAAAGGCGGAAAGTCCCGTTCCTTCGCACATGGCGGCAGTGATGGCGCAAACGCGCTTGTCTGCACTTGCTTTCGTGCAAAGGATTTCTCCCGCTTTGGAGGAATAATTTTCTGTCGGCGTGGAATTTGCGCCTTTTTGCAGGTCAAAGGGTCCGATGCCGTGATATTTATCGGGTTCTTTTTCGGAAAACGCATAACCGATCCCTTTTTTTGTAACCATATGAACGATACAGCAGGTATGTTTGCTTTTTGCTTCCTGCAAAACAATATCCATTTTCTCAAAGTTATGACCGTCTACGGGTCCGAGATAGATCAACCCCAAATCCTCAAAAATATTGTTTTTGACAAAAAAACGTTTTGTGGCATCCTTGAGCTTTTTACTGCCGACGAGCAGAGGGGTGCCGACCAAGGGGACGGCTTTCAAAATTTTTTCGGTTTGCTTTTTCAAACGGTAATAGCGTTTGCTTGTGCGGATTTTGGAAAGGTAATCGTGCAGACCGCCGATGTTACGCGAAATGGACATATCGTTATCGTTCAGAATGATGATCAGATTCAACGGCTTTTCGGCGCAATTGTTCAGCGCTTCATAGATCATACCGTTTGTCAGAGAACCGTCGCCCACAACGGCAATGGTATAGGCATCGTTTCCTTTCAATCGGTTGGCTTGCGCAATGCCGAGTGCTGCGGAAACGGAAGAACCGCTGTGTCCTTCCGTGAAAATATCGTGTTCGCTTTCCTCTCTGTTGGTAAAGCCGGAAATACCGTCTTTTTTTCGGAGTGTGGAAAAGGATTCGTATCTTCCCGTCAGCAGTTTATGTGCATAGCATTGGTGGCTGACGTCAAAAATAATCTTATCTTCGGGCGAACGGAAATTTTTATGGAGCGCTATTGTGGCTTCCGTCATGCCCAGATTGGAAGCGAGATGTCCTCCGTTTTCGGAAACGGTTTCCAATATTTTTTTTCGGATCTCAGCCGAGAGTCTTATGAGTTCTTCTTTGGATAAATTTTGAAGATCCAAAGGAGAGCAGATGTTTTCAAGCATGGGTTTTATCCCCTTTCTTTTTTACAACTTCCAAAAGGAGTTGCCTCGGTGGGGTTCGATAAAAAGATGGGCAAAGCAATTGATTGCGTTGCCCATTTTTTATTCCATAGGAAATTGCGCAAAATGGACCTCGCCGTTTGTATTATTTAGATATAAGAAAAACTCAGATAGGCAAGTAACTTCGAGTGGGCGTTGCCCACTTTTTTATTTTATCATAGAAAAAAGCGAAAGTCAACCGTATTGCTTTATGGGGTTATGCATATAATTGTAAATTTTTTTCAGAAAAAGTCTTCGTTATGCTTTTTGTATCTTGCCGGAGCGGGGATATCCATGAGATCTTCATACGATTCGGATTCTTCGGCGGAAAGCGGAATTACAGGTGTATATCCTGTGCAATCCTGCATGGATTCGGGACGGGTATGATAAAAAATATCTTTCAGATGGTTGTTTTTCTTTTCGGGGTCGATCGGTTCGAGGCTTCTTTTTTTCTTATTTTCGTTTTTCATGAATAAAATCCTTTCTTTATAAAAATTCCGTTCAAAACGTGAGTCCGATGGAACGATAAATGATTGTTTACCGTTATCTCTCCCTCCGACGCCACAGACAAGCAACGCTTCTCTGTAGCGCCACCTCCCTCGTCAGAGGGAGGCAATTCAAGGCTCCCTCTGACGAGGGAGCTGTCAGCAA
>SVRL01000016.1 GCA_015064845.1 Oscillospiraceae bacterium | reverse complement strand
GAGTAGTTGTTTTGCTTCGCAAAAGTGCAAAATATTTTGCACCACACCTCATCCGCCTCTCTTCCGATTCAAGAATCGGGAGGCACCTTCCCCCGCTGGGGAAGGCTTATAAATTCCCATTTATCTTACCATTTTTCAACGAATTCGCGTTTTCTTAAGTTGACGACATTGCCCTTTTGGGGAAGGTGGATTTTTGACAGCGGAGCGTATCAAAAAGACGGATGAGGTATGACACGCTGTGTTACATCCAACCAAACAAAAATTGTCTTTTTTTGGAAAATACTTGATTTTTGACTTTTTTTGTGTTATACTGTATATACTGTTTGATGAAAACAAGGGAGGTTGTGCATGAAGCGGTTTATGAATACCATGTATGCACTGAATGTATTCCTGCAAGCATTTTGGAGTCTTTTGTTTCCCATCGGCGCAGGCATATTTTTCGGATGGCTGCTGACGGAAAGAGGCGGAATGGGAAATTATGTTTTTGTCATTCTCATCGTGCTCGGCGTTGCTGCAGGGCTGGTTTCCATGATTCGTTTTCTGATTTCCGCGCTGTCGGGATTGGAACGGCTGGAAAAAGAGCAAAATAATAAAAATGATTTTCAAAAATAAAGAAAGGCAGACGTATGCAAAAGAAAAATTTACCCGTTTCGGAAATCCTGTTTCTCATTTTCGGGGAACTTGTCGTTTCTCTCATCGTTGTGGGTGTCTATCTGATTCTTCAAAAATTTTCGTATGCCGTCGTAACGGGTTGCTTGCTCGGCAGTGCGGTTACGGTTCTCAATTTCGTGATACTTTCCGTTTCCGTTAACCGCGCCATCGATAAAGCGATGGCGGAACGTCCCGAAGGCGAAATGACGGAGGAAGAAGCGGCGGAATTTGCCGCAAAAAATCAGGCTGCGGTGCAAAGAGCCGCGCAAGGCTCGTATATTCTCCGTCAGATTCTCATGCTTGCCATTCTGGTCAGCGCATTTCTGCTCGGCGACTTCGTGGATGTGATTGCAACGCTCGTGCCTCTTCTGATGTTCCGCCCGTTGCTTTCCCTTTGCGGACTGATGATCAAGAAATAATGAAAAGGAGACCTTTCGTATGGATATTTCAGTAAACGGACCGAAGATATATTTTGAGATTCCGATTTTCGGCGGAATCCGCATTACCCAGACGACGGTATCTCTTTTTGCCGTAACGGTCATTTTGATGATTCTCGGCTATTGCCTGACGCGCAATCTAAAAAAACGTCCCGGCAAAGTGCAGGTCGTCGTGGAAAAACTCGTTACCATGCTGTATAATCTCGTGGAAGACACGATGGGCAAACATAATCTCGTTTTCGCGCCGTATATCGGTACGCTTTTTCTTTGCTCCATCGTGGGTACATTGATCGGTATGACGCAAATTTTCCGTTCGACAACGGCAGACCTTTCCGTTACGCTTGCGTGGGCGCTCGTAACGTCCGTGATGGTCTGGTATCATAATATTAAAAATTTCGGTGTTAAAACTTGGCTAAAAGGCTTCACCGAACCGATCGTCGTTATGACGCCGATGAATATCGTCAGCGAAATCGCGCAGCCGATTTCCATGGCGTTCCGTCATTTCGGTAACGTGGCGGGCGGTTCCGTTCTGACTTCGCTCATCTACGGCGCGCTTGCCGCTTTGACGTCGTTCGTATTCTCGTGGCTTCCCGAAGCCGCGGCGGCGGTATTCCCTCCGATTTTCCAGGTAGGTATCCCCGCGTTCTTATCCATCTATTTTGACCTGTTCTCGGGATTCGTTCAGGCACTCGTATTTTCTCTTCTCACGATGGTTTACGTTGGAAGCGCTTGTCCGCCTCCCGCGGAAAGACCGAAAAAGGAGAAGTCGAAATAAGCGGGCAACACCCGCGGGAAATCGCTCGCCCATTCGAGTTTTGCTTGCATCCAAACAATGTAAACGGCGAGGGGCAAAATTGAGCAATTTCCTAATAGTATAAAAACAAAAACAAAAAATTTTTCAGGAGGATTTTATTATGACAGGTTTGGAAGGTTCTATTGTTGTCGCGGCAAGAGCGCTCGGTGCAGGTCTTTGCATGGGGCTCGGCGCAATCGGTCCCGCAATCGGTGAAGGTAATGCTGTCGGCAAAGCGTTGGAATCAATGGCGCGCCAGCCCGAAATGGCGGGGAATCTCCGCACGAACATGATTCTCGGTTGTGCGATTACGGAAACCACGGGTATCTATTCTTTGGTCGTGTCTCTGCTTCTCATGTTCATGAAGATCAGCTGATCTTGGCAACGTTTGAAAAATTGCGAAAAGGAGGAAGCTTATGATCGAAGCATTTGAAGCCTTTGTCGGCGTGAATTTCTGGACGATGATCTTTGCATGGTGCAATCTTCTCGTTTTATATCTTTTTCTTCGGAAAATACTTTTCAAGCCCGTTAAAAACATGATCGATTCCAGACAAAAGGAAATCGACGATATGTATGCCGAAGCGGAAAAAAACCGCGGAGACGCGGCAGTCATGAAAGCCGATTATGAAGAAAAACTGAACCGTGCAAACGAAGAAAGCGAAGAAATTCTGAAAAAAGCCGTTCGCCGCGCACAGCTTCGCGAGGAAGAGATCCTTCACGATGCAAACGATAAAGCGGCGCGTGTGATCAAACGTGCCGAAGAACAGATCGAGCTTGAAAAGAAGCGCATGGTCAACGAAATCAAAAACGAAGTTTCCGAAATGGCGATCGATATCGCAGGCGCTGTGATCGAACGCGACGTCAGCCGTGAAGAGCACGAAGCGTTGATTGATGAATTTATCCGCACGATGGGTAACTGATCAGCGCTCGGAATATAATATAAGGAAAAGATCATGATCGATGCAAAAGAATACGGAAAAGCGCTTTTTCTTCTGACGGAGGAGGACGGAACGACCGAAACGGTTGCCGAAGACCTGCAAACCGTGCGGAAGCTTTTGCGCGAAAATCCGAAATATGAAAAATTATTGGATACGCCCGCGCTCACAAAGGAAGAAAAACTCCGTCTGATCGACCGCGCGTTTTCATCCTTGCATGAAAGCGTTTTGAATCTGACGAAAATCCTTTGTGAAAAACACAGCGTATATCAGTTTTCCAAGGTGGCGGAATCCTACGCCGCTCTTTGCGACGAAGCGCGCGGTATTCTGCGCGCAGAGATTCTGACCGCCGTTGCCATGACACAAAAACAAGTTTGCGCGCTGACGGCAAAGCTTTCCGCGCTGACGGGAAAAACGGTTATCATCAAAAATACGGTGGATCCCGAAGTGCTCGGAGGCGCGGTTCTCCGTTACGCGGGCAAACAGCTTGACGGTTCTCTGAAAGCAAGACTGGAAGGCTTTGAAAAGAGCCTGAAAGATATCGTGCTTTGAACCGTGCAAAGATTCAGCAAATACGGCTGCTTTTAGCGGCAGAATGGGGATTGAGATGAAGTCTAAAATTGATGACATCAGCAAGATCATAAAAGAACAAATCAGAAATTATGCGAAAAAAACCGAGCAGGATGAGATCGGCTACGTGATCTCCGTCGGCGACGGAATCTCCAAGGTTCACGGTCTGGATCGCTGTAAAGCAAACGAGCTGCTGGAATTTTCCAACGGTACGTTCGGCATGGCGCTGAACCTGGAAGAAAATTGCGTCAGCGCGGTATTGCTCGGTAATGACGTGGGAATCAGCGAAGGAAGCCTTGTCAAGCGTACGGGAAAGGTCGTTTCCGTTCCCGTCGGCGAGAAAATGATCGGCCGCGTTGTCAACGCGCTCGGTCAACCCATTGACGGCAAAGGTCCCATCGTTTCTTCCGAAATCCGTCCCATTGAACAACAGGCGCACGGAATCATCGAAAGAAAATCCGTTTCCGTTCCGCTTCAGACGGGTATCAAGGCAATCGACTCCATGATTCCGATCGGCAGAGGACAAAGAGAGCTGATTATCGGAGACAGACAAACGGGAAAAACCGTTATCGCAACGGATACGATCATCAACCAGAAAGGGAAAGATGTTATTTGTATCTACGTTGCCATCGGACAAAAACAGTCCACGGTTACGAATGTCGTGGACACACTTTATAAAAACGGCGCGATGGATTATACCATCGTCGTTTCCGCAACGGCGGCGGATTCCGCGCCCTTGCAGTATATCGCGCCCTATTCGGGTTGCTCCATGGGCGAATATTTCATGGAAAAGGGAAAAGACGTTCTGATTATTTACGACGATCTTTCCAAGCACGCGGTGGCTTACCGCGCCCTTTCCCTGCTGATCCGCAGACCTCCGGGCAGAGAAGCGTACCCCGGTGACGTTTTCTATCTGCACTCCCGTTTGCTGGAACGCGCGGCAAGACTTGCGCCCGAATACGGCGGCGGCTCGCTGACGGCGCTTCCCATCATCGAAACGCAGGCGGGCGACGTTTCCGCGTATATTCCGACCAACGTGATTTCCATCACGGACGGACAGATTTTCCTGGAAACCGAGCTTTTCCACTCGGGTGTCCGTCCTGCCGTAAATCCGGGTATTTCCGTTTCCCGCGTCGGCGGCAGCGCGCAGATCAAAGCGATGAAAAAGGTTTCGGGTTCGCTGAAGCTTTTGTATTCGCAGTACAGAGAATTGCAGGGCTTTGCGCAGTTCGGTTCCGATCTCGATGCCGATACCAAAGCAAGACTTATGCAGGGACAGAGAATCGTTGAGGTTCTGAAACAGGACAGAAATGCGCCCGTTGCCGTTGAATTGCAGATCGCAATCATTTATGCGGTCGTCAACAATCTTCTGAAGGCGGTTCCCGTGGAGGAAATTTCCCGATTTGAAAAAGAACTTTTCGAATATCTCGTTGCAACGAAGGATGCGCTTCTTGCGGAGATCCGCGAAACGGGCGTGATGACGGAAGAAACCGAAAAAGCGCTCCGAGAAGCGATCGTTGCTTGCAGAGATAAATTTTTAAGTAAAGCGTAAGCGCAGGCGAAAGGCAGGGGATTTTTTTGGCAGGCGCATCGATGAATGATATCAAGGCGCGCATGAAAAGCGTGCAAAGCACCATGCAGATCACAAAAGCCATGGAGCTCGTTGCAACCTCCAAGCTTCGCCGCGCAAAGGAACGTGTGGAAAACTCCCGTTTTTTTCATGAGGTTCTGGCAGAGACGATTGAAGCCGTGCGAAATACGGAAGAAGCGGGAAACTCTGTTTGGGGAACTGTGCGTGAGGAAAAAAAGACGCTCTTTATCGTCATGGCGGGCGACAGAGGACTTGCGGGCGGTTATAACGCCAATATCTTCCGCTTGGCGGAAAAACTCGCGCAGGATAAAAACGCGCTCTATTTTCCGATCGGTAAGAAAGCCCTTGATTATTATCGGCATAAAGGACTTCCGCTTTACGGCGAAGCACCCGAATATATTGCCGATCTGCACGTAGGCGATGCCTTGGCGATCGGAAAGAGTATCTGTGAAAGCTTCCGTTCGGGAGAGATCGATGCGGCGGTGATTGTGTATACGAACTTCGCTTCCATGATCTCTCAGGTGCCGACGGATAAAAAATTGCTTCCGCTTTCCGAACCCGAAAGAAAAGAGAAGCGCAATGCTCCCTTTTTTGAAGGCGATGCGGAAGAAATTCTGGACCGCATCGTCCCCGATTACGTCGGAGGGGTGATTTACGCCGCCGTTTGCGAAGCACTCGCTTCCGAATCCGGCGCAAGAAGAAGCGCGATGAATGCGGCGAATAAAAACGCAGGAGAAATGATCGACAGCTTAATGCTCAGCTATAACCGCGCGCGGCAGTCGGTCATCACACAGGAAATCACGGAGATCGTCTCCGGCGCGGAAGCGCTTTGATATAGGACTTTTCATGCAGAAAGGAAAAAGCAGATGGGAAAAAACATCGGCAAAGTGATACAGATCATAGGACCTGTTTTGGATATCAAATTTGAAAACGGCAAGCTTCCGAACCTTCTGGGTGCCATTGAGATCATGCACGAAGGAAAAAAGGTCGTCTGCGAGGTTGCAAGCCAGCTCGGCGATGATGTCGTTCGTTGCATTGCCATGTCCTCCACGGACGGTATGTCCAGAGGAATGGATGCGTACGATACGGGTACGGGTATTACCGTTCCCGTCGGAGAAGCAACGCTCGGCAGAATTTTCAATCTTCTGGGTGAAGCCGTTGACAATCAGCCCAATCCCGTGAATGCGGAAAGATGGTGTATTCACAGAGATCCGCCCGCTTATTCCGAACAGGAAGGCACAACGGAGATTCTGGAAACGGGAATTAAGGTCGTAGACTTGATTGCACCTTACGCAAAGGGCGGTAAGATCGGTCTTTTCGGCGGCGCAGGTGTCGGCAAAACGGTTCTGATCATGGAACTGATCAATAACGTTGCGAAACAGCACGGCGGTCTTTCCGTTTTTACGGGTGTCGGAGAACGTACCCGCGAAGGAAACGACCTTTATAACGAAATGAAAGAATCGGGCGTACTTTCCAAAACGGCGCTCGTTTACGGACAGATGAACGAACCGCCCGGCGCAAGAATGAGAGTTGCGCTTTCGGGACTGACGATGGCGGAATATTTCCGTGACAGAGAAGGTCAGGACGTTCTTCTTTTCATTGATAATATTTACAGATTTACACAGGCAGGCTCGGAAATTTCCGCACTGCTCGGCAGAATGCCCTCCGCCGTCGGTTATCAGCCCACGCTGGCAACGGAAATGGGCGCTTTGCAGGAAAGAATCACATCCACCAAAAAAGGCTCCATCACATCCGTTCAGGCAGTTTACGTCCCTGCGGACGACTTGACGGACCCTGCTCCCGCAACCACCTTTGCGCATTTGGATGCAACGACGGTTCTTTCCAGAAGCATTGCATCTCTGGGCATCTATCCCGCCGTGGATCCCTTGGATTCCACGTCCCGTATTCTCGCGCCCGACGTGGTGGGCATTGAGCATTACGAGGTTGCGCGCGAAGTGCAGAGAATGCTCCAGAGATATAAGGAATTGCAGGATATCATCGCCATTATGGGTATGGATGAGCTTTCCGAGGAAGATAAGATCGTGGTCAACCGCGCAAGAAAGATCCAGCGTTTCCTTTCCCAGCCGTTTACGGTTGCGGAACAGTTCACGGGTATGGAGGGAAGATACGTTCCCATCAAGGAAACCATCCGCGGATTCCGCGAAATTCTGGACGGTAAACACGATTCTTTGCCCGAATCCGCATTCCTTTTCGTCGGCACCATTGACGAGGCTGTGGAAAAAGCAAAGACATTGAAAGAAGAAGCGTAAGCGCGGGTGAACGGTATGCGTACATTTCATCTGGAAATCGTAACTCCCGACGGACTTGTGTTTGACGGAGAAGCGGAAAGCCTTCTCGTTCACACGACGGAGGGCGACGTGGAAATTTTGCGCGGTCATATGGATTATATCGCGGCGGTTGCCGTCGGCAGAGCAAGAGTGCGTGAGGCGGGAGGGAATACCCGCGCGGCTTCCTGCTCGGGCGGATTTCTTTCCGTCAGCAAAGAAAACGTCCGCCTGGTTGCCGTAACCTTTGAGTTTGCCGAAAATATTGATGAAGAGCGCGCAAAAAAAGCAAAAGAACGCGCGGAGTACACACTTCGGAATACAAAGGACAGAAAAGAAAGACAGCTTGCGGAAGCCAAGCTCGCAAGAGCGCTCAACAGAATCCATATCGCAAAAAATAAATAACAGTCGTTCGGCAGAGGGGTTCCCCTCTGCCGTTTGGCATTATTTCAATACAAGCAAAGCTCGGATAGGCAAGCAATCATCAGCGGCGATTCGCCGCTTTTTGGCATTTTTGAGGAAAAACGAAAATTTTCAAAAATTATGTAAAAAAATGCATACAAAATCCAAAAGATATGGTATAATATATAAAATAGGTGAATTTTTGGAATAGGAGGCTGAAAATGAAAAAAATCATTGCTTTTATGCTTGCCGTTTGCGTGCTGTTTTCCCTGACGGGATGTTCGGGTACCATGACCTCGGCAGAGCGTTTTTTGGTGGCTGTCAAAAAGATGGATTTTGCGGCAATGAAAAACGAATTGGTTCCCGATGAAACGTTCGATTCGCTTTATTTGAAATTGGATACCAAGCTTGAGGAAGATACCGTTTTGGCACTGCGCAATCTATATAATCTCGTGCAGTACAGCATAGGCGAAATTTCCGAAGAACAAGCAGATGAAAAAACAGTGGAAATTACTCTGAAAGTTCCGGATATGAAAAGAATCTGCGATCAGACAAAAGCCAAAGTTATGGCTACCGCAAATACCGCGGAAAATATCGTCGGCAATATGATTGCGGACGGTTCCGTTGCCAAGACCATGATGACGGAAAATACGTTTACCGTAAAAATGAAAAAAACGGACGGCGAATGGAAAATACCTTTTGAGGATGCAGAAAACAAAGCCTTCGCGGAAGCGCTTGTTATTGACGATATGATGAACTTTTTTATGAAATATTGAGTTTGATTCGAAAAGAGGAGATGAAACATGGAGCAGAAGAAAAAAACGGCGGCGAGAACGGAAGACGGTTCCGTTGTTGTCGGCAGAAATCCCGTCATGGAGCTTTTGAAAAGCGGCAGAGACGTGGAAAAACTTTATATTCAGCGCGGAGAGAGGGAAGGCTCGATTACCAAAATCTTTGCGCTTGCCAAACAGAAAAATATCGTGATCTCCGAGGTGGATAAAAGACGGCTGGATGAACTTTCTTTCGGTAACGCCCATCAGGGCGTTGCCGCCATCGCTTCGGCGGTGGAATATAAAACGGTAAAAGAGATCGTTGCCATTGCCGAAGAAAAAGGAGAAAAACCGCTGATCGTCGTTTGCGACGGCGTGGAAGATCCGCATAATCTCGGCGCGATCATTCGTTGCGCGGACGGCGCGGGCGCACACGGCATTGTCGTTTCCAAAAGACATTGTCCCGTGATCGGACAAACGGTTTTGAAATCTTCGGCGGGCGCGGCAAGCTACGTGCCGATTGCCAGGGTTTCCAATATCGCTTCCGCCATTGACGAGCTGAAAGAGCTCGGCGTTTGGGCTTATGCCGCGGAAGCGGACGGCGTTTCTTATAAAGAAGCGGATTTCGCAGGCGCTTGTGCCATCGTTCTCGGCAGCGAGGGCAACGGCGTTTCCCGTTTGGTGCGCGAAAAATGTGATTTTACGGTTTCCATTCCCATGCGCGGACATGTCAATTCTTTGAACGTTTCCACCGCCGCTTCCGTTTTGCTTTTCGAAGCGGCAGACAAGCAGGGAAGAAAAGCGTAAGCGGTCGGCAATTATCAGCGGCGATTCGCCGCTTCTTACCATACAGCAAGGAGTGAATCATTTTCATGATAAAGCATGAATCTCAGAAAAATAATGCAAATATAATGGGGCAAAACGATCCCCGCAGCAGTTTGCGTTACGATGCGGCGCAGATCGCTTCGGAAAAAAACAGAATGAAAACGTTGGATTCCAAAAAGGAAACGGATGTCAATTCCCGTGACGTGATCCGATACAAAACGGCGCAGGGATCCCGCTCGGAACGTTACGTCGGTTCGGGCGCGCAGACGAAAACCATGTCGAAAACCGATCTGGAAAAGCATATCGACGAATCGGAACGCTATTACATAGATATCACAAACAGCCGACAGCAAAAACGCGAAACACCGTCTGACGGGCAAAAGTTCAAAAGACCCGTTCCCACCACCACGGAAATCAGCGCTTTTGAACCGAAAAATATCACGTTCCCGAGCGAAGAAAGCATGAATACCGTCATGTTTCGAAAGACGGAAAAAAATGAGGAATCCGCGCCCGGCGAAACGCAAACGACTGTGGCGAAAACGGTTCGCGGAAACGTTACGGAACAAACGAAAGCGTTCGGCGCAATGGCTACCGCCGAAAATGAAGTTTCGGAAAAGACGAGGGCTTTTTCTGCCGCAAATGTGATGACGGAGGAAAAAACGCTTCCCGTTCGGGAAGAAATTCCCCCGGAAGAGAAAAAAACGGAAGGCTTTGAATATACGAGCCCCGAGCAAAATAAGCAGATCAAGGAAGAAATGCGTTCCAAACGTATTTTGTCCGTTGTCCGCATTGCCATGGCAGCCGTGTTTGCCGCCGCGCTGTTTATGATTGAAAATATTCCTTTTATCAAATCTCTTTTCGATAATCATCTGGTTTATATCGTTGTGGACTGGCTTTTGGCATTCGTGTGCGCGGTTTTGATTTTTGACCGCCTTTGCAAGGCTTTCAAATCTATTTTCGCGGGAAAACCCGATGCGGATTGTATTACGCTGATTGCATTTTTCTTTTCGATTGCGGCGACGGCGCTGGTGTTGCTCTTTGAAACGCCGGAAAACGAAGTTACGCTTTATAATTTCCCGTTTGCGCTCTGCGTTCTTTTCAACACGCTTTTCGTTTATTTTTCTTTGCGCCGCGACAGCAATTCCTTTTCCGTTATTTCCGATCCGCGCGTAAAACGCGCCATCGTTTTGAATGAACCTGCCGAAAAAACGTCTTCTTCGGAATATCCCGTGCAGAGAGAAGGCGATATGGGCAATAAATACGGGCAGATGAAAGAAGTGAATTTCATAGACGGTTATTTTGCGCATAAGGATGAAATGCCCGGCGCGAAAAATCCGCTGAAAATCTTTTTACTGTTTTGCTTCGGCATTTCGCTGGTCTTTTTTATCTGCGCGCTTCTGGTCATGAAGCATACCCCCGCCGAAAGCATTACCGTGGCGTATGCAACGTTTATGATGTGCGTTCCGTTTTCCGCTTTTCTGGCGTACAGCTATCCGCTGTATCTGGCATCGCGCAGAACGTCTGCCTGCAATTCGGCGATCCTTTGCGATAAAACGCCCGATGCCTACCGCGACGTTTATATGGTCGTGTTCCGTGATACGGAGGTCTTTTCTTCGGGTAAAGCAAAGGTGAAAAGCATTCGTCTTTATGCCGATAAAAAAATTGATAATGCGATCTATTATGCTTCCAGCATCTATTCCGCGATCGGCGGACCTCTTGCCGAGGTATTCAAAAAAGCCGCTCTGAATTCCGTCAGCTCGGAAAACGTGGAAGTCTGTGAGGTTTGCGCGGACGGCGTATGCGCAATGGTCGACGGAAAAAATATCGTGATCGGTACGCCCTCCTATATGGATGAACAGTGTTTTGAAACCGTCAACGATCCCGGAGATGAGGAATTCGAGGGCAAAACGAACAAAAGAATCTTCTATCTTGCGTGCGATCAGATCGTCATTGCCAAGTTTTATATTCAGTATACGGTCGGTTCCGATTTCCTGGATATCGCAAGCCGTTTGTTTGCGGAAGGCATCGGTATTGGCGTTGCAACGGCAGATCCTTGCCTTGACGTCGGCATTTTCTATGAAAATAAGATCGACCCCGAACAGCACGCCATCCGCGTTTTGAAAGGACGTCTGGACGAACCGGCGGAAGAATCCGTCCCCGCAAGAAAAGCGGGCGTTGTTTCGCTCGGCAGTACGATGGACCTTGTGAAAGCAGTCTTGCTTTGCGGAAAATTGGAAAACGTTAAAAAAACACATCTCGTTCTGAAAGCGGTTTCCTCCATTCTCGGTGTTGCGGTCATGGCACTCATTCTGTTTACGGGAAAAGCGCCCGTAATGCTCTCCGTATATCCCGCGCTTTATCAGATTTTCTGGATGTTGCCTGCTTATTTCGTTTCCAAGGTATATCTTTGATCCGCATGATATCGCGTAATCTCCCTCTATGCAATTTGCACAAATTGCGTAGGGGGATTTTTCGTTTGTAAGAGAGAAGAACGGTAAAAAAATACTTGACAATCCGTAAAGCTTGTGTTATTATTTTAACATACTAAAATAGAGAATCATAAGGAGATTCAATTATGAAAAAGTTTTTAGCATTTCTTTTGATCGTTTCCATGGCAACGGTACTGTTTGCATCCTGCAATTTAAAGAAATCCGTCGTTGTTGGATATACGGTTTATAAACCCATGAACTATAACGATGATAACGGTGTTTTCGTCGGCTTTGATACCGACCTCGCAAAAGCGGTTTTTGAAGATAAGCTCGGTTATACGGTTATTTTCAAGGAAATCGACTGGAATAACAAGTATATGGAATTGGAATCCGGTACCATTGACTGCATTTGGAACGGCTTCACAGCCAATACTGCCGATGCAGACGGCATTGCAAGAGGCGAAAAGGTAGACTTTTCCTATAACTATATGCTCAACAAACAGGTCGTCGTAACCACGAAAGCGCTTGCCGAAAATATCACGGGCGCTGATTCCCTTGCAGGCAAAGTGGGCGGCGTGGAAGAAGGTTCCGCAGGTGACGGACATCTTAAAACTCTGACGGGTGCCATCAAAAAAAGCTGCGCTTCTCAGCTTGACGCTTTGAAGGAGCTCAGACTCGGTACGGTTGATTTCGTCGTTCTTGACGAACAGCTTGCAACCGCTTACGTCGGTAAAGGCGATTATGCGGATTTTGAAGTGGTAACTTCCTTGTCCGGAGATCCCGAATATTATGCGATCGGCTTCAAAAAGGGCAGTGATCTTACAGAAAAGGTCAATCAGGCTTTGGAAGAACTTGCCGCAGAAGGCGTCATCGAAACGATTGCAAACAGATACAATCTCGTAACAGCCATTACCGATTTCTCCGATCAGAAAAAATAAACCTGTAATTTCTCATAGCGAAACCTTTTAGCCTTCCTCTTTTTTGGGGAAGGCTGAATATATGAAAGGACTTTTGTAACACATGAATTTTTTGGATATTACGCTTGATTTATTGGGCGGTTTCGGCTTGACTTGTCTTTTGTTTTTCCTGACACTTTTGCTTGCGGTTCCGCTCGGTCTTGCTCTTTCTTTTTGCAGTATGAGCAAATATAAAGCAGTCAAAGGAGTCAGCCGTATTTTTATCTGGATCGTGCGCGGCATTCCGCTTATGCTTCTGGTCTGCATGATCTATTATCTGCCGGGACTTCTCGGTAAAGGCGGTTCTTCGAATATTTTTTATATGCTTGACCTTTATTTCACATCGCTTTCGGGAAGCAACGAGCTTTTGTATTACGGAAGCTTTCTTGCGGTCTTGATTGCGTTTGTCATCAACTATTCCTGCTATTTTTCCGAAATTTTCCGCGGTGGTATCGAAAGTATTCCGCAAGGACAGTATGAAGCGGGAAAAGTGCTCGGCTTGACACAGGGCGAAATCTTCAGAAAAATCGTTTTGAAACAGGTAATCAAGCGAATTTTGCCTCCGATGTCGAATGAAATCATCACGCTTGTCAAGGATACGGCGCTCGCAAACGTGATCGCCATTCCCGAAATCATCAAAAGAGCCAAGGATATGGCGGCAACGGATGCTTTGACATGGCCGCTTTTCTATACGGCGGTATTTTATCTGCTGTTTGTCGGTCTGGTTACGATTCTTCTCGGCTATGCCGAAAGAAAACTTTCGTATTTCAAGGCGTAAGGAGGAAAGAAAATGTTTCTTGAAGTGAAAAATCTCACAAAAAGCTTTGACGATACGCGCGTGCTGAAGGGTATTGACTTTACTTTGGAAAAAGGACAGGTTCTTTCGCTCATCGGTTCTTCGGGAAGCGGAAAAACCACGCTTTTGCGTTGCATTAACGCGTTGGAAACCGCAGACGGCGGCAGTATTTACGTGGACGGCAATAAAATTTTCGATGCGGAGCTTTTGAACAGCAAAAAGAAAACACAGCTCAAAAACAAATTGAATTTCGGTTTCGTTTTCCAATCGTTTAATCTCTTTCCGCAATATACGGCGCTTGAAAACGTAACGCTTGCGCCGATTCAGCATATCAAAGACGAATGTAAAAAGAATAAAAGAAGCAAAGTGTACTGTAAAGCCATGATTGCCGCAGCGGAAGAAAAGGCAAAGGAATTGTTGGAAAAGGTTGGTCTTGCCGATAAAATGGATCATTATCCCTGTCAGCTTTCGGGCGGACAGCAACAGCGTGTTTCCATCGCGCGCGCGCTTGCGCTGAATCCCGACGTACTTTGCTTTGACGAACCGACCTCGGCGCTCGACCCCGAAATCACGGGCGAAGTTCTGAAAATCATCAAAGAGCTTGCCGCGGAAGATATGACCATGATCATCGTTACGCATGAAATGAATTTTGCGAAAGACGTTTCCGATAAGATCATTTTCATGGATAACGGCGTGATTGCGGAAGAAGGTACACCGGAGCATATTTTCGGAGCCAGCGAAAATCCCCGTCTGCATTCGTTCCTCAGCTCCTTTTACGGCGCGCATAAGGTTTAAGAAAGAAAAACGGGAATTTACCATAAGAAGAAAAGGAGATTTCCGAATATGGCTGTTCGATTCAATGAAGATGCCGAACTTGTGGCGCAGATCAAAGAAGGCTTGAAAAGAAAGGGCGGATATTGTCCATGCCGTTTGCAGAAAACGGAAGATACGAAATGTATCTGTAAAGAATTCCGTGAACAAATTGCCGATCCCGAATTTGAAGGCTATTGCCATTGTCTGCTCTATTATAAATCCAAAGATTGAAAAATGAAAATGCGGAAAATTTTTCGAAATTTTCCGCATTTTTTTCAAAAAACTATTGACAAACGGTAAAACGTGTGTTATACTATCCGAGCAAGATAACAAAAACACATGCGGATTTAGCTCATTTGGTAGAGCGCAACCTTGCCAAGGTTGAGGTGGCGGGTTCGAGCCCCGTAATCCGCTCCAGCAATAAGATGAAGGGAGAGAAAAATTCTCCCTTTTTTCTTTTCTCGAAAAGGAAAGTTTAACGGAATTATACAAAGATAAACGGGAATTTAGGAGAATGCAGAATTAAGTGAGAATATTTTGTCGGCGTACAGGCAAACACTATGCACTGTCATTCTGGAGGGCAAGACTTTGCCCGATAGAATCCCATAGCAAAAGATATGATTCTTTTTAAGGTTAGTTTAGATTTGCGACGAGATTCTATCGTTCACTTCGTTCACTCCGGAATGACAGCAAAAAGGGGTTGTTCATCAAAAGACAGAATGCTCTGTCAATCTTTTATTGCGCTAAACAATCCTTGATCTTTTCCATCGAACTTGAGTTAATTAAGAAATTAGAGGGAAAAACAAATATGTTTTTATTTTATTATTTTTTAGCCGGAAGCATGACGGGCTCGGGGCATAATGCCAATGACGACTGCGCTCTGTGCAGAGCATGGACGAAGAAGCAAGCCATCAATAAATTCAAAAAGCTGTACGTTTCTGTTTCGGAAGAAAATGTATCCCGTGTCAGATATAATCAATTCGGTATAGCGGTTTTATCCGATTATTAAAAAGGAAAGCTTGGCTTCCCTTTTTTTCTTTATTTATAAGGAAAATTTCTTTTTATATATTGAAAAACAAAATAAAAAGTTATATAATATAATGTAATGTATTAAGATAAGATATCTCTTTCATAAAAACCGAAAGGAAAGGACAGTCAATTATGAAAATCATTTTGGACGTTATGGGCGGCGATAAAGAAGTTTCGGAATTCGTTCGCGGAGCAGTATGGGCAAAAGCGGAATACGGCGAGGAGATCGTTCTCGTCGGAGATGAAGAAAAAATCAAGGAAGCGCTCGCCGCAGAAAAAGCGGAAGGACAGTTTGAAATCGTTCATGCGCCCGATGTGATTACCATGGAGGACAACCCCCTCAGTATTCGCAGAGAACACAGAGAATGTTCGATGGCAACCGCGCTGAAAATGGTTGCAAGCGGAAAGGGCGATGCCGTTGTTTCCGCAGGAAATACAGGTGCG
Source organism: Oscillospiraceae bacterium (assembly GCA_015064845.1). Classification (GTDB taxonomy): domain Bacteria; phylum Bacillota; class Clostridia; order Oscillospirales; family CAG-272; genus QALR01. Next base: position 25,230 of record SVRL01000016.1, on the reverse strand, counting down.
CTTTTCATCGGTGCAACGGGCTACGTTCATTGCGCGGAAGGTGTGCGCAGAGCCGCTTTGGCAAGCGTAATCCCTTTGGAAAAGCCTTTCCTGCTTCTGGATTGCGGCGCCAATGCGGAAGTAACTCCCGAATTTCTCGTGCAGTTCGCGCACCTCGGTTCCATCTATATGAATCGTGTGATGGGCGTTGAAAACCCCCGTGTGGGACTTCTCAATAACGGCGCGGAAGCGCATAAGGGTACTCCCATTTATAAAGAAGCGCACGCGCTCCTCGCAAAAGAATCGGGCATTCATTTTATCGGAAACGTGGAAGGCAAAGACGTTCCTTTTAATGCCTGCGACGTTCTTGTTTGCGATGGCTTTGCGGGAAATATTTTGCTGAAAACCATTGAAGGTACGTCTAAATTCGTGATGAAACAGTTCTCGGGTATTTTTAAGGGAGTCATCGGAAAATTGGCAGGCGCAATGGTAGTAGGAAAAGCAAAGAATCTGAAAAAACGCTTCGATGCCAAGGAATACGGCGGCGCGCCGTTCCTCGGAATTGCCAAACCCATCATCAAAGCGCACGGAAATTCCGATGCCAAAGCCGTGAAAAACGCCATTCGCCAAGCTGTCGCTTATGTAAAAACGGGCGTGATTGCGGAAATCGAAGCGCTTGCGAAGACGGCAGAATAACGAATCATACATTACGATAAAAAGGAAGATATATATATGGTAAAAAAACAAAACGCTTTGCCGCGCAATATCAGCTTTTTGGAGGAAACCATCGGCTATTCCTTCCGCAATCAAGAATATGCGCTGGAGGCTTTGCGGCATTCCTCTTATGCCAATGAAAACAGACAAAACGGTATTTGTTCCAATGAACGCTTGGAATTTTTGGGAGATTCCGTGCTTTCCCTCGTAACCAGCAGTTATCTGTTCGGACTTTTTTCCGATCAACCCGAGGGAGACCTGACGAAGATCCGCGCAGACCTCGTCTGTACGAAATCGCTTTCACGTTTTGCTCGTTCCATTCATCTGGGCGATTATCTTTTGCTCGGTCACGGACAGGAACTCGTCGGCGGCAGAGATCAGAATAAAATATTGGAAGATGCATTTGAAGCATTGCTGGCGGCGATCTATCTCGATTCCGATAAAAATCTCGATGCCGTTGCTGCTTTCCTGAATCCCATTCTGGAAAAAGAAATCAAAACGCTTCTTTCCGAACATCCCATCATGGACCCGAAATCCCGCTTGCAGGAGATCGTACAGGAAGCAAAAGGCTTGCTTTCCTATGAGATCGTTTCCGAAAGCGGTCCCGATCACGATAAGCATTACGTCTGTGAGGTCAAAATCGACCATAACGTGATGGGCAGAGGAGAGGGCTCCAGTAAGAAAAAAGCCGAAATCAAGGCGGCGGAAGATGCCTTGAAAAATTATATCGTAACCGAATGAAAAAACATATCAACGTCCCGATCTTTATTCCGCACCTCGGCTGTCCGAACGATTGTGTTTTCTGCAATCAAAGAAAAATTTCGGGAAAAGCAAATTTTGAAAAGCAAGCCGTTCGCAGGGAATTGGAAGAGGCTTTTTCCACCGTGGATGGGACGGTTTCCGCGCAGATCGCGTATTTCGGCGGAAGCTTCACGGGTATTGAACGAAACGAAATGCTTGAGCTTCTGGAAATCGCAAACGAATATATCGAAAGCGGTAAATGTGATTCCGTTCGCATTTCCACAAGACCGGATTATATCAACCGTGAAATCCTGGAGATTCTGCGCGCATATCGCGTAAATACCGTGGAGCTTGGCATACAAAGTACCGATGAAGCGGTGCTTTCCGCTTGCCGCAGAGGACATACGAAGGAAGATTCCTTCCGCGCGGCGGCGCTCATCAAGGAATACGGCATGGAATTTGTCGGACAAATGATGGTGGGACTTCCGCTTGGAACGGAAGAAAACGAAAGAAAAACCGCCGAAGATATCTGCCGTATGGGCGCGGACGGCGCAAGAATCTATCCGACCGTCGTTTTCGGAGAAACCGCGCTTGCTGGGCTTTGGAAAAAAGGCGCATATCAACCCTTGACGGAAGAAACTTCCGTGCTTCGCGCCGCAAACGCGCTTTCCGTTTTTATCGGGCATGATGTCCCCGTGATTCGAATCGGATTGCAGTCGGGCGAAGGTCCGCAAAAGGGAATTGCCGGCGGTTATCATCCGGCAGTCGGCGAGCTTGCATATGCGCGCTGTTTTCGACTTTCCATGGAAAAAGCGCTTGAAAATCGGGAAACGGCGGGAAAATGCGCCGTTGTCCGCGCACATCCCTCGGATGTTTCCAAGGTGATTGGTCAGCGCGCGGAAAACAGAATTTATTTCACTGAAAAATATTTACTTACGGGTTTTCGGGTTTTACCCGACGCATTTGCCGTCAAAAATCATCCGAGCATAACATTACAATGAAAGGTACGGTATTGCCATGCGCTTAAAAATGCTTGAACTGCAAGGGTTCAAATCTTTTCCGGATAAAACGGTCATTGCCTTTGACCGCGGCATCACAGTTGTCGTCGGACCGAACGGAAGCGGAAAATCCAATATTTCCGATGCCATGCGCTGGGTTCTCGGAGAAATCTCCTCCAAAAATATTCGCGGCGGAAAAATGGAAGACGTGGTGTTCGCGGGCTCTCAGCAGCGTAGTCCGATGGGCTACGCGGAGGTTTCCGTTACCTTTGACAATACCGAAGAAGAGGGAAAGATCCTTTCTCTTGCGGAATACGACGAAATTACGGTAACGAGAAGATATTACCGCGTGGGAGACAGCGAATATTTTATTAACCGCAAACCCGTCCGTCTGCGTGATATTCACGAGCTGTTTTTGAATACGGGACTCGGCAGAGACGGTTATTCCATCATCGGACAGGGCAGAATTGCGGAAATCATTTCTCAGAAAAACGACGAACGCCGCGCGATTTTTGAAGAAGCGGCGGGCATTGCGCGCTATCGTTATCAGAAAACGGAAGCTTCCAAAAAGCTTGCGGATACGGAAAACAATCTCGTGCGCGTGGAGGACATTGCGGCGGTTCTGGAAGAGCGCGTAGGTCCCTTGGAAAAGGAATCGGAAAAGGCGAAAAAATATCTGGAACTGCGCGAAGCAAAAATGGCTGTGGATGTCGCACTTGCGCTTTTTGACGTAGATACGGCAAAAGTGCTTGCGGAAGAGCTTTCCGCAAAGTTGATCCTTGCCAAAAATGAATTTGAAGAAGCAAACGAAGCCAAAGAAGACCTTGAACGCACGGAAGAAAAAGTAAGAGCCGAAGAAATGACGCTCAAACTGGAAACGGAACGCATTGCGGCAAAAATTCTTTCGCTGACGAGTTCCGTTCATGAAAGCGAAGCCAATATCCGTCTTGCGGAAAACAACGCCGTGCATTTGCGCGAAACGGTGCTTTCCTCCGAAGAGAAGATCAAAACGGCGGAAGAAACGCTCGCTTCCTCCGAAGCGGAAGAAAAACGCCTTTTGGGCGAATGGGAATCCGCAAAGAAGCGCGTGGATACGCTTTGCGAAAAAGAAGCGCGCGCTTTACGTTCCGTGGAAGAAGCGGAAACGGCAGTATCCGCTCACGAAGCGGAAATGCTTTCGCTGGAAAAAGAAATTTCCTCTTTGCGTACGGAGCAAACGGAAGCGGTCGTTGCGGCATCCGTTGCGGCGGCAAAGGGCGAATCCGATCTGAAAAAATCGGAAGAACTGGAAAAGAATATCGAAAAATATACGTCGGATATCTCTCTGTTTGACAGACGGATTGAAATGGCAAAGGGAAAGATCGACGGTTATCGGAAAAAAGATGCCTCACATAAAACGGAACTCGATACGATCCGAACCCAAAAAAGAGATTACGAGAACAAGATCAAAACGCTGATGGAACAAAAAAATAATATTTTTTTGGATATCTCTCAGCGCAAACATAAAATTCAGAACCTCGTGCGCATGGAAGAATTTCTGGAGGGATATGCGGGCGCGGTTCGATTCATCGTCAACGAACATAAAAACGGGAAAATTTTGCTTGCGGACGGTACGCCCGCCAACATTTACGGCCCCGTTTTCCGATTGATTTCCGTTCCCGACCGCTATTCCGCGGCACTGGAAATCGCATTCGGACAAAGCCTCCAGAATATCGTCGTGGAAGACGAAGCCTCCGCGAAAGCGGCAATCGCATATCTGAAAAAGAAAAACGCGGGCAGAGCAACTTTCTATCCCGTTTCCACCATGCACGGAACGGAGCTTTCCGAAAGGGACGTTCCTCAGGCGCAAAGAGAAGGCTTCGTTGCGGTTGCTTCCGCGCTTGTGGAATGTGATGAAAAATACCGCGGCATCGTGAAAAGCCTGCTCGGCAGAATTCTGATCGCCACGGATATCGACAGCGCCAACCGCATTGCGCGCGCCATGAATTTCCGTTACCGTATCGTTACGCTTGACGGACAGGTGATCAACGCGGGCGGCAGCTTCACGGGCGGTTCGCTTTCTTCCGACGGCAGAATTCTTTCCCGCCGCGTGCAGATCGAAAAGCTCGGCGAGGAGGTAAAAACCCTGGAAGATGCCCTTTCCCGTACAAAGACGGACATCGATGCGCAAACCGAGGCACTCCGCGAAACGGAAAAAAGAGAAAACGGCGCGCTGGCTTCCATATCGGGAATCAAAACGCTTTACGATGCCGAATATACGCAGCTTACCGTTCTGACGTCCAACCGCGACGCGCAGCAACAAACGCTCAACAGCTTGCGTGAGGAATACAGCCGTCTGACGGAGGAGGTCTGTCTCGTTCGTGAGAAGGCGGAGGCGCTCGAAAACCAAAAAAATGCGTTTATCGAAAAGATCCGTAACGCGGAGAAAAAGGGCGCAGAGCTTTCCGACCGCAAAGCGTTGCTCGGCGAAAATTTGCGTAAAGCGCAGTCTTCGCACACGAACGCCGCTTTGGAAAAAGCAAGAGCGGACGCAAATGCGGATATGATTTCACAGATGGCGGAAAACGCAAGCCGTCATACGGCAGAAATTGCAAAAACGCTGGAAGAACTCCGCCTGACCGTGAAAGAAGCCGTTGAAAAGATACGCCTCGGCGAAGAGGAAATTGCAAGAGAAAAGAAGCAGATTTCGGTTTATCAAACGGAGCTTGCAAGCGCGGAACGAAGAAAAACGGAAAATGCAGAGGAATCGCTTGCGATTGAGAAAAAACTGACGGATTTCCGTTTCAAAGCAAAAGACCTCGGAGAAAAGAGAGACTTGCTTTACAGAACGTATACGAAAATCGAAGCGGAATATCAATCCGTGCGTGAGCGTTGGGATAAATTGATCGCATTCCTCTGGGATGAATATGAACTGACGTATACCGAAGCGCTCAAACGAACGCTGACGAAGGTAACGGCGGAAACCAGAACGGAATCCGTCGCATTGCAGAATAAATATAAAAATCAGCTCCGTGCGCTCGGCAGTGTCAACGTCAACGCCATTGAAGAATATAAAGAAGTCAAAAAGCAGTTTGATGAACTGACCGCGCAGATCGACGACCTGAAAAAATCAAAGGAAAGCTTGCTTTCCATCATTGCCGATCTGGAACTTACCATGCAACGAGATTTCTCCAATACGCTCGAAGCGATCAATATCAATTTCGGCAGAGTGTTTGCAGAGCTTTTCGGCGGCGGCAGAGCGGAAGTCAAACTTGCCGATCCGACAAACGTCTTGGAAAGCGGTATTGAAATCAACGTTGCACCTCCCGGAAAAGTCATTAAAAATATGTCTTTGCTTTCGGGCGGCGAGCAGGCATTCGTTGCCATCGCGCTGTATTTTGCCATTTTGAACGTCAACCCCTCGCCGTTCTGTATTCTGGACGAGATCGAAGCGGCGCTTGACGAAGTCAACGTGGATAAATTTGCCGAATACGTCAAAAAATATTCGGATAAAACACAGTTCGTTATCATTACCCACCGCCGCGGTACGATGGAAGCGGCAGAACGTCTTTACGGCGTTGCCATGCATGAAAAAGGTATTTCCGACGTCATTTCCATTGATATTTCCGAAATCGAAAAGAAGATCGGATTGGATTTGCAATAAAAATGCAGAATTAAACGGTAAGCGGAAATTTATGAGGCAATTACCGTAAACAATCATTTACAATTCCATTCACATAAACGTAAAAAATTTATACCAAGAAAGGAAAAATATACATGGGATTTTTTGATAAACTGAAAAAAGGCCTGACGAAAACCAAAAAAGCATTCGTTTCGGGCATTGATACCATCTTCGGTGCTTACGAAGAAGTGGGCGAAGACCTTTTCGACGATCTGGAGGAACTTCTCGTTTGCTCCGATATCGGCGCGGAAACCGCAATGGAAATTCTGGACAGATTGCGCGACCGCGTTTATGAAGACCGCATTACGGTTCCCAATGTGGCAAAAATCGAGCTCTTTGATATTTTGAGTGATATGATCGGAGAATCCGAACCGATCGTTTATGAAAAAGGCAAAATGACCGTCATTCTCGTGATCGGTGTCAACGGTGTCGGTAAAACGACGTCCATTGCAAAAATGGCTTACGATATCAAGAGAAACGGCAAAAAGGTTTTGCTTGCGGCTGCGGATACCTTCCGCGCGGCTGCCATTGACCAGCTTGCCGTATGGGCAGACAGAGCAGGTGTGGATCTGATCTCCCAGAGTGAAGGCTCCGATCCCGCAGCCGTTGTTTTCGATGCTGCCGCCGCCGCAAAAAAACGCGGTGCAGACGTGCTGATCATTGACACGGCGGGCAGACTTCACAATAAAAAGAACCTGATGAACGAGTTGGAAAAAATCAACCGCGTCATTTCCAGAGAGCTTCCCGATGCCATCCGTGAAACGCTTCTCGTTCTCGATGCCACAACGGGACAGAATGCCGTGATTCAGGCAAAGGAATTCAAAAATGTTGCCAATATCACGGGCTTGGTTCTGACCAAACTTGACGGTACGGCAAAGGGCGGTATCGTTATTTCCATCAGAAAAGAATTGGGTATTCCCGTGAAATTCGTCGGAGTCGGAGAAAAGATCGACGATCTCCAGCCCTTTGATCACAATGATTTCATCGGCGCACTCTTCGAAAGATAAAACAGAATCTTCCCGTTTTTCGACATTCAAACGGAAGAATACGGTGTATAATGAAAAAGGAGAACGTGTTTTATGGCAAAAATCGTAATGGCATCCAATAATTCTCATAAAATCAAAGAAATCGAAACGTTTTTGCGCAAGCTTTGTCCGAATGATCAAAACGGCGAACCCTTTGAAATCCTTTCTCTTTCCGATATCGGCTATACGGACGATATCGTGGAAGACGGCGAAACCTTTGAAGATAACGCTCTGATCAAAGCAAGAACGGTAGCGAAACTCGGCTATATCGGCATTGCGGACGATTCCGGACTTTGCGTGGATGCATTGAACGGCGAACCCGGCGTATATTCCGCGCGTTATGCGGGCGGACACGACGATGCGGATAATAACCGCAAGCTTCTTGAAAAAATGAAAGATGTTCCCGCAGAAAAACGCGGCGCGCATTTCGTTTCCGTCATTGCTTGTGTTTTTCCCGACGGAAAGGAGATCGTTGCAAGAGGCGAATGCCCGGGTACTATGCTTTTCGATTACAGAGGCAACGGCGGTTTCGGTTACGACCCCTTGTTTCTCTATGAACCGATGGATAAAACCTTTGCCCAAATGAATGCGGAAGAAAAGAACGCAATCAGCCACCGCGCACGCGCAATGGAAGCTTTTGCAAAGCTTTTCGCGCAAACGTATTAATATATAAAAGAAAGGAAAGGCAAAATTTGCTTTTTGAATAAATTGAACAGATAAACGGGAATTTAGCGTATTTCCTCGAAAGGAAATACGCAGTGATATTTGCCATACGGCAAGTGATATTGCGCTATTGCGCAGTGATATTCTGAAAGAGTGATATTCGCCTGACGGCGAGTGAGATACAAAGAGTATTTTCCCGTCAAGCCGTTCCGTCAGCGCTATGATGAGCAAGACCGTTCACGCAAAAAGTCAGATCAAATTCCCCAAGATGAATTTGGAAAAATAGCGGGAGATCTCGTTTAATCTATCGCAAACGATAGATTAAGCGTACCCGCGGCTCGATTTTTACAAATTTATCTTCGCAGAAACTTCAAAGTTGTATAAGCGATCCAACGGCACGTTGGTTTGCTTCTTTTTCGTGCTTTTTCTTTCAAATAAAGAAAAAGTACATAATATCATAAACAAAAATTTATCTTAAAAAGCAAATTACAGTCTAAAAAGAACTCCCATGTTAACAAGCAAACAGCGCGCATATCTGCGCTCCATGGCAAATAATTACGATACGATCTATCAGATCGGCAAGGGCGGTATCAGCGATATGATGGTAACACAGCTCGATGCCACTCTGGAAGCAAGAGAACTCATCAAACTCCGCACGCTCGATATGTGCGATTACGGTCCCCGTGAAGCAGGCGAAATTCTTGCCGAACGTCTCGGTGCGGACTTGGTTGCCGTAACGGGAACGAGATTTATTCTTTACAGAGAATCCAAAAAGAAAAAACGCATTGAGCTTCCCTGAGAAGCAAGTGCCGAAAGAAAGGATGCAGAAAATGAAGGTCGGTATTTTCGGCGGCACATTCAATCCCATCCATAAAGGACATACACAAGCGGCTTACGCATTTTTTGAATGCGTAAAACCGGATAAGCTTTTCGTGATTCCCACCAAAATCCCACCGCACAAAGCCATCAAGGGCGATGACGATCCCGAAATCCGTCTGTCCATGACAAAAAGGGCGTTTTCGGAAAAGAAGGAATACGAAGGAAAAATCGAAGTTTCGGACCTTGAGATCCGAAGCGAAGGCAAAAGTTATACCTATTATACTTTGCAAAAAATCAAAGCAATGGGTTTTGACGAAATTTATCTGTATTGCGGAACGGATATGCTCCTTTCCTTTGATACGTGGTTTCGTTTCGCGGATATTCTTTCGGAATGTACCTTGGCTTATGCAAGCCGTTTGGAATCCGCGCCTGCTCAGGTGCATGAAAAAATTGCCATGCTCCGCGAGCGTTACGGCGCAAAGATTCTGGAAATCCCATTGGAGCCCATTGAAATTTCTTCCAGTGAAATCAGAGCGATGATGCGGGAAGGAAAGGATGTCTCGGCATATCTTTCCGACTGCGTGCGTGACTTTATCAGCGAAAGGGGACTTTATCAATGACATCGGAATATGAAAGCCGCCTTGCCGAAATCAGAAAAGCGCTTCCTTTATATGAAGATGCGCGCCGCCTGGAGCATACGATGGGCGTTTATCGGGAGTGTGTCTGGTTTGCGAGAAAATTCGGGCTTTCCGAGGAAGATTCGTATACGGTCTGCGCTTCCGCGCTTTTGCACGATATCACAAAAAATCTTTCCGAAGATGAAGCGCTTGCCATCTGCGTGCGGTACGGAATCACTCCTCCCGTAGCCTCGGCTGTCATGCACCAATATACGGGCGCGCCCTTCGCAAAGGAGGTTTTCGGTGAAGAAACCGTAACGGAGGCGGTCTGCTCCGCAATTTCCTGCCATACTACGGGAAAACCCGGCATGAGCATAACGGATAAAATGCTTTTCGTTGCCGATTTCACGGAAGCGGGCAGAAAATACCGTTCCTGCCGTGATATCAGAGAATACTTGCACGGCGAATGTGAAAAAATAAACAAAAATGAAAAAACGGCGCTTTCCCGTTTGCTGAACGACACTGTGAAACGGATCATCGGCTTTACCGTCACGTATCTGATGGAAAAAGGTAAACAGATCGATCCCGATATGATTCTTGCATGGAATGCAATGGTTTCGGAAACCTGATCGTTTTTCGGTAAAAATGAGGAATGTAATGATGGAACAAAATCAAATGAACAAACCCAAAAAGAGCGCGGAACCCATTCTTTGGGGAATTCTGATCTTCGCAATCGTTGCCGTTCTTTCGGCGGCGTTGTTTCTGGCACTGTATACGCCGAACGTGGATGACGATCCGCAATTTTCAACGGGAGAAACGTCGGACAAAGATACAATCGGTGAAAATACGCTTTATGAGCGCAAAAAAGGCTTTTATACGTTTCTGATTGCGGGCATCGATGCGTTTTCCAATAATACGGACGTTTTGATGCTGGCTTCTTTGGATACGGAAAACGGAAAGATTGAAATCGTGCAGATTCCGCGCGATACTTATGTCAATAAGACCGTCGGCGGTTACGCAAGCCTTACCAGAGTCAACGCAATTTTTTCAGCGGAATATAACAGTCAGACGAGCAAAGGCATCAGCGCAAAAACGGCAAAAACGCTTGCCATGCAGGATTTGCAGAAACGTCTTTCCGAAGCGCTCTGTATCAATATCGACGAATACGTTCTGATCGATACCAAAGGCTTCCGCAGTGTCATCGATGCGGTCGGCGGCATTGACTACGACGTTCCGCAGGATATGTTTTACGAAGACCCCGAGCAGGAGCTTTATATCAACCTCTCGAAAGGCTATCAGCATTTGAACGGAGAACAGTGCGAACAGCTCATCCGTTACCGTTCGGGTTACGCAACGGGCGATATCGGCAGAGTGGAGCTTCGCGGCGATTTTATGACGGAGGTTTTCAAGCAGGTCAAAAATAAATTCTCACTCGATGCCATGCTGACCTTGATTAAAGATAAATCCCTTTTGCAAAAGATCAGTACCTCTATGTCTCCGGCGGATATTTTCGCTTACGTGCGGATGTGTTATCAGCTTTCGGACGATGCCGTGAACGTACGAACCCTTTCGGGCTCCGTCGTGCAGAATCCCGAAACGGGCGCGTGGATCTATTATTGTCTGAATAAACAAAAAGCGTTGGACGATATCAACGAATGTCTGAACGTCTATCGGAACGATATTGAAATCTCCATTTTTGACCAAAAAGAATTTTTCTCGGGCACGAAAAATTCTTCGGCTCACTATTTATACGAATATTATCACTCTTGATACGTGTTCGATGAAATTCAGAAAGATAAACGGGAATTTAGCGTATTTCCTCGAAAGGAAATACGCAGTGATATTTGCCTACGGCAAGTGATATTGTGCTTTCGCACAGTGATATTCTGAAAGAGTGATATTCGCCTGACGGCGAGTGGAATATTTGAAGGGCGAACATATTTGGGGATGAACTTGTAAAAATAGCAGGAAATCTTGCTTAATTCGACCGTTTCAGGGAGAATTAAGCATACCTGCGTCTTGATTTTTATAAGTTCATCGTAAGCACATAGCTACAAGTTTGCACAGGCGGTCAAGCTGCCCAAGCTTGTTTGCTTCTTTTTTGGAACTTTTTTCTTGCAAATCAAGAAAAAAGTGAATCAACGGATTGCTTGCAATCTGTGTTCTCGCCTACCGATCTTTTTCTTGTATCTGTACGGTACAAACGTTGAGGTCAAATTTACGCGATTTCCTATAGAATAATAGAATAAATAAGGATGGTTTTGTTATGAATGATAAAAGTTTTGGTAATTTATCTATGAATATGTCGGAAAGAATTTTAAAAAATCCTATTGACGATGGATGGTACGCTGATCCGGAGGCTCGGATTTATGAAGGAATGTACGTTATTTATGCTACCCGTTCCTTGCCTTTTGATGAACAGAAGAATCAAGTTTGCTTTACCTCTGCCGATTTGGTCAATTGGAAAAGACATGAGGATATCATTGATATGAGCGGTTTTCCTTGGGCAACCCGTGCCATCTGGGCTCCGACGGTTATTGATAAGAACGGTAAATATTACTACATTTTTGCTTCGGGCAATATTCACGGCGAGGAAACGAAGGGCGGTTTGGAGATTGCGGTTTCCGATTCTCCCATCGGTCCTTTCCGCGCCTTGATGGATGCTCCTCTTGTTAACGGTTTTCATCACGGTGCACAACCCATCGATGCGCACCTTTTTAAGGATGACGACGGTACGATCTATCTTTTGTACGGCGGTTGGGGACATTGTAATATTGCAATCATGAACGAGGAAATGAACGGATTTGTTCCGTTTCCGGATGGAGAGACATTCAAGGAGATCACACCTCCCGACTATGTGGAAGGTCCCTGTGTTTTCAAGCGCGGCGGTGAGTATTATTTTATGTGGTCCGCAGGCGATTGGGGCCGTGGAACTTATCATGTTAACGTCGCACGCGCAAAGTCACTGCTCGGTGATTTTGGCAATTACAGAACTATTCTTGAAACAGGGGACTGCGAGTTTGCCAACGGCCCCGGTCATAACGGTTATTTTTATCTTGCCGAGCAGGACAGATATCTGATCGTTTATCATCGTCATCACAACGGTATCCGCACAGGCAATGCCCGTTTTATGTGTATTGACGATATGCCCCTTGATGCGAACGGAGATATTTTGCCGATCAAGATGACTGAGGAATGGAAAATGAAAGTATAAAAAAACGAAGAACATTATAGGCGCAAAACGGAGAAATCTTTCGAAATCTCCGTTTTTCTTTGTTTTTATATAAGAAAATTTTTCGATGGGAAATCAGTTTTTTATTGCAAACCTATCCATTTTTTCAGCTTTGGCTTTTCGTTCGATTTTTTTACACTTCATCCTTGAGCATAACTTCAAATTCGTCGGAAGAAGAAAAGCCTGTTTCGCAATAGATCTGAGTTTAATATCTGTTTTCGATAGGATTTTCCAGCTTCACACAAGTTCTTCCGCGCATAAGATCGCCGGAGGTAAGAAATTCATAGCGGGAACCGTTGAAAACAGAGATCACGTATCTGCTTTTTCTTTTGCCGGAAAAAGCAAGGTAATTCACTGTTATGGTATCATATAAAGAATTATTGGAATCCGAAGCGGACGAAGGCGTATCGGTCGAGGTAATTTTTCTGATATACGCCCTTTTTCCACTCGTTTTCGTACGAAAATGTGGTCGGACCAACGCCGTAAGGCTCGGGGTTCGGTCGGTGATGCGGTCCCATAAGGTTGCGGTTAGAACCTGTGATCGTAACGGTAAGCTCATTTTTACCTTCGTGAAGCAGTCCCGAGAGATTGAGGCTCTGTGAAAAGAGAAGTTCGCCCGCATCGGTGCCGTTCAGACGGACACGTGCTGTGGCATAACGGCCGTCGAGAGTGAGCCGTGTCGGTCCACCTGATACGTGCGTATATTCCGTATTCAGCGTAACACTGCCCGCAAAGAAAGGATACCCCTCGGTAACAAGGTCATACGGACAAATCTCGTCGCGCGAACGGCAAACGGCAAATGCGCCGTCATAGCATACGCTGTTTCTCGCGCCGTATACGAAACGAGAACGGTCTGTTTTCAGCGCGAAATCACCGAAGAGATAAATGTTTTCAAGTTCCGTATCAAACCAAAGACAGTTTCTGAGCGATTCACTTACACCGTCGAAGAGCACGTGATATACATAGTCTCTCTGGAAGTAAGAGACAGAAAAGACAATTTCATTTTTGCCTACCCTCACATAGGGATGAATGTCAGCCGAGAGGAAGCTTTTGTCGAACCACGGCTTGTCCGTCAGCGTAACGGCTGTGTCGTTGACAAAAAATCCCGTGTAGCGGAGTGGTTCTGCAGCGACACATAGGGTGTCGGGCAGTTCATCGATATCAAATTCATAGCGCAACCACAGTTCACCGTGGTAACGCATCTCGTAAAGACGGTTTTTGACGGCAGTCAAGGGTTCCTTTTTTTCATAGTGAATGCCGTCGTAGGAAACACTGACAAGATCGAGCGTCATCGCGTTCTCGGGATGGCTCACAAAACGCCACGTTTCGGGAAGACGGATGCTCTCTTTTTGCACAGGTGTCGGCTCTACAGGGAGCATGGGAATTTCATTGCTCTCAAAGAGCACATGAGATTCTCCCGATGCAAAATTAAGAAGGAGTATTCCATCCTCGCCACGTACGGCACGCGGTGTTAGCGTGAGCATATCCAACTCGCAGAAGGGAGCGCTCTCGCGGATATCGATGCGCACATCGGTAAAGGATTGCTCCGAGGGATTGGTTATGTAAATGATTCTGCCGCGATCGGTCATGCGGATCTGCATACGCAATGCGGAAAGAGGATTTCCGTCTTTGGAAAGCGCAACGGGGGATGCCGCGCGGATATTCTCAAACGTACAGTTGCCGACGAGGAAAGAGAGATCTGCATGTTTGCCGTCAATGCGCGTGGGGGCTTCGCTTGCGACAAAGAGCCGTCCGCCGTTTCTTACGTATTGCTTTAACAGAGAGACCGTAGAGGCATCCAGTGTTTCACAATAGGGAATTACGACGAAGCGATAGCGGCAGAGCCCAACGCAGAGAGTATCGCCTTCCACGCGCGCAAGCTTTGCCATCATAGTTTCATCGCCCCAATGATAGGGAATCTGATGGGAGGAAAAACGGTTGGAGATTGCGAGCGTTTCGTCCTCAAGACGGCGGATGGATTCAGCATCTTCCTTGCGCTTAAAATGCAGATAAGCGCTGTGCATGGGATGAATGATCAAAGTCGTCACAAGCTCCTTGCCGCGCGAGAGCGTGTAGCCAAGATGATTAAAATAGGTATTGAAGTCGCGCATAGAATCCTGCCATGGCAGATGCTCGGAGTAGTGCGCAGGGTAGTCGTTTTTTCTTTGTCCGCGTTCGGAATAGGGATAAAGATGCTGACACATCAGGTTGACACCGTTTACATATTGGCATTCGGCGATGCGTTTGAGCTCACGGGGTGTAACCTCCCAACCGCAACAGCCAAACATCTCGGACATAGCTTTTTTTCTGCCGAGCTGGGCGCAAGCGGAGCCAAGCTGTTTTGATGCGAGATCATGATCGATGCGTCGGTCGAGATAGTCGATACCGGGAATATGCTCGTATTCATAGAAAGGCATAACACCGCCGCAACACCACATCTGCGTACTGAGGCTTCGCTCTTCGACAGCATGCCCCGTAAGCATACAGCCGTTTTCCTCACACCAATCGTAAATCACCTTGATGAAATTCTGCATGAAAAGTTTGTGGCAGAGCAAATAGTAATCGTAACGGCGTTCTTCGGCACCTTCGAAGTCCAAAAAGAGCGCGGGGAGAACGGAGAGAACACTGTATCCGTAAGCTCTCTCAAATTCCGAGGGCATCTTTTTAGACCATGGTGTACGGTATCGGTAATACTGTGGTTCATCGGTAAAAAATCCGGGCATATTCTCTGAGAAGCCCACTCGCTTTTTGTACTGCTCGTGCGTTTGCTCAATGAATTTTCTTGTGACGTCGGCATCTAACGTATCAACGTAAGATGCATCTGTACCCATGCGGATGACGGTGTAGGGAGCGTTTTGCGGCGCGGTAATGAGCTCCGGTATGCCGTCTGTGAATACGTAGACACCAAGCACCTTCTCATCCGTTGGGAACACGTCGGTTTGTTCACAGGTCAGAAAAACAGCGTGGTTTCTCTCATCCTCGAGCAGTTTGCCTCCCGCAAAACCGCTGGGCCAGCCGTTTTCGTCATATGCCCACGCCTCCATACCAAGCTTTTTTGCCTCGTCGACGCACGCGCGGGTGAGCGCATACCACTCATCGCTGAGATATTCCGTCTCCAGACCGCCCCTTGCATGCATGAAGAAGCCGTTCATTCCGAGCTCGTGCATTCTGCGGATCTGACGGCGAAGCTCGTCCTCCTGCAATTTATCGTTCCACGACCAGAACGGCAGACTGCCGTAACGAATCGCATTTTTTTCAATATCTGAAATCCATTGTTTCATATGGTATTCCTCTCGTTATGATGTGTTTTAATCCAATTGCGGTACCCCAAACAAAATCTTTTCGAAAACTCATATAATTCTTCGGAGATTTATCCGAATTTATATTATTATGATTCGGAAATGTATTCAAACACTCTCGGTGTGGTCATGATGCCTTCCTCGCAGATCATGTAATCGTAGCACCATGCTTCACCTGTGGTACGCCATGCAGTCGGACCGATCCATGTTTCCTTCAGGTTGGCGAGATGGACGGGACCGAACCCGTTTCGGCGATGGCCGTAGAGTGTGACGTTCAATGTATGTTTGCCCGCACACACGTTTTGGAATCTGACGGTGTAAGGCGGATAGATTGCAGCATTTTCCTTTCCGTTATCGAGTGAGACGGTTTGGAGAATGCCCTTGTACTGCGGAGAGTGAAATTCCACATCGCCTCCTGCCGTTTCAATCGGGATATGGTAGGTGAGGTTTCCGCCGTAGAAAGGAAGTCCCTGTTCGGTGATATCGCCGAATGCGAGTTCTTTTCTCACTTCGGTTACATGTACGCTTCTGCCGCAGACCTCAACGCCGAAGGCGCCGAGTAAATATGCCCATTCCGTATTGGTGTGCTTGGCGAAGGGAACCGAAATTTCTAAAATGTTTTCTCCCTTTTTGATGGGTGGGAGCGCAATGGTTTTAATTGCTTTATCGGCGTACCAGCCGATCGGTACGCTTTCGACAGACTTGCCGTTCCACGTAATTGTCAGGCGTTCCGCATCCTCGATGGCAAGCTGTGCGCCTTCATAATCAATCTCGGAATGAATGCGGAAGCGCAATCGGAGCGTATGTGTAATAGGCTCTATCTTTTTTGCCCACTGTTGTGCAGAATCGTTTCTTCGTGTCAGCCAACCGAGCTTTTCACGGCAAAGATCATCGAGTCGAAGAATTTCCTCGCTCGGCGCCCACTCTCCATCATCAAGCGCATACTCCGCTTGGTCAAGAAGCAACGCATTCGGTTCGCTGAGTGTATAAGGGACGGTAATCGGTAGGGAAAGAGCGCGGGTGTTTACTTTACTTTCTGCGGAAACCGCCGTTTCATCAAGGGATTCTTCCGTGGGATCGAGACGGAATAGGAAACTGTCATAGTCGTACGCACGGCAGAGAATCTCCGTTTCGCCATCCTTGGCACGGAAGCGGACGTTTTTAACATCTCCTGTTGCTGTATCGTAAAGCGATACGCGCCAATTGTCCTTGATACGGATGACAAGGTTCTTGAAACGGGAAATATCACGGTTGTGGGGAATCGTTCCGCGCGCTACAAAAAGCCAACGGCTCTTACCGTCCAGACGGAGCTGGTGCAGGAGATCGGTAGTCAGAACGCCCGCTTCTGTTCTGATGTCAACCTCACGGACGGATTCAAGTGCGCTCAGGATTGCATTGCGCGTGAAAGGAATTCGTGTCGAATTTTTCGCCAGTTTTTCGCCTCGTGTGCTCGGAATAGCATTTTCGAGCGTGGGGATTTCACCCATGAAGATCAGCTTGCCGCCTGCCTTTCGGAACAACTCTAATTTTTCCAGCGTGGTAGAGCGGAGTGTTTCACATGAGGGAACAATGATCGCATCGTATGCCATCTCACCCATGCGCAGAGGTGCGCTCGCTTCTTTACAAAGTGTCGGCATGAGAGATTCGGAAATAAAATCGAAATCCAAACCGCCAAAGAGGAGCCATTTCGTCAGGTTCTGGAAATTGTTGTCCATATCTTCACGAAGCGGAAGGGTATCTGCATGGGGTCCCCAATGGATCCAATAGCTTTCGAT
Organism: Oscillospiraceae bacterium; assembly: GCA_015064845.1. Classification (GTDB taxonomy): domain Bacteria; phylum Bacillota; class Clostridia; order Oscillospirales; family CAG-272; genus QALR01. The sequence goes on along the minus strand of SVRL01000016.1, from coordinate 7,707 downwards.
GGGATGGATCACGCCTATGCGCACGATAGGCTTTCCTCGTGTGAGTGCGGTATTGACACGGGCAAAATGATCCTCGATGAGCGGATATTTTTCCCACCACGGGGACTGATAATGAATGGACGCAGGATAATCGCGTTTGGCTTCTCCCGCCATGGAAACAAGCGAGAGATGAGGGACACGAACGGTCACGCCGAGCGCCGCCATCCAGTCGCCGTTCATTTTATGCTCTCTGAAATCGAAGTCCCAGTTGGAAACACCGTACATTTCACAAAGTACGCCTTCTCTCCCGAACTGATGAACGGCGGACTGTGCCTGCTTGACGGTGGTATATTCGAGATTGCGCTCCAGCATATCGACACCTGGAATACCGAAGCCTCTGTAAAGGCGCATTGCTTCGCCAATCGCATTGGTTTGCGTGCGCAGAGACGGCTCGCGCATAACATGACCCGTCAAATAAATGCCGTTTTCTTCACACCATCTGCCGCAATTATCCGCGAATGCTTCGGCGAAGCGTTCGCAAACGTGGTCGTGGAAGCGATAGCGTGTGACGGAAATTGTGCCATCGGCGCGTTCCCAGATCAGTTCGGGAAGATTTTCGATCAGATTGGCTCCTTTATACGTTTTTGAAAAGGTTTCGGGAAGGTCGTCCGTCCAGGGGAGGATCGCGGAGCCCTTATCATTGCCGTGCTTCAGTGCGGTTTTGGTCGAAAATTGCGGTTCATCCGTGAAGATCGAGGGAATGGTTTTGCCAAAATCGTCGGAAACGGCGCGCTTATAGCTTTCATGCGTGATCGCAATGAAACGGTCGATGGCTTCTTTGTTCAGCGTATCGACATAGGTTTGTCCGTTGTGCCAGCTGCTCTCGCGATGGATCTCCATATAGGCGTACCATTTTTCATGGTGCGCATCGGCTTCGGGGGCGATGGTCTGCCAACTGATGAGCTTTCCGTTTTTGTCAAGCTCCACGTCAAAGCAGGCGATGAGCCCGCCGTTTTCCGCAAAGTCGGGCTCTCCCCGGCGGGCTGTCATGTCGTTGCGCGGTTCGTATGTAAAAAGCATATGGCGGGCGCGGAAACGCTTTTCTTTTGTGACCTCTCCTCCCGCGGAGCCGGAAGGCCATCTGTCCTCATCGTAGAGCCACGCGAGCATATTTTCACTCTTTGCCTTTTTGACACAATTTCGGATCAATGTCATAAATTCGTCGCTGAGATATTTTGTTGCCATGCCCGTGCGGACGTGCATATGCGCGCCACCGAAGCCCATTTTCTTAAATATCTCCAATTGTCGGTCAAGTTCACCTTGCTCCAGTTTGCAGTTCCATGCCCAGAACGGTGTGCCTCTGTATTCCGCGGTGGGCGTTTGGAACAGCTCAGGCGTAAGATTTGGCGTTTCTTTTTGTCTATACAGCATGGTATGTCTCCTCAAAATTTATTTTATAAAACATCCGTTGCAAACTCTGCCCAAATGGGATAATGATCAGAAAGATAGATGCCTTCTCTCTCATCTGCCCAGATATCGGATGCAAGAAATGCATGCTTCAGTTCTTCGGTAACGTAGATATAATCGATTTTAAGACCGCATTTTCCATAATTGTGAAAGGTTGCGGGAATCTCTTTTGTGACGTCAAACATGGCAGGTGTTTTGTAATCGTTACAGAAGCGGATCGTCTCACTGTCGGGATATGCATTGTAATCGCCCAAAACGAGAGAAGGAAGCGGAAGCTTTCCGTTGAATTCCTCCATTTTTTCAAATACACAGCGGATACCCTTGATGCGCGCTACGTCAGAAATATGATCGAGATGGATGTTGTAAAGACGAAGCATTTTTCCTGTTTTTCTGTGTCGGATCTGCGTTACAACACAGATTCTCGGACAATCGCTCTGATCCTCAAAGCGGGAACCTGCAACATAGGGAGTGGGGCTGATCCAAAAGGTTTCGTATGCGATCACATCCCACGCATCCTTGCGAACCGCAGTAAAAAGTCCCTCGCCCGTATAGTTTTTACTGCGGAATTGTCCGCAAAAATCATACTCCGGCAACATTCTTTGCAGCAGCTTGAGATGATCGACGGACATTTCCTGAAAAGCGAGCACATCGGGCATCTCACGCATGATTTTATCATAGATCATCCCTGCTCGGAAGATAAACGCATTGATGCCGTCTCCCTTCCATACACAGCGAAGATTAAAGCTTACAATTTTTACAGTTGACATCATAGCCTCCTCAAAAATTAAATTTTCTGCATTTGCAGTATAGCACAAAAAATACCGGAATTCAATAGCATCTCTCAGTTAAATTGATAGAAAAATCATCAAAATTCACGTAAATTCATCGAACTCGTGTGAGTTATATTATCAAAATGAATCCTCCGATAAAGCAGGAGTGATTTATCGGAGGATAATTTTATATATTGGAGTGATTTTATGAACGAAAACATTTCAAAAGAGTCGGGGAGACGAAGCGCGGAAGCATATAGAAAAATTTATTTTAATATACATAAATATCTCGCTTTACAGCGGAGAAAGGAGAATCTTATGATTGAATACAAAGATCTGAAAAACAAAACGTATCTCGTGACACAGCGCGTTTTGAGCGAAGAAGAACGAAAAATCTACACGGAAGAAGAAATTCTGACGGCGCTTTTCAAAATTTTCTCGTCTAAACAGTAGGCAAGCCGGAATGCAAGCGGAAAGGAGGTGAATTCGTATGGCGATTGCCCTTTATGCCAGAAAATCGGTTGAGAGAGAAAATTCCATTTCCTGTGAGACACAGCTTGCATATTGCCGTGCAATGCTGAAGCCTGATGAGCATGGCGAAACAATTTACGAGTTCGTTGACAACGGTTTTTCGGGCGGCAATCTTGAACGCGAGGGCTTCCGTGAAATGATGTCGCTCGTCGAGCGAGGGGGGATTTCAAAGGTTATCGTTTATAGACTCGACCGTATCAGCCGCAGTCTTGTAGATTTTGTCTCGATCATGGAACGGTTTAAGAAATATAACGTGGCTTTTATCAGTTCACAGGAGTCTTTTGACACTTCGACCTCGTACGGGGAGATGATTACCAAACTGCTCATGGTGTTTGCCGAATTTGAGCGTCAGAGTATCATTGAGCGCGTGACACATGCGTACCAAGCCCGTTCAGATCAAGGTATTTTTATGGGCGGGCGCAGACCTTACGGATTTACCTTCGGCGAAACGGTAATCCACGGTGTGAAAACTAAAAAATTTTTGCCGCTTGCGGACGAAATTTCTCACGTCAGATATATTTTTGAAAGATATGCCGTGCCGAATGTTACACTTCGTCGGTTGCTGGAGGATCTGCTTCAAAACGGCATATTGCTGACGGAAGGGAAGTGGTCCACCGCTAAATTGTCTGCTATGATCAGAAATCCCATATACGTGAGAGCCGACAATGCGATTTATGAATATTTTCGTCGCAAGGGAACAAAGATTGTCAGTGATATTTACGAATTCGATGGTACGCGGGGCATTCAGCTTTATGGCAAAACGAAGCACGATTCCGCGTCAGAGGATTGGTCGGACATGAAGATCGTCGTTATGTCTCACGAAGGTGTCATTGACTCCGAACTTTGGCTTTCCTGTCAGAAAAAGGTTGCCAAGAATAAAAAAATCAATAACAGTATGAGCAATACGACGAGCTGGCTCGGCGGAAGGATCGTCTGCCAAAAATGCGGGCGAACGATGACCGTTACCAAGGGGGGAAAACGCGCGGATGGCTCACAAACGCGATATTTTTCTTGTACGGGGAAGCAAAACCGTATTTGTGAAGGAATCGGGATTACGCTTTATGCAGATTCACTGGAAGATATGATTTATACCCTGATTTCGGAAAAATTCCGTTCCATGAAGACCTGTTCGGGCAAAGCAGAAAGTGAAAACACGGGAAAGATCAACGCGCTGAAGAATAAGAAGATTGAGATAGAAGATTCTCAAAATAAGTTGGTGGAACTGATGATGAGCAGCGCCATTGAGACGGACATGATGAAACTTTTGAACGAAAGGGCGAAAGCGCTTGCCGAAGAGAAGCGCAGGATCACGGAACAGATTGCGTTTATTGCAAATACAGAGCGAGATGCGCAAAATACAATCGACCTTTCGGAAGAGTGGAAAACAGCGGATTACGAGAAAAAGAAAAGCGTGGTTCAATTATTGATCGATAAAATATACATAGCCGAAGATGGCGCGGTGGAAGTGGTTTGGAATATCTGAACATTAATATATAGTTTACTCATTCAAAGCCCCTGATTTTCTTGAATAAATATCAATGATATATTCTCCGAATTTTTTCCCCAGTTCAAGTTCGCTGAGAGAATCGTAATGTCCCCAGTCGGGTTCGCCCTCAGGTTCTTTGTGTATGGTAAAACCAAGATCAATCGTTGAAAAATACAGATTCATTTCCGATTGTTTTGAAAATTTTTCTTTTGCTTCGTTGATTGCGGGATAGGCGGGTTCGCAGTACGGACTGTTGGAAATCCCTGCATCGATAAAATAGATGCCGCCGTCTTCTGCGTAAGCATTCAAGTCTTCACGCAGATACGATACGAATGCCGTTTGATTTTCATAATAGTGAGAAGCTTTGAAATCCGTCGTATCGGATTCGCCTTGCATCCAACAGACAGCGCCTATTTTGGCATCGTAATTTTTTTCCGATAACAGTTCCATATACGTTTGCGCGAAAGACAAAAAGGCTTGATAGATGGAACCGCGTTCGCCTGCGCAAAGCCAATGGTAATGGAGAGAATAGCCCGACATCGTATATTTCAGAATAAATACCGTTTCATCGGGATATGCTTCGGAAATGACCTCGGCAATGCCTACCTCGGGTCCGAAAAATCCGTTTCCCGATCCGCAAGTTAAATCCACTTTTACGAATTCTCCGTTTGAAGTTGCATTGTGGTCGTCAAGACAATAGTTGATGAGTACCGAGGGGAATCCTTCTTCATAACGCCGATATTCGTTTTCGCCGATATTTTCTTTCAGATAACTGTTGATCGAGCATCCCGTTGCGTTGCTTTGTCCAAGCAAAAGAATGACTTTGGCGTGTTTGCCTTCTCCGTCGGGAAGCGTGTCCGTAACGGCATATTCCGTATTCATATTCAGGCGAACCGTTGTGTCCTCGGTGGATATACTTTCATCGGGTGTACATCCAAACATAAGAAAACACAGCGCAGATATTACGATGATCATTCCTATCAATCTGACGATTTTTAACCTCATTTTATGAAACCTTCCTTATCTATAACATCCGATTGTTTATGATATGATATATTATAACATGAATGAAAAAGGAAGTCAATATTTTGACAAAGCTTTCAAATCCTTTTGAACGGTTCGGCATTGTGTCACTTGTCGGGGGTTTTATCATACCAAAATTTTGCGCATTTTTATATATGAATTTCGATAAAACCATGCAAAGCTGAATATTTCACTTGAAAATTTCAAGAAATTATGGTATAATATCAACGATATTAACATGGCGAATGATCCATTGTGCGTATGATATGGAATCTTCTATGAATATAAAAAACTAAGGGATGATGATATTTTGAAACTGAAAAAAATACTTTGCTTGTTGCTTTGTGTTGCTTTGCTCTGTCCGTTTGTTTCCTGCGGAATGAATCAAAATAAAAAAACTGATGATCTTACGTTGACGATGAATCGCGGCGAGCAATTCAAAATCGTCCAATTTGCCGACTTGCATTTCGGCAAAGAAGGAGAAGTTTATCATAATGCAGATGAAGCGCGTACCATTGAGTTTATGACTTACCTTGTGGAAAGCGAGAAACCCGATCTGATCGTTCTGAGCGGCGATAACATCATGACTACGGGTGTGCAAGGAATCAAAGAATTGATTCGTATCATGGATGCTTACCAAACACCGTATACGTTTATTTTCGGTAATCACGATGCGGAATCCTCTTTGGCAGGATATTGCAAGCGTGATGTTTCGGATTATTTGGAGAATAGCAATTCACCCTATCTCTTGTATCGTTCCGGCTACGTTGAGGATACCGGCGAAAATCGGTACGGAAATTTTTCAATCTCACTTACGGATGCCCAAACGGGGGACTTGCTCGGCGCGCTGGTAATGATTGATACGGGGACGTATGATTATGCCGCAGGTTGTTATCAATCCATTACCGAAGGACAGATTGCGTGGTACAAAAGCGAGATCGGCAGATTGAACGGAATTTATTCGGAACAAAAGAATAACGAGCATGAGATCATTCCGACTCTTACCTACGGACATATGCAATTGCAAGAGCATTTTATCGCTTATCAAAAGGCGGAAAAAGAGGATGGCGCGGCTTTCGTATATGAGCAGGAATTGAATGGTTGGATGTCCAATGCCGTTCTTGGTGAAGCGGGCGCAGAGCCTTCCCCTTTCTATACGGCAATGAAGGAGATGGGAAGCGCAAAGACTTATTTGTGCGGTCATATGCACGGACTTTTTTATCATATAAAAATGGACGGTATACTTCTCGGTTTTTGTCCGCAGATCGGGGTGAGTTCCAATCAACGCAAAAAATGCAAAACTTTCGTATATTCTTTTGATGAAAACTTTTCACCGAACCTGCGATTGGTGGAAGAACCTTGATAAGATTATTAACTATTGGTGCTCGTGAATCCTCATGGGCACTTTTCACATCTGTTTGAAAGAGTTAAAATTGTATCAGCGAATTTGCTGTTTCAAACAAATTTTATATCGGAAATTTAAATGAATTAGTAGACATATTCTCCAGAAAAAATTTTTTTGTAACTCTTGACAATTTATATAAAGAATGATACAATAAAATTCTCATTTTTATCATAACAACCAAGGAAAGGCGGAATCATGAAACGAATACTCAAAAAAATGCTTGTGTGGTTGGTTTTGTTATCCATGATTGCTACAATGTTTGCATCTTGTAACACTCCTGATTCAGATAATCATACACACAATGAACCATCTTCCGAAAAAGAGACATCCTCTTCAACAAAAGATGATTCATCTTCGACGGAAGAAAGTACATCAAATACCGAGTCGCACAAACACGACTTCGGAGCATGGAATGTAATCAAAGAAGCAACTTGTACTTCTGATGGCGAACAGGAAAGAACCTGTTCTTGTGGAGAAAAAGAAACACAACCCATCAAAGCAAAAGGACATGTGATTTTAAGTGAAGGTAGCAAAGTGCCAACTTGCACAGAACAAGGCTTTACGGAAGGACAAACTTGTTCTGTATGTCAGGAGGTCTTGAAACAGCCGGAGAGCATTCCTGCAAAAGGGCATGCTTGGGGCAATGGTGTTGTGACTAAAGAGCCTACAGCAACGGAAACGGGAATTCGTAGCTTTGTTTGTGAAAATTGCGGAGAAACTAAAACGGAAACAATTCCTGCTTCGACACATACCCACAGTTATATAGAAACTGTAACCGCGCCGACATGTACGGAAAGAGGTTTCACAACACATACCTGTTCGTGTGGCGATACTTACGTAGACAATTATGTCAATGCAAAAGGTCACACCGTGATCATTGACAAAGCAGTTGCGCCGACTTGTACCGAAACAGGTCTGAACGAAGGCAAGCATTGCTCCGTTTGCGGAGAGATTCTTGTGAAACAGGAAGAAGTACCTGCAGCGGGTCACGCATGGGGTAATCCCGTAGTAACCAAAGAACCTACGGAAGAAACAACGGGTGTTCG
>SVRL01000015.1 GCA_015064845.1 Oscillospiraceae bacterium | reverse complement strand
ATTTACTGATGCAAATTGCAAACCTATTGATGAATATCTTGTTTTTGAGTTTGCATTGCGTTTTAAGTTCTTAGAGTCTCTATGCAGCCAATTTGTAAACGAAGAACACATCGCACCGTTATTGTCACGATTTGATAATCGCTCAAAAAGGGTTAAGCGTCTTTTCAGAATATGCGATAATCCGCCGCTTGACTGGCTTGCAATATATTCGTTAGTTGATGTAAATGTTGAATTCAAAAAGATTGTGCCGTTGATTATTTGCAAATACTTTTATGAAAAGCAACGCCAAGACTTTCAAGGACATAGCCTTCACATAATCATTGATGAAGCGCATAATGTTCTTTCGACAGCATCTGAGCGCGAAAGCCAAACTTGGAAAGATTATCGATTAGAAACTTTTGAAGAAATTATCAAAGAAGGAAGAAAATTCGGAACTTTTTTGACTATTTCCAGTCAGAGGCCATCTGATATTTCAGAAACTATTATTTCACAACTCCATAACTATTTTATCCATCGATTAGTAAACAACGAGGACATCCGTGCTATAGGAAAAGCTGTTGCTTTTATAGACAATACATCGTATGAAATGATTTCTGTTTTGCCGCAAGGGGCTTGTATTTTTACAGGTGTTGCATCGAACTTTCCTGTTCTTGTTCAAGTGGATCTACTTCCCAAGAACAAACAACCTCAGAGCACTACGGTTAATCTTGTTCAAATGTGGAAAGAATAAACAACGCGGCGCATGGCTCAATTACAAGCCACGCGCCGCGTTTTGCATTTATAATCGAAAACAAATGTAAATATTCTTCGTAACTACTTCCATTTTTTCGGACTTTATGTTATAATACTTGCAGATACATAACATACTCTTTTGGGGAGGATACGCAATGAAAACTAAAGACATACAGCAGTTTGTAATATATTCAAGAAAATCCAAGTTTACAGGCAAGGGCGAGAGCATTGAAAATCAGATTGAAATGTGCCGTCAGTATATTGCCACGCATTACAGCCAAGAGGAAGCAGACGCAGCACTCGTCTATGAAGATGAGGGCTTTTCAGGTGGTACGCTTGAACGCCCGAAGTTCAAGAAAATGATGAGTGATTCGCAGAAAATCAAGTTTGCCGCTATCGTGGTGTATCGTCTTGACCGTATTAGCCGTAATATCGGTGATTTCGCAAAGCTGATAGAGGATTTGGCAGACCGCGAAATTGGTTTTATATCTATCCGCGAACAGTTTGATACCTCGTCCCCGATGGGTCGCGCCATGATGTATATTGCCTCCGTGTTCTCGCAGTTGGAGCGCGAAACCATTGCAGAGCGTATCAGAGATAATATGCACGAACTGTCTAAAACAGGACGTTGGCTCGGTGGCACTACCCCTACGGGCTATGAATCGGAGAGTATTTCCAACGTAACCGTGGACGGCAAAACCCGTAAGGCTTGCAAGCTGAAAATCATTCCCGAAGAAATCAATTTGGTCAAGCTAATTTTCGATAAATTCATTGAAACAGGCTCACTCACGAAAACCGATCAATTTCTCATGCAGGGACGCTATAAGACAAAGCGCGGAAAGACCTTTACCCGATTTGCCATCAAGGGTATTCTTTCCAATCCCGTGTATATGATTGCTGACGAGGACGCTTTTAATTATCTTGTTGAAAACGATGTTGATCTTTTCTCCGATAAAGAAGCGTTTGACGGCAAACACGGCATTATGGCATACAACCGCACATTACAGCGTCCCGGCAAGGCAACACAGGAAAAGCCCATGAATGAATGGATTGTATCTGTCGGTAAGCACAAAGGCGTTATCCCCGGTGCTGTTTGGGTGAAGGTGCAAAACTTGTTGGAGCTGAATAAATCCAAGAGCTATCGCAAGCCGCGCAGTAATGTTGCTCTCTTGTCGGGAATCCTCTATTGTGGAAAATGCGGTGATTATATGCGCCCGAAACTGTCTGACCGTCTGACCGCAACGGGCGATCCTATCTACACCTATCTTTGCACTACCAAAGAGCGTAGCAGAAGTCATGTGTGCGATATGAAAAACGCCAACGGCAATATGCTTGACGCAAAAATTATTGCCACGGTTAAGAGCTTCGGCAAACAAAGCTCCGATATGGCAAAACAAATTACACAGACAAAGAAGCGAATCAATGGCAACCGCGAGGGCTATGACGCAGAGGTCGCAAAAGTAAAATCACAGATTGAGGATAACGAAAAAGATATTAAGGCGCTTGTTATCTCACTTGGAAAGACTGAGGGCACAAATGCCGAGAAATATATCCTGGAACAGATTGACGAGCTTCACGAAAAGGGCGAGGGCTTGAAAAAACGTCTTGTCGAGCTTGAAGCAATTATGCAGCAGCACGATCTTGCGGAAATCGAATTTGACCTTATCCGTCAGTTGCTTTCTACTATGGGTGAGAATATCGAGGAATACAGCGTTGAGCAAAAACGTGCTGCCATCAGAACATTTATCCGTAAAATCGTATGGGACGGCGAAAATGCCCATGTGTATCTGTTCCACAATGACGGGGACTATGAATTTCCTAACCCGCCCGATGGTGGAAATACCCCCGATAACGACAAAAATCCTAACGGAAATTCAGAGGATTTTGAAGGTCCGTTAGGAGAGGATAGCGAACGAAATTCTCATGCATTTCCGTTCCCGAAAAAAACTTGCAAACGAAGTTTCCATCAGCGAAACGATTGACACCGATAAAGACGGCGCGCCGTTGACTTACAGCGATATCATCAGCGTGGATGATACGATTGCGGAAGATTTGGACAGAAAACTGCAAGGTAAACGCGTTTTGGAGATCGTGAACCGTATGCTGGAACCGCGGGAGCGGGAAATCATCGTTTTGCGTTACGGCTTGAACGGCAGAAAACCCATCACGCAAAGAGAAGCAGCAGATGCGCTCGGTATTTCCCGTTCCTACGTTTCACGAATCGAAAAAGCCGCTTTGGAAAAAATTGCGAAGAATTTGGAAAGAATGCCTTTGTAAGACACAGGCAAAACCGGCGATAAAAAGGAGAAACCAATGCTGATTTCAAAGAAGAAGAAAATACAAAAATATCTAAATCAAAAAACAGAGAGCGAGAAGAATGCATTTGATTTTCTTCTGTGCGCTTATTTGGATGGAACATTAAAATCAGATTTCGAATCACTTGGCATAACAAGAATCGAAATTCACATTGATTGGAATGGTATAAAGTGTATCGGTATACAAGGACGGTATAAGAAATATTTTGCAGATATACAAATCTATCCTAACGAATTCAGTGTTTCGTTTGATTTAGATGAGCCTGATGACGATATTTGGTATGCTTTTGACAGCAGGGAGCAGTTGTATCGTGTAATTTCTGAAAGCATTCATGCGTTAGAATAACTGAATATATAAAAGCCATCACGAAATTTCGTGATGGCTTTTACTTTCTTATACCATAGGAATTTGCGCAAAATTGACCTCGCTGTTTTGCATTATTTAAGCATAAGCAAAATACGGATAGGCGAGCAACTTCCGGCGGGCGTTGCCCGCACCGATCTTTGCCGGTTTTTTTGAGATTGTTGTTTTGATTTTTTGTATTTTTTCTGAATATTCTGTTTTTTTACTTTTCCGCTTACCAGCAAACCGTAAAGTAAAATAGCAAAGTATGTATATATTACCCAACATAAAAGAAATAGGAAAAAGATGAAAATGCCCACTATTTTATGTTCTTTTAATATTGTTTTTTCGGTATCGAGCGTATAATAAATGTCATTTTCCGTTCGGAGGTCAACAATGCGTTTTTTCTGAAGAATAAAATTAAATAGGATATCGTCTGCGGAAATAAATTGGATTGTTGCCGTATCTCCAACTCCCAAAGCACCGTTTTCCAAATCGTTTCTGATTTTACGAATGGATTGAGCGGCTTGAAGAGAGCTGTAACTCATATAATACTCTTCATCGTCTGCATACAGAACCACTTGTTTGCGGTAGCGGTCAAGGTATATACTTTCGATTACGAGATGTTTTTCATATGTGGGATTCAATAAGTGATACTTGGGAATCAAAAATGCATGAATAAACAATGCAATCAAAAATAACGTAAGAAAAATCCAACATACAATATTACGGAAGGGGACTCGTTTTATATTTTTCCATTTGAATTTCCATGAATGGTTCATTATGTCTTCTCCTTTCTGTTTGTTGGTATGAAAAAAGCCGCCTTACAAATTTTGAAAATTTAGCAGAGCGGCTTTTGCATATATTCGGATATTATTCTTTACCTGTCCAACAGTAGGTGCAGAGCTTCTCTTTGTCTACGCCTGTGGATTCAAGCATATCATCCAGACGGAGATATGCGAGGGAAGTGAAGTTCAGCTTTTCTCTGATTTTTTCCACCATTTGCTGATATTTTTCGCTGTCGGGATCGGTATACTGCATAACGGTTTCGCGGTCGGCTTCTTCCTTACCTTCCAATTCCGCAATCACGCGGCGGGTAATGAGTTCCATTTCGGAAGAGGAACGGGAGAAATTCAGATATTTACAGCCGAAGAGGATGGGAGGACATCCCGTACGGATGTGAACTTCTTTTGCACCGCTGTCATAGAGGAACTGCGTGGTTTCTCCGAGCTGTGTGCCGCGCACGATGGAGTCGTCGATCAGGAGAAGTTTTTTTCCGTTGATGAGGTCATGAATCGGAATCAGTTTCATTTTTGCAATCAGATTTCGTTTTTTCTGATGTGTGGGCATAAAAGAGCGGGGCCATGTGGGGGTATATTTGACGAAGGGACGGGAATATTCCACATTGGATTCGTTGGCGTAACCGATGGCGTGCGCGACGCCCGAATCGGGAATACCCGCAACAAGATCGGGAGAAACCTTTCCTGCGTCTCTTCTGGCAAGACATTCGCCGCAATGATAACGCATTTTTTCGACGGTCATACCTTCATAAGAGGAGGATGGATAGCCGTAATAAACCCAGAGGAATGTACAGATCTTCATGGGGTTATTAGGGCAAACGAGTGAGCTTACGCCATTTTCATCCATGACAACGATTTCACCCGGTTTGAGCTCTTTATAATCCGTATACCCGAGATTCAGATAGGCAAAACTTTCGAAGCTTGCACAGTAGCCATCTTCTTTTTTGCCGATGATGATGGGGGTTCTGCCGAGTTTATCACGGACGGCGTACACACCCTTGGGTGTGAGGATAAGCATGCTCATGGAGCCATCGATGATTTCCTGCGCGTAACGGATTCCGTCGATGAAATTTTCTTTCTGGTTGATAATGGCGGCAACGAGTTCTGTCTGATTGACCGAGCCATTTTGCATTTCAAAGAAATGCGTGTGATTTTTGAGAATTTCTTCTACAATTTCTTCTGTATTATTGATTTTACCTACGGTTGTGATGCTGAACGTACCGTGATGAGAGCGAATCAAAACGGGTTGCGCTTCATAATCGGAAATACAGCCGATGCCGTATTCTCCGCACATATCGTTGGCTTCTTGTTTGAATTTTGTTCGGAAGGGGGTGTTTTCAATATTATGAATGGATTTATCAAATCCCGTTTGCTTGCTGTAAACAGCTATGCCTGCACGGCGGGTGCCAAGATGGGAGTGATAGTCTATTCCGTAAAACAAATCAAATACGCAATCTTCTTTTGATGCAGCGCCAAAAAAACCGCCCATACAATCAATCCTCTTTTCTGATTTCAAAGTAAAATTACAATCTTATTCTAACACAAACGCCGAGAAAATTCAATAAGAAATTTTATGATTTTCGACAGATATAAAAAAATTATTGGAATAAGAAAATAAAAGAGCGAAGTCTTTCGAAAGTACTTCCGAAAAGCTTCGCTTTTTATGCTTGAGAGGGTTTCTGAACTCAAATGAGCTCTTTTACCTTTGCTGCCTTACCTACGCGTTCACGAACGTAGTAAAGTTTAGCACGGCGAACTTTACCGCGGCGGGTAACGACAACTTTAACAACGTTGGGAGAATGGATGGGGAAAGTTTTTTCAACGCCGATACCGTAAGCGATCTTTCTGACGGTAAAGGTTTCAGCAATGCCACCGTTCTTCTTTGCGATTACAAGACCGTCGAAAAGCTGAATTCTTTCTCTGTTTCCTTCTTTGATTTTGTTGTGTACAACTACAGAATCACCGATTTCGAACTGGGGGATTTCTGTTTTCAATTGCTCGTTTGCGAAAGCCTGAAGTTTATCCATGATTGGCTCCTCCTAAAAATATATATTATAAAGCGTTCATGCGAGCATGCAGTGGACCGCCTTACCGTTATGTCAGCGCATAACAAATCTATTATATCATATTTTTGCGGATTTGCAATAGTTTTTTTGAAAAAAATCGGGTTTTTTCTGAAAAATTACGAAAATTTTCTTTTGGAATGCTTCAAACCGTTATAAATTTCGGGAGGTGTCAGCGCTTTTGCGCTGAGAACACAGACGGCGGCAACCACGCATTGCAATACTGCGCAGACGAACAGGAGAATTTGTGTGGAAGAAAAAGGGTAACCGAAAATACGGAGAATATGTTCGCCCATGATTTTCGTAAAGACCGTACCGATCATCATGCTGAAAAATGCGGCGAGGTTGGCAACGATGGTGTGGAAAGAAAGGTAATTTGTTCTGTCTTCGTCGGGCAGATTGATATAAGGCAGAGAGGACATGATGGTTCCCGTTGCCACACCGAGTATATGCTGCGCAAAACGAACGGTAACGTAAAGCCAGACGGTGTCTGCCGTAACGAAAGAATAGGCGTAATAAGTCGCCGCGTGAAGAATCAGCACGACGGCAAACGCGCGGAACCAATAGTGTCTGGAAATCAGTTTTTTCCACATATTGGAAAAGAATAGGAAGAAAAGGAAATATGTGGCGTTGATGCCGTTACAGAGTGTATAGCTAATGCCGACGTCGTCGAGAATGTAGGCGTTAAGCGTGGCGTTCGGAATGTTGAGAGCAAACGTATAAGAGGCCGCAATCAGAATCGTTCCCAAAAAACGTTTGTTTTTAAAAGGAAGTGTAAAAATATTGGAAAATTTCGTTTTCGCTGCGGTTGCGTAGGGAAATTCTTTCGGAATCAGCCAAATCGCACAATCTACGATTGCGAGCGCGAAAGCGATGAAGCGGATGGCGATGAGCATGGGGCCTTCTTGCGGCGTATCTTTCAAACTATCGCCGATGGCGGAAACGGCAAGCGTAACGGCAAAGGTAATGGCGCTGTTGATACAGCTTGCGGAATTGAAATAATCGACACGGACGTGGTCGGGAAGAAAATTGGCATTCCATGCGGAAAAGCCGGAAGAGAAAATTTGGTTGATGGCGTTTGCGATGATGATGAAAATAACGAACCAAAGCATAAGCGCTTTGGCATCTTTGACCAGCATCGGAAGCAGGGTAATGCCGATGATATTCACGGTATAAAACGCCAATTTGCTGATCACAAGAATCCATTTTCGTTTTTTGAAACGTTCAAGGATGGAGGGAGAAAAAATGTTGAGCAGACAGGTAAGATACGGAATGAAAGTAAGAATACCGATTTCTGATTTGTCCAATCCGTACATCAAAAGGAAGCTCGTATAAAAAAGACTTCCCGAAAGCTGCCCCACAAGGCCTGCCATGACGGAGGAAAGCAACATACAAAACCGTCCTCTGCCGAGATCGTTTTTCACGTTATACACGTAAAAGAGAGGACTTGTTTTTGCTCGTTTTTTTAGCTGACCGAAAAAACGCTTCATAAAAGAATCCCTTTCTGCCTTTTGGCGAACATGTATCTCTTGCACGAAGGAAAATATGCTCTTGTTGCCTTTATTTTACTGGATGGACGGGAAAAAGTCAACAGTTTATGAAAGAATTTCAGTTAAAATGAATACAACATGACGGTATTTCGTTGAAAGAACTGCATTTTCAAAGATTTTTTAAAAATGTGAATGAAGTTTTCCGATTTTGAACATACTGAAAACATTACCGACAAACGGTTTCGTAGAAAGGTTATTTTCTGATGATGGACGGAGAAAAGATCAAAGAGAAATTTTTTACGGTATTCTCCGATATGGCAGACTTTGCCGTGAGAGAATTGGATTTCGGAAAAACGAAGCTTTATATTGCGTATTTCGTTGGATTCAGTTCAAGAGAATATATGAATCGATATCTCATTGAACCGATTTCCCGCGCTTATGCGGCAAGAGAAGCGGTTGTTCCGTTATCTTCTTTGATCACCAATATCAAGATTGAAAAATTGCAGGATTTCACTTCCGCGAAGGATGCGGTGCTTGCGGGAAACGCTGTTCTTTTCGGAGATATCAGAGAGGATATTTTCGGAATTTCCGTTTTTACAAAAAACGATACGGGACGCGCGACCAATGAGCCGGATACGGAAAATGTCATTCGCGGACCGCACGAGGGTTTTACGGAAAGCGGAGAAAACAACGTCGTGCTTTTGCGGCGGCGGTTGCATTCCGAAAAACTGAAACGGCGCGGTTTTACGGTCGGGAACATTTCAAAGACGGATGTTTCCGTGCTGTATATGGAAGGGATTGCAAAAAATGAATTGGTATCCGAGGTTTGCAGAAGAATTTCCGAAATCGAAACGGATGCGATTCTGGATTCCGGTTATATTGAGATGTTTATTCAGGACGGCAAAGCGCCCTTTTATCCGACACTCGGAAATTCCGAACGTCCCGATAAGATTGCGGCGAAACTGATGGAGGGCAGAGTTGCCGTTGTGGTGGACGGCTCGCCCGTCGTTCTGAGCGCGCCGTATCTTTTTTGCGAGGCGTTTCAGGTTACGGAGGATTATGCGAAAAGTCCTTGGTATGCAACTTTTATACGTCTTTTGCGATGTGTTGCTTATTTCACGGCTTTATATTTGCCAAGTCTTTTCGTTGCTCTTTTTGTCAGACACAAAGACGTTTTGCCTGAATATTTACTCTCGTCGGTTACGGAAGCCAGAGAAAAGCTGCCGTTTTCCCTTTTTTGGGAAGTGTTGGTAATATTTCTTATTTTTGAAGCGGTACGGGAGGTTGGTCTTCGTATGCCGAAGGCAGTTGGCTCGGCGGTGGGGCTTGTCGGCTCCTTGATTTTGGGGGACAGTGCAATCAAAGCGGGGATTACCTCCGCCCCGGTGTTGATCGTGGTTGCGCTTGCAGCCGTTTGCAATTTTATGATTCCTCCTTATATGAATGCCAATATTCTGTATCGCTTCTTCATGATCGTCATTTCCGGCGCACTCGGACTTTTCGGATTTTTTGCGGCGGTTGCCGCGGCGGCAGTTATGCTTTGCGCAAAAAGCTCTTTTGGAATTCCGTATCTATCGCCGATTGCACCGATCGATCCTTGCGGACTGAAAGATTTTATTTATATGGCGCCGATCTGGGCAATGAAACGCGCACCGATTTCCATTACGGGAAAAACTGTCCGCAGAACGAACGGGAAAAACGGATGAAGGCTCATATCGAGCAAATTATTCACGGTTTGTACGATATTCAATATTGCCTCGGCATAGAAAATGAACGATGTTCAGCAAAAAGATTAAAAGAACGAAAGGAAAAGAGAAATGGCGGAATGCTCAAAATCGAAAGTTACGGTGGTTCAACTCTTTTTTCTTTCGTTTTCTTATGTCTTTTCGGGGCTTTTTTTGATTCGTGAACGCTCGTTTCTCTCTTTTTTGCTTCCTTTGGCGGCGGTGCTGGTTTTTTCTTTGTTTGGGTATTTTTTCTTGCAGTGTGCGCCGCGTACTTTTACGGAAAAGGAAAGATTTCTTTGTTTTCTTTCTTGCGGAAAGCCGCATTTCGTATCCCGTCTGTTGATGACGTTTTTGATTTTTCTGAGTGCGGCGGAAATGATTTTGACTTGGATCTTGTTTGCGTATTCGGTTCACTCTTTTTCTGCCTTTCTTTCGTTTTCTCTGACGGCGGCGTTGGTTCTGCTGCTGGCGCTTTTTATCGGCTCGCATGGTTTGACGGCGCTGGGACGTTTTTCGGAGCTTTCCGTTTTTTTGATTGCGCCTTTGTTTTTCCGCACGGTATTCTGTGATTTCGAAGCTGTGGATTTCGGCGCGTTTTCTTCGGATCTTTACGCGCTGCTTGTCGTTACGCCTGCGCCTCTTTTTTATTTGTTTTCGATGACGGTTCCTGCGAGTACTTCTATGCCGAAACCCATAAAAAATCTTTCCGTTGTGTTGATTTGCGCTTTTTCGGGGGCTGCTCTTGCCGTGCTTTGCGCATTTTTGTTTTTGCTTTTCGGCACAGGGGAGAGAAGTGTGTTTTATTTGCTTTTTGGTTGGATGGCGAGCGTGATCCGTCTTTCGTTTTTGCTGTGTGTTTGTACGGCGGATTCTTTTCCTTCGCGTTTTGGAAAGAGAAAACGTGTTTGAATTGGACAATAAGGGAGAGTTTTTTGCTTGAATATCGTTTAGAATACTGTTCAAAAAAGAAAAGGTGCTTGCGGCATGCGAAATTTCGCTAACGGCAAGTACCTTTTGCGTTGTTTGAAGTTTTGAAATGAAGATGCGTTATTTGCTTTCGATGTCGAAGCGTTTCAAGAGTTTTACGGCGGACCCTTCGGGGTAGTCTCTGATCTCTCCGATGGCGTAAAAGCCGTTTTTGTCGCAAACGCGAAGCATGGTGCCGCACGGAAAATTCGAGCCGATCTTCCGTTGATAGATTTCGCAACCGTTTTTGGAGAGTTTGGCGAAAAAGTCGGAAAGCTTTACCATAGGCAGATGTGTGAAGAGCGTTTCCGTCGGGAGCAAGAGCTTTGAACGTTGTTCAGTTGTAAGAGCTTCCAATGCTTCGAGTGTGTGCGCTTCACTGAGACGGAATCCTCCCGTCTTCGTGCGGACCAAAGACGTCATTATGCCGCCGCAACCGAGCTTGTTTCCGATATCTGCGCAAAGCGTTCGGATATAAGTTCCTTTGGAGCAGAAAACGCGCATGGTATAGTCTGCGCCCGCGCCTTCAATATCAAGCTCATGAATGGTAATGGGGCGCGCTTCGCGCTCGATCACGATCCCTTTTCTTGCCAGATCAACGAGTTTTTCTCCGCCGACTTTCAGCGCGCTGTACATGGGAGGAATCTGCATGATTTCTCCCGTAAAGGTTTTTGCGGCTCGGATGACGGCTTCGGAATCGGGAATATTTTCGCTTTTGCTGAGAACGGCGCCGGTGATGTCCTCCGTATCCGTAGTCAGACCGAGACGGAGTCCTGCGATATATTCCTTATCTTTCTCCGTTAAAAATTCGGAAGCCTTGACGGCTCTGCCGACGAGAACGGGGAGAAGACCTGTGGCGATAGGGTCCAGCGTGCCGGTGTGCCCCACTTTTTTTGTTCCGTAAAGGCGGCGCACGCGCGCAACCACATCAAAAGACGTGATTCCGTATGGTTTGTGGATTAAAAGAACACCGTCAGTCATGGAAGTCGCATTCCTTTATGATTCGTTCGAGCGCGGTATCTGCCATGTCGGGGGCAACGCTACAACCTGCCGCTCCGGAATGACCGCCGCCACCGAAAATGGCGCAAATTTTTGAAACGTCGATCTCGCAAGAGGAACGAGTGGAAATTTTATACGTACCGTCGTCCTTTTCCCGGATGAGAATGGCAACTTTTACGCCGTCCACGCGGCGGATGACGTTGATTACGTCGTAAGTATCTTCATCTTCGAAGTTATGTGCCAGCTTATCTGCTTTGGTAATCTTCACGTAGGAGATTTTTCCTGAGCAGAAGTAAGAAACGTTTGCCATGGCAAATGCTTCTGCGGCGAGTGCGGTTTTTGTTTTGCATTCAAAAAGATTGCGGCAGATTTCTGCGTGAGAAGCGCCGTTTTCAATCAGTTTGGCGGCGATTTTGTGCGTGATGGGAGTGGTGTTGGCGTAGCGGAAACCGCCTGTATCGGCAGCGAGTGCCGCATAAAGCAGGGAAGCGATCTTTTCTGTGATTTCCGAACCCAGCAGACGGCTGATGATGTGGTAAACGATTTCCGCGCAAGCGGCGGCGTGGGCATCCGTCAGGGTGTGTTCCGCGAAATCTTCATGCGTTGCATGATGGTCGAGGGAAAGGTGGATTTTGCTTGCGAATTCCTTATAGTTTCCGAGCTGTGCGGCGGAAGCAACATCCACGCTGATGAAATATTCGGGTTTGAAATCGGCGGGGGCGTTTTCAATGCGGAATTCCCGTTCGCCTTCCGTCATAAAAGCAAGGGATGCGGGAATTCTGTCGCAACAGGCGGGAAAGGCGGTTTTTCCGAGCATTCGGAGCGCGTAAATGAGCGCGAAGCAGGAGCCGATGGTGTCGGCATCGGGGTTTTCGTGCGTGAAAATGAGAAAATTATCGTTTCTCATCAGATTTTTACAAATGCCGTGGATTGTGATATTGTTCATCTCGAGCACCGTCCTTTCATTGGAATGGCGTTTCGTTATCTTCGAAAGAGTCGGATTCAAGCGTTTCGGGGATGGCTGTCTTTTTCAGAAGCTCGGAGATGTTTGCGCCGCGTTCCATTGCGTTATCGTATTCGAAGTTCAGTTCGGGAGTGATGCGCAGATTGATCTGTTCCGCGATGGCGTGGCGGAGAAAACCTGCCGCGCTGTAAAGACCTTTTTTGATTTCTTTGATGTTTTCGGGCTTTGCGCCGTAAACGGAGAAGTAAACCTTTGCAAATTTCAAATCGCCGGACACGTCGCAGCTGGTAATTGTGATCATTTCGTTTTTGACGCGAGGATCTTTCACGTTGCGAAGCGCTTCGGCAATGACACGGGAAACTTCGTCATTGATTCTTGCACGTCTGTATTTTGGCATGGTTATACCTTCCTTTCTGTAAGATATTTGCTGTGAGTGTATTTCAATATTATTCTATCACAAAATTGTGAAAAAGAACAGGGGATTTTCAAAATTTTTTGATTTCTTTCAAAAAAACCGTCAATAATCTATTCTATAAATAATAAGGAAGTTTTTTTGCGGATGCGGCGTAAAGAAAAAAGGGAATTGCAAAGTTTTAAGATTTTTTTAATTTTATTAAAATAATATTGAAATTTTTTTGAATACCATGTATGATAATTGTAGAGATGAATATTTGTGTAAAACCGCCCTTTTCATGGAAAAATATGGTGGATTCTATGCGATTTTCTTTGCTTTTGGTAATTTTGTTTACATTTCGTGTCGAAATTATGTTATAATTGTCATGAAAATGGATTGACAAAATGAAAATGATATGCTATACTGACTATAGCTATAAAACTGCCAACCTTTCGGGGAAATGCGGAACGAGCAGGCTTGTGAGGCGTGTAACCAAAGGATGGCTTATGGCAAAGCGAGAGGACGGATTTCCGTCAAAAAGAAATCAATATTTATACCGCGTGCGACCGTGTCTCAAGGCATTGCGCCGCAGACCTTCGGTACGGCAAAAAAGCCGTGCGGTTTTGGAATTTTTGCTTCCCCACCGTTATGGAATTTGCTTTTGCTACATATATATAACGATGACAAAGATTCCGAATGTGGTTTCCGGTTCGCAAAGCTGAAAAGATATGAAATCGTATGGGTTGGTTTCTTTTCGCTTTTGCTTGCGGTATAAAAAAGAAAAATTTGGAGGATTAGAACTGTGAAAAAAACATTTTTACGTTTTGTTTCGACTGCTTTGACTGTATTCATGCTTTTCGGTTGCATGAATATCGGAGTTTTCGCAGCTGACTTCGCAGATGGACAAAACAACACCGCAGATTCCGCAGAAACAATTAAAGTTTCCGTAGCGATTGAATCTGCAACGCTTGCAACTCTCGTTGCAAACGAACTGAGTGCGGCAGAAAAAGCTGTGCTTAACCATGCGGCTGTGAAAACCGCTGTAACCGAACTCTTTACCGAAAACGCTGACGGCTACGTTACCGTAATTACCACCGACTCCGGCGTGATCGTAAATGCGGAATCCATCAAAACTGCTATCGGCACATGGAATCCCGTAAGTGTTGAAGCAAACGGCGAAACCGTTAAAGTAAACGGCGGTGTTGCAGTGCTTCTCGATGCTTCCACCAAGGCTGTTAAGGTAAACTACAGCATGGAAATTGCTGAAGGTTCCGAAGCTTATAAGCTCGCAACTCTCCCCTCTGTTCTTGCTGAAGAAGCAAAAGCACAGAAATACGCTTTGGATGCATACGCAACAATGATCGATCAGCTTGCTGAATTCAGCAAATTCGCTGCAATGCTTCCTTTCTTCAAGTTTGAAAAGGAAGAGGCTCTCGAAGCTGTTGATACCATTCTCAACGAATGCACCACCAAAGACGGCAAAAACCTTCTTCTTTATACTTATCTGAATGCTTACGTTAAGGGCGGTCTTGCTTACTACTACACCGGTAACAATAGCAAAAACCTCGCTGAACAGATCGTTCTTCTCAGAGATGCGTTCAATGCTCTCAGTGAAGACCCTGCATTCCAGTTGGCTGTTGATACTTTCGAAAAAGGCGAACTCGTTGATTCTATTAAGAAACACATGAACGACGAAACTCTCCAGCTCATCCCCGTTAACGAAGCAATCAACACCAAGGGCAACGTTGCTTCTCTCGTTGAAGCGCTCGCAGCTGTAACAGAAGCTACAGAAGTTTCTGCCCTTACCGTTGCAGGCATTGCTGTATTTGAAAATGCAGAACCCGGAACTCCCGGTGTTCCCGAAGAAACCACCAAGGATTCCGAAACAACCACAGAATCCGAAACTACAGAATCCGAAACTACAGAATCCGAAACCACAACCGATTCCGAAACAACTACGGAATCTGAAACCACAGAATCTGAAACAACCACAGAATCTGAAACAACTACGGAATCTGAAACAACCGTTACGCCCGTAGAACCCGAAAAGCCTGCAAAGGAACTCGACGTTCAGGTTGGTAACGTTACGTTCCGCGTTTCTTATGCAAACGGTATCTACAACCTTCTTCTCCCCGCTCCCGAAGATGCAGATATCTACTATGAATACATCATCGACGGCGAAATCATCAACGTTCCCGCAGGCGAAGATTTCTCCCTCGGCGAATACGAAGACCTCAATGACCTGATTGGTGATATCGTTGGCGGCGGCGACATTGACTTCGATGAAATCATCGGTGACATCATTGATGGCGAAGGTGACATTGACTTCGAAGAAATTCTCGGCGGTATGGAAGATGAAGACCTCGGTATCTGGGGCGATATCTTCGATGAAATCTTCGGTGACATCGTTGACAGAACCGAAATGTCTGTAGACGAACTCATTCGTTATGATCTCCTTGCTTTCATTGAATCCTTGAACGGTGCTCTCGTTGAATCTTCTACTCTCGTTGTAAACGGCGTTAAGGTTCCCGTTATGACCGTTATCCCCGTTGAAGATGCAGAAGGCAACATTTCCGTTGTTCTCCGTGTTACCCCTTTCCTCAAGAACGTAGATTACCAGTCTCTTATCATGGACCTTGCGATGGCATTCGTATTCGTTGACTATGACTCCATCAGCATGGGCAACGGCGTTCTTTTTGACGGCCAGTTCCACATGCAGTCCATCCTCGATGCGTTCCTCTCCGGTGGCTTCAGCATGGACGCAATCGCTAAGATGATCGATGCAAACGGCAACATCGTTGACATCAGAAACACTGTTTCCGCAATGAAAGACGTTACCGTTATGGAAGGCTTCGAAACTCCTTACTTCGATACCCTCGGCGGCAAACTTCTTGGTACAACTCTCACTGTTGTTGAATACGAAGGTATTTACACAACTGAATTCCCCTTCTACATCACTTTCGAAGATTACGACCAGATGGCAGATACATTGAAGACTGCTGATAAAGTAATCACCAAGCTCGGTCAGTACATCACGATCGCAGGCAACGACGGCTCTCTCGATATTACTTTCAGAATGCCTGCAAAACTCACTGCATACTATCTCGCAGAACTTCTTGTTCTTGACTACGCTGATATTACTGATATCGACAACATGGACTTCGAAGGCTCTGTAAACTTCATTCTCTCCCTTATCAAACCCCTCCTCGCAGATCCGAACCTCACTCTCAATACACTCGAAAATACCGTTGCGAAAGCAGGTATTGACGTTGATCTTTCTTCCATCATGTCCGAATCCACCTTCGCAATGATTCGCAAGGCTCTCAATAAGATTATTGACGGCGTTGAATTCGTTGAAGATGAAAACAACAACAAGAAAGTAAACGTTACCGAAACCTTTAACATTAAATCCCTTATTGACAAAGTGGGCGGCGATCTCGGCGAACTTGCAAGCTGGTTCATCGCTGAAGCTGACGGTAAACTCGAAAACGGCGAAGGCATTACCATCAGACTTTCCATCGAAGACGTAACCTTCGAAAAGAACAAAGTTGTTGCTATCGTTATCGATCCTTCCGTAATCGATTTGACCAAAGAAGATCTTAATGCAAGCGGTCTCAAAGACTTTGCAAGCGACGTTGTTAAGAATCCTATGGATTACATCAGCGTTCTTCACACCACAAGCGACCTCGCTGCAACTCTTGAAAACGCAGCAGCAAACACCATCGTTATCCTTCTCAAGGATACTGAACTTTCTTCCGATGTTGTAATTTCCAACAGAGTATTCCTTAACCTCAACGGCTTTACCGTTACCGGTAACATGACTGCAAAGGGCGCTGTCAGAATCACTAACAGCAACTTCGCTAAAGTCGGCGGCGTAGACGGTAAGCTTTCCGGTAACTTCATCATTACCGGCGGTGAATACAACTGTGACGTTACTTCTATGCTTGCTAAGGGTTACGAAGTAACTGACGGCGTTGTTAAGAACAAACTCATCAACTTCACAGCTGATGAAAACGGCAATATCACTGTTGCTCTCGCAGCAGACTTCATTAACAGATCCAAACTTCCTTCTGTAAAAGAATTCCTCGTTGATGCAGCTCTCGACGTTGCTCTCAACGTATTCACTATGGCTTCCTTGTCCATCGACGGCAACGGTATCTATGCAATTGAATTCAACGATCTCGTTGGCATGATCGGCGGCTCCAAGAAAGAAATGGCTGTTGACTTCGCAAAAGAACTTTACGGTTGCCTCAACTTCGAAGGTCTTACCAACGTTGTAAATGCTCTCTTTGCTGAATTCACAGACTTCGCAGCTCTTGCTGAAGCAGTTAAGAACGACGAAGCATTCGCTTCTTACGAAATCACAACCGGCAGCTGGAACATCACAACCGGCATTGCAGGCGAAACAGACAAATACCTCACTGTTGGCATTACCTCCAAGAACGAAGAAACCAGAACTCTCAGCTTTGTAATTGATTACAAAAACGAAGCAGAAAAAGAAGCTCTCGTTGCTCTTCTCGAAGGCTTTGCTGAATTCGCAGACATCGATGCTTCCATCGACTTCGGCGGCTTCGGCTACAACAACGGCGATATCTCCATTGATCTTACGGGCGCTGTCAGCGCAACTCTCGACTTCTCTCATGACGGTCGTTACGGCGTAATCATGGCAGCAGCAGTTGCATACGCTCGTGCTGACCACAGAGCTGAACTCGTTGAAGCAATCAAGAACGCTCTTGAAACCGACGAATTTACCGCTCTTGCAGCAGCTCTCGATAAAGTTTCCGTTGGCGACTTCATCGACGCTGTCAAAGCTCTCGGTTATACCGATTTCGCAACCATGATGAACACCCTCGGCATTGAAGAAGATTCTGTCGTTGCTCTTGAAGCGGTTTATGCAGAAGTAATCCGTGTTGCAGGTAAAGTTCTTACCCGTCTTGAAATTTCCGGCGGTTATTCCAAACTCCTCGGTTATACCAGAACCGAAAGCACAACCGAAGCTCGTTACACATTCGCAAGAGAAAATGTAAAAGGCTTTGCAATCGATTTCACTATGGTACTCTTTGATGAAGATACCACCTTCAATTCCGCTCTTACTTTTGAAAAATCCGATGTCCTTCTCGGCTCTGCTGTGAAAGAAAACATTGTTATTCTTGACGCAATCTGCGAAGGTATTACTGTTGACCAGTTGAAAGCTTTGACTAACCTCAAAATCGAAGTTTACAACAAAAACGGCGAACTCAAAGCAGGCGACGAACTCGTTGTTACAGGCGACACCATCGTTGCAGGCGGCAAAACTTACGGCGTTGCTGTAGTCGGTGACACAGACTGCGACGGTAAGGTTGGCGCGAAAGACGCTGCTGCTTGGGCAAACAGCCTCGTTGGTAGTTCCAATGACTTTGTTGACGAATTGATCGCAGCTGCTGCTGACGTATCTTGCAACGGTGAAATCACCGGTCACGACCAGGCAAAATTGATTCAGAAGTATGCTAGTGCAGCTACATACGAATCTAACATCTAATAATGAGCAGTAATGCTTAACAGAATGCGGAGGAATAATTGAACATGAAAAAAACCAATAAACTTTTGGTATTGCTTGTGGTTTTGTCTCTGCTTATCAGTATGGTTTCTGTTTCCGCTTTTGCGGGAACAGAGCCTGTTGAATCCACTATGATTGTTGGTATTACCAACGACAGAGTTGATAAAGGCGAGAAAAATCAGCACTACAAATTTGATCTTGGCGTTGCCTACGATCAGGTTGCCGTTGGTACGATCAAAGTCGTTGGCGGCAAAGGCGCAATCAGCAACATCCGTCTTTTGGATACCGTTGCAGGTTCCGAAGTAGTTTACAGCTACGATGCTTTGGCAAACGGCGAAGCTACCTTCGTTGTTTATAATCCCAGCGTGGACGCTCAGGCGGGCGTTTCTCAGGGCTTGGAAATCTGGGTTGACGTTACCAATAGCGCTGCTGTTGGTTCCACTTGCTCCATCGTCGTAACTTACGATATTTACGGCACAGAAAGCGAAGCTCCCATCAACCTCGTTAAATGTGAAGCTCGTTTGAACCTCACAATCGTAAAACCCATTATCGATATTGACTACACCGCACTCGATGAACAGCTTGAAAGAGCAAAAGCTTACGAAGGCATGAGCAGATTCTATCCTGCTGAAGTTTACGCAAACTTTGAAGCTGCTTTGAAAGAAGCAAAAGCTGTTCGTACTCTGAGAAATCAGGATAGAGTTGACGCTGCTGCCATTGCTTTGAAAGAAGCAATCGATGCACTCGGCGATCCTTTCAACTACAGCGCTTTGGAAGCAATCATCGAAGCTGTTAAGAACACTTCCGTTGATTTCAAAACCGAAGGCTTGAAAGAAGCTTGGAACGCTTTCATGGTTGCTCTTGAAAACGGTAAAGCAGTTTTGGCAAACGGCGCAGGCAGCCAGGCTGAAATTGACGCAGCTACAAAAGCAATCAGCGATACTTTCACCGCTTTGATGAATGCCGTTAAAGCTTTGGAAGATGCAACAACCGGTACAACTATCGTTGAAAAACCCGGTGAAACCGTTGAAGTTCCCGGCGAAACCGTAACGGTTCCTGTTCCCGGTGAAACCGTTGAAGTAACCACACAGGTTGAAAAGGTTGTTGAAGTTGAAAAAGACAATCTTCTTTGGCTCATTCTCTTCATTATTTTCGCAGTGATCAGCTTGATCCTTGCTATCCTTCTTATCGTTGGTCTTGTTAAGAAAAACAAGAATGCAAACGACACCGATGGCATCGGCGGCTCCGAAATTGATGAAGACGGTGCTATGGAAGGCGAAGAAGCTACCGAAGGCGAAGAAGCTACCGAAGGCGAAGAAGCTATCGAAGGCGAAGAAACCGCTGAAGGCGAAGCAGAAGAAGCTTCTGAAGAATAATCCAACCGAAAATTTTAGTATCGCGCAAGCGATAAATGATCATTGAAAATTATGCCCGGTCGAACTTAAAATTGATCGGGCATAATTTATCTCAAAACGCTTATTCAAAAACGAAAACATAAATTCAGAAAGGAACGGCTTGTGAAAGAGCAAACTTGGACACGGAAAGAATATAATACATGGGATGAAGCGTTCCGCGCGCTTGCTCCCGTGATCAGACAGCAGTCTGTTCGCGTTGCGTCCTATACGCAAGTGCTTTTTGCGCAGGCCTGCGCCTCCTCTTACGGTGTGCAGACTCCTGCGGGTGCGGAACGTATTCGAATTAAGCTTGCGGACCTCGCTTACAAATGCGGAATGTATCATCAGATCGGAAAAGCGCTTGTGCCTCACGAATACCAGATCTGGCAGAATGATTTTACCGAAGAGGAAAAAGAAGTATACAAAAAATATACCACGGATGGCCGTGCGCTTACCATTAATCTACAGAAAAAAATCATGCGCATCAAGGAAAAACGCTCCGGCGAATTTGTAACGGAGAGTATTCCGTGGCTGATGATTCATGAAAGCTGCCATCAACATATGGAGCGTTGGGACGGCTCCGGATATCCCGAGGGAAGAAAGGGCAATGAGATCAGCCCCATTGCGCAGATCGTCGGCCTTGCAAAAGAGCTTGACCGCCTTGCTTCCGAAACAAAATCCGAAAACCCCTTTGATGAAGCTTATGCAACGCTGATTGCAGAGGCGGGTACGGGATTTTCTCCCGAACTCATCAACGTCTTGACGGCGGCGAAAGCAAAATGCCATCAAGTTTATATGAACTACGTTCATTACACAATGACCTTGCCGAAAACCATCCCTCTCATTGATAAGAAACCCGATCGACCGATGGGGCTCAGTTACCGCCCGATGGTAAACGGACTGGAAGGTAAAATCAACGCTTATGAAGCGATTCCGTGGTTTGCAGGCATTGCGGGCAATCCTTCGGAAACAGAAAACATTGAAATTATTGAGCCGCAGCTTCGTCGGCTTGAATTGGTTCCCGAAATTTCCACATACTTTCTTTATGAAGCGGCGGACACGCTTTTGCGCATTCAGAATTGCAAGCTTGCAATCGATGCCATCGTTTTGGATATGATTCCGTCTTTCTACATGGATGTGTCCCAGCTTACGAAATTCGAACAACTTTTTGAAGATCAACCCATTGATAAAAAATGTCTGATTTTGACGATTCCTGACTTTGTTGTGATCAACGCAAGCGAAGAATTGGAAGAAATTCTGAAAAGCTACACCGAAAACGGTGTAACGCTGATGGTGGATTCCTGGAATCCCGCAACGCTTCCTTTGGAACGTATTCAGGATTTCGGTTTCACACACGTTCGTTTGCATCCCGATCTTTATCTGAAAAGAGAAATCGCGGACATTTTGACGTCTTTGAGGGAAAAGGGCATTACGGCTTATGCAAAGGATGCCGAAACGGAAGATGCCATTCGTTGGCTTGTTGCCTGCGGTGTGAAACATTTTGTGAGCGCGGCGACAGGTCCTCTTGTTGACGAAGATTCTTTGATTCGCGACTCGCTTTTGAGGGAACGAGAAAATGCGTGATGAAAAAAAGAAAATGCCCTCGAATGACGGCATTGAATCTCAAAAAAATACTCCGCAAAAAAGGCTTTTTAAGAAAAAACGCGCAGGCGTTGTTCTCACGGAAGAGCAAGTGAAAGAAATTCGCGAGGGCAGAAAACAGCTTCGCAAAGATCTGCGCGCCGTTGGGATCAAAAGCCGAAAGGATTTTGAACTGACTGCTTCTTCTCTGGGACTTTATTTTGATAAAAGAAAAATTTTCGCTTTTCTTTGGTTTTTGAAAGCAAGATGGCTTTGGGCATTGATTACGGCTTTGCTCCTTGTGTTGACGACATTCTTCATTATGTCTTTGGTAACAAAGATGAGAGGACATTTTACGGTCAACATGAACCACGAGCTTTTTCAGGAAGGCTTTTCCGTCAGTGAATCGCCGTCTTTCATAAAACCCGGTTCATATCTTTACAGTACACCGTTGGAAGAAGCCATGTGTATTTCCATTATGGATATTTCCGATGATTTTCTGGATACGGACGGCTATTTCCACGGGGAAAATTATTTCGCTTTTACTTTTTATATCCGTAACGACGGTAAATCTACGGTAGGTTACGAATGGGACGTTTCCATCAACTCGGAAAGTCAAAACGTTTCTTCCGCGGCTTGGGTTATGATTTTCGAAGATAACCAAATGACCTTACATGCGGAAGGAAAACCGAACGGCTCTCCGGAAATGATTCCCGGCATCGACGATGATCTTCACGGTTATGCGAAAATGCCGTTTGGGGAATATGCAAAATATCCCGATGAACAATACGAAATTGTGAATCCCGAAGGTACGATTCCTTTTTACCGCATGATTGCGGAGCCTTTCAAAGATGAAACCGTGGTTGCCACGGGCAGACAAGTTTCCGTAAAACCGAAAGATACGCACAGATATACCGTTGTGCTTTGGATCGAGGGCGATGACCCCGATTGCACAAACGCTTTGATCGGCGGACATCTTGGTCTGGAAATGAACTTCAAACTTCTGGAAATCCAAGAAGAAAAATAAAATTTACAGCACACCCAAAATATTATATTTATAATTATTTTCCATCTACGTATGTTTTTTGCCATTCTTTAACCACTCCAAAAGTCTGGCAAATCTACATAAAAATTATCAAAAAGGAGAACTTAAAATGAGTAACTCTCAGAAAAATTTCATGACGATCAGAAGTAAACTCCTTGCAGCGGTTGCAATGCTTCTCGTTGCTTCTTTCATGGTAGTTTCTTCGACTTACGCATGGTTTACTCTTTCTACAGCACCTGAAGTTACCGGCATTACCACCCAGGTTGGCGCAAACGGTAACTTGGAAATCGCGCTTTATGGCGGCGCACTCCCTGAAAACGGCATGGGTCTTACCGATGTTCTTGAATCCAACAGAACTTGGGGTAACATCGTTGACCTTAGCAACGGATACGGTCTTAATAACATCGTTCTCAAGCCTTCCGTATTGGCTTTGGGCGACGGTGCAACACTTGATCAGACTACACCTTTGATTACACCCACTTACGGTTCCGATGGCCGTATTAAAGAACTCAGCAAAAACGGTTTCTACGGCAGATGGAATGAAACCGGCTTTGTAAGAGCAGGCGAAGGCAACGAAGGTTACGGTGTCAGAGCGCTTGGTACCGCTTCCAGCATGACTGCTCAGCAGCTCCAGTACGCAAACGCTTCTTCCGCTGTGAAAACCAACCTTGACGCGGCTTACAACGCTGCAAGCATTTCTCTCGTAAGCAACGGTTCCGGCTTGGTTACCTTGATCCTCAAGGGCGTTGCTGACGCAGACACTGCTGAATTCAACGTTGTTGACGATCCTTTGACCGAAGGCACAAATGAAAACGAATTGGCAGCTTTGGGCAATATGATCGCAGCTTTGAAGGGCGCTCCCGCAAACATTGAACTTGCAATCAAGAATTACATGATCGCAGCATTGGCAAAAGCGCAGGAAACCGTTTCCGACAATGAGTTTGCTTTGATCGTTGGCGCATTCAACAGCAATTGGGAAACCCTTTTCGGTCAGATGAAATCCGGTTCTGATAAAATTACCGTTACCGTTGCTGCCGGCGAAGGCGTAACGGGCGGTTCTTATGAAGTTGCCGTTCCTCCCGTTATTGCAAGTGTTATTACCGCTTACAACGACGTGAACAGCAAAGTTACTGCTGCTTCCAATGCATATGATGCAGCTGTGGCAACAGCAGGCGGCAAGGTTGATTTTGAAACCGTAAAAGGTGTTCTTCTCAACCTTATGGAGATGGACAAATTGGCAATCAACGGCAGAGACTATGCTGACATTATGGCTGACCCTGATAAAGTAAACTGGGCTATCGGGGTTGTAACCAAGGGCATTGAAATGGAAATGAAGGCAGGCTCCGGTGTTTACGCAAGCGTTGCAAGCGTTACCAAGAACATCGACGTAACCTTTACCGCAGTAGGTGTTAAAGCTTCTTACGGCGGTCAAGACATTGGTCCTCTTGACCTTAACATCAGAATGTTCACAGACCTTGAAGACATTACCCGTTTGAATCCTACTGCTATCGGTGAACCTGCTGCAAAAGACACCGAAGCAGATGCAGTGATCTCCGATACTTACGGTTACGTTCTCGACTTCGCATTCCGTACCAATGCAGCCGGCTCCTCTCTGCTCCTCCAGCAGGACGCTTCCGACCGTATTTACAGTGAAAGCCAAGACGCCGAATCCGCAACGTGGGGCGGCGGTAGCTACATGGAATTCTCCACACAGGCAGGCTTTGGCGATAAAGAAGTAAAGAACCTCATGAAACACGTTCGCATTGTTTTCGTTGATACCTTGACGGGCGATATCCTCGCGCTTGCAGGTTTGGCTTCCGAAAGCGCTACCTTCGACGGCTCGAACGTAAAAGCGGCTGTTTTGCTTCAGGAGTACACCATTGGTGAAATCGATGAAACCGGTTTGAGCAAAATCGTAGCAGGTGAATTCATAACTGAAAAAGATGACCAGGTAATCGTTGAACTTGGTCAGAATGAACCCACTTACATTTCCGCTTACGTTTACCTCGATGGCGAAACGATCACCAACGCAGACGTTGCAGCTGTTTCCGAGCTTTCCACCTCCGGTAAGCTGAACCTCCAGTTCGCAAGCTCCGCGGATCTCGTTCCCATGGATTATTCCGACCTGAAACCCAAGAACTAAATCAAAAAAAGCAATTCCGGGTTTCCCAACAAAACTGAATAAAGAGTTGATTATAGTGTCAAAGCAGGCATTACAAAACCGATTGACTCATGCGATTCCGAACGGGGTAACTCCCCGTTCGGAACCGGAGCGAATGACATGAAGCAAAGGCTGATTGGAGTGCGGCCTTTGTTTTGTGTTCTCGCAAAAAGCAAAAAAATACCATAAAAATTAAAAAAGTGGGCAACGCCCACTCGAAGTTGCTCGCCTATTCAAGTTTTTCTTGTATCCAAACAATGCAAACGGCGAGGTTTGAATTGCGCAATTTCCTATAGTATAAAAAAAGCGGCAAGTTGCCGCTCCCGATTGCTTGCCTATCGAAGCTTTGTATGCATCTGTGTATACAAAACGGAGAGGTTGATCACAGGCAATCTTTTATAACACAAGAAAGGGGGAGAACATTCTGCAGATTACAATTTCTGAAAAAAAGAGAAGGCGGAAAACCACGTTTTTGCTCCTGTATCTGCTTTTTATCATGCTTCCGCTTCTCTCTGCCTCCACCTATACTTGGTTTTCTCTCAGCAAAACCCCAAAAATCAATACCATGTCGCTTTACGTGAACGTTCCTGCGGGACTGGAGATCACGTGGACACCCGAATATGAAAATTCTTGGGGGCAGCAATTGGATTACGCGGAATACGTGCAATCCGACACATTTTTAAAGCCGACTACTTTTTCCGATGAAAAACAAACTTTTTACGGCGCACTGTTTGGCGTGGACGGCAGAATCTCCGGAATCACTTATGCGCTTTCGGATGACAGACACACCAACCGTAACGATAACGCCGGATATTATTTGAAAATGACCTGTTACCTTCGGACAGACGAAAACGTTGAAGTCAGCCTTTCCCGCGCACAGGGAAATTCGGGAACGTACCTGATCGGAACGCCTGTCTGGAACGGAGAAGACGTTCTTCACAACGACGGCGGAAACGGCGCGCAGAGCGCGGTTCGCGTTGGATTCCGAATTACCAAGCTGGATTCGGAAGGTATTGAAACGGAAGACCCGTTCTTTATTGTCTATGAACCCAATTGCGATATGCATGAGGAAGAAATTTCCGATTACATCCCCACACCGAGCATTGACGGCTCCGAAAATCTCGTTTCCCCCGACCGCTTGATCCGACAGACGAAAACAACGTGGACGGAAGTGGATCCCGTGCAAAAGGACGTTTTGGTTTACGATTACGGCGAGTTTTTAGACGATCCCTTCCTTTTTGACTTGGATCAAAATTGCATGGCGCAAGTTGAAATTTATCTTTGGCTTGAAGGGCAGGATCCCGATTGTACCAATGAGATTGGCGAAGCCGCACAGATTTTTTCAAACATTCAGTTCTACGCCGAAGCAAAATCCGGCTCGGGCATAGAAGACATTCCGAAAGACTGAATCCGATTTTCACTTCCCAAAATCGGCAGACGAAACGGAAATCCTTTGTTGAGTAAGAAAACTGCTATGCTTTTTTGCATAGTTTAGATATGAAAAAATTTTTTTAAGGAGATACATTTATGAAGAAAAAACTTTCCCCTGATACGGAAGTTACGGAAACACAAGTGCCGGGGCAAGAAAATGAACCCAAGAAACGCGACGTGAAAAAGATCATCAACATCGTGGTCAACGTACTTCTTGTGGTTGCCATTATTCTTGCAGCTGTTTGCACTTACGTTTCTTTCGTATCCACATCCGGCAACGGTGTGCCGAGTATTCTCGGTGTTCGTCCGTTTACCGTTCAGACAGACTCCATGTATCCGACACTGAAACCCGGTGACCTTATCATTGACGTTGCCGTGAAGGATTACAGAGAGCTTCGTGTGGGCGATATCATTACCTATTGGACGATCATCGAAGGACAGCGCGTACTGAATACGCATAAAATTGCGGGTATTTATGACGGCGGCGACTATCTGATCTTTGAAACCATGGGCGAAAAAGTAAATCAGACGGACGTTCTGACCGTTCACGAATCCGAAGTCGTCGGTGTTTACAAATTCCGTGTTCCCGGTGTCGGTAAGGTGCTGGACTATCTCCAGACACCGACGGGATTTATGATCGTTATCGTTTTGCCCGTGCTTCTTTTCTTCGTTTTCCACCTTGTTCAGTTCTTCCGCGTTCTTTTTGAATATCAGAACGTAAAGATGTTGATCAAATACGAGCAGGAAAGAGGCAGAACCGAAGATCTGATCGAATCTCAGATCCGCGATGAAAAAGCAAGAGAAGAAATCCGAAGGGCGGCCATGGAAAAGGAACGCGCCGAAATGGAAGCAAAACTCCGAGAAGAACTTCGCGCGGAACTGTTGGCCGATATGGTGAAAAACAACGGCAAGGATTCCTCGGATTCCGGTCCCCAAAAGAAATAAGCTCTCAAAAAGCTAAAACGAGGAATTTGACATGGATAATTTTTTGCGTTATTTTATTGCTGATATCGGACAGCTCTTTTATGATTTCATTGATATTTTCAGCGCGATTTTTCAATTTTTGTTCCGTCTTGTGAACTTTCCCGGCAGAATGGAAGTCATCAAGGCGAACAACAGTGAGTTTACAACGCTCGATTGGATCATGCTTTTGATTGCCAACCTTGCTTTGGTTGCGCTTATTGTAATTGCCGTCATCTTCCTCATCAAGCTTTTGCGCCGACTTTTCCGTTTCCGTGTTCCCGTTAAGAAATACGAGGAGCTGAAAAATCAGGTTAAGCAAATGCAAAAGGATTTGATCCGCGCCAATTATGAAAAAGACCGCTTGCTCGCCATGCGAATGGAAATGATCGGAGGCGAAGCCCCCGGTTTGGATGACGAGAAAGAAGAAAAAGACATTGATTCCAACCGCAATACCATGGAAACCCCGCCCATCGATCCGATGGACAGCCGTTTCTTCCGCTTGACTGCGGTGGATAATTACTTCAAGAGCCCCGAATACGCGGCTCCCGAATATGAGACCGACATAACACTCCCCGAATTCTGCGCGCGCTTCCGTTTGTATGCGGCAAGCCAGCTTCATCTTTATTACGATATTCGTTTGCTCCGCCATTTCGTTGCTTCGTTCGGCGCGGCGAGAATCGTTATTTTGCAGGGTATTTCCGGTACAGGTAAAACTTCTTTGCCGTACGCTTTCGGTAAATTCGTCCAGAACGACTCCACCGTCGTTTCCGTACAGCCTGCTTGGCGTGAACGTACCGAGCTTTACGGTTATTTCAACGAATTTACAAAGAAATATACCGAAACGGACTTTTTGAAAGCCATTTATGAAGCAAACTTCAAGAAAGACCCTCATTTGATCATTCTCGACGAAATGAATATCGCGCGTGTGGAATATTACTTCGCTGAAATGCTTTCCATTCTGGAAATGCCCAGACAGGATGAATGGAAAATTGACGTTGTTACCGCAACCTGGGATAACGACCCCGTTCATATCAAGGGAGGTAAGCTCCAGATTCCCAACACCACTTGGTTTATCGGTACGATCAATAACGACGACTCTACGTTTGCCGTTGCGGATAAAGTATATGACCGTGCGATTCCGATCGACCTTGACTCCCGCGCCGCCATCTTTGACGAGGGTACTGCGGACCCGATCTACATTACCGCGGATCGCTTGAACGAGCTTTTCGACGAAGCAAAAGCAACTTATCGGATCTCCGATGAAAACATGAAGAAGCTGGAAGAAATGAACGAATATCTCATCAACAACTTCAAGCTGGCGTTCGGTAACCGTATCATGAAACAGCTGAAAGATTATGTCCCCTGCTACATGGCTTGCGGCGGTACGGAATTGGAAGGCATTGACTTTATGGTTGCCAAAAAGGTTCTTCGTAAATTCGAATCCTTGAGCCTTGGCTTCATGAAGGATGAATTGACGAGATTTTCTTCCTATCTGGATAAACAGTTCGGTAAAAATACGATGGCGATCTGCAAAGAGTATATCGACTATCTGAAAAAGATGAACTGATCTTAACGATTATATCCTTTCTCGGGAGAAAGTACGCTTTCTCTCGGGAAAATCTCAAAAGAAAAAGAAAACGAATCGTCGGCAGATGCATTCGGAAAGGAGCCGGGAATGGCTGAATCAAAACAAATTATCTCTGCGGAAGCGGCAGGAAAGGCGAAGGATCTCTCACTGATTGATTCCCTTTATCTCAGATATACAAAAAGTGTGATCCGTGCTTTGGGCAGTACCGACTTTTACGAATATTTCATGGAAACGATTGCCGGCGCAGACAATCAGATTCAATTTTCCAACAGGAAAATGGAAAAACTGATTGATGAATCCTGGGTGGAAGCGATTGAAGAAGCTCTCCCCGGTATTCAAGCTATCATTGACCGTCCGAGAAACGTCATTCAGGAAGAAGAACTGATCGTGAACGTTGGTCTTGCCAAAAAGAGTGACTCTTCGGTCGTTCGGCATTTGGCACAGCACGGCTCGACAATGGTTGATGATTATGACGCGAGAACGGGTGAAGTTAACCCCAACAAGCTTATGCAAAAGCTCCGCGATGACTCCACCGTTATTTATGAAAACCGTTTGGTAATTACCGTTTTGGAAGATGCGTATCATTTTGTTAAAATTCGTTATGATGCGCTGATGAATCTGCTGTCGGACGAATACGGCGCAAAACTTAAAGTTACCAGCAATATGCTCAGTTCCACCGAACAGCTCCACATGGATATGTATTTGCATATCCGCGAGCGCGACGATATTCTTTCTACGGATGATAAGCACAGAAATATGCTGAACAGAATTTCCCGTTTGGATCGTTTGCTTACGGGATTCATGGCAACACCTTTTGCGCAAGGGCTTATGAAAGCTACCCGTATTAAGGGTGCTATTGTTAAAACCAATGCGTTGAAAAAGAACCCCAACTATAAGGCAATCGTAAAGCTTTACGACTTTTTGCATAACTATCACGACGTTGGTTACGCAATCAAGGTTACGGAACAAAGCCCTATCATCAACGAAGATTTTCAAAGAGATATTTTCCACAACGTCCTTTTTAATTATATTGTCTTAAAGAATTATCTGGAAGATGAAACAGACCGTGTGCTTCCCACTCCAGTACAGGATCGGAAGCGTACGCTGAAACCGAAATTTATTACGGAAATCATTGAAGAAATTACGGAGGACTACGATCTGCCCGACGTTGAGATCCGCAAGGTTTTGATTGAGGAACTCACGAAAGCACAGTTGATGGCGGAAGAAGAAGCGGAACGCCGCCGCATTGTGGAAGAAAACGAACGCCGCAAAAAAGAAGAAGAAGAACGTTTGCGCAAAGAAAAAGAAGCGGAAGAAGAACGCTTGCGCATGGAACAGGAAAAAGAGGCGGAACGCATTCGCAAAGAAGAAGAAGAAGCGGAACGAATCCGCAATCTGGAACGTTTGCAAAGAGAAATCGAAGACCGCCGCAGAGGAAAACTCTTCAAACAGGAACTTGCGGCATTTAACGAAAATTTGGAAAGAAACATTGCTCTGCGCAACAAAGAAGCGGAAGAACGCCGCTTGCATGCGGAACGTCAGGAATTTGAAGACGCGGCAAAGATTCTGGAAGAACAGGAACAGCGCAAGAGAGATGAGGCGGAACGTCTCCGCCGCCGTCAGGAGGAAGTGAAAGCGGCTCTTGAACGGGAAAAAATGCAGCAGAAAACAGCCGAAGAAAACGCGCGCAGAGAAGCTGAAGAAGTAAAACGCCGCGCGGCTGAAGAAGCGGAACGCAAAAAAGACGAAGAACAGATGAAGCCTTACATCGGCGAAATCAAGAATTTCGGCTCGATGCTGGAGGCACAGAAAAATAAACGAAAAGAATATGCGGAGGAACAGGTGCGTCTGGAAGAAGAACGCAAACTCCGCAAACAAAGGAAAAACGAGAACGCACCACGAAAAAAATCACGTAACGGAGGTAACGGATGAAGCATTCCTTATGGAGATTGATTTCATCCTTCTACATTTTACTGATTTCCGGATTGATGGTAATTATTTCGGCGTATGCGTGGATGGTTATTTCCAAAGCGCCCGGCGTAAACGGTTCTTCCGCAAACGTCAATATTCCCAAAGTGTTTTATGATACGATCACGGTATCAAAGGAAACGCTGGATACTTTCCCGATTGCGGCGGTGGACAGCACCGTTTTCGAAGAGGATAAAACCATTGAGTTCAAAATTGATTCCGCAGAAGATTTTTACGTTGTTATGCGGGCAATTGCTCATGGCGATATTCCGCAAGGCGTTGAAAATGTAAAACTGCGTTTATGCGCACAGATCTCTTTGGAAGATACTTCCGTTTGGAAGGCGAGCGATTGGAAAGGCGTTCAAACGAATGCTCTTAACGTCACGATTTATGCGGATACCAATACGTTGAAATCTTCAAGTGCTTATATTTACCGACTGTCGGATACGCTTTTTCAATCGGTAGATACCGGAAGCGTTGCGTTTTATGATATCACAATTTTGGAAGCAGAGATCAAAGGCGATGGCAATACGGGCGCGTTCGTATCGTATGCGGGAGCGCAAGCCTCCGTTTCTCTCAAAAATTGCCACGTGCTTGAAAGTACGATCGAAGGCAACGTTGCGGGCGGTTTGATCGGATATGCAAACGACGCGAACGTGCTGATTAAAGATTGTACGGTCAAGGAATCGAGTGTTGGCGTCATGCTCGGAACGATAAGCGGAGGCGAAACGGTTATTGCAAATGCTGAGCTTGCGGACAGTGGTTTGTTTGCAAACCTCAGAAGTTCGGTCAATGCACCGTACGGTTCTTACGATGGTTTGGGTATACTCAACCTTGTGGATACCGAGCTTGCAACGGTTGAAGTTTACGGCGGTTTTATTCAAGCCGCGGCAGATTGCTTTACCAACGATGCCTTTCGGCAAACGTGGTCAGTGCACGGTGCACTGAAAATGACAAATGAAATCCGCTTCCGTGGAAATCATGTAGATATAGTAGGAAAAGAAAATGCTGTGATCGAATTATCGGAAAATGCCGGCTTTAACTTCGGCGAATTCGGGGAAAATTCCGTCACAGAAAAATTCCAAGCCAATTCGTCCGTGAAATTTGCGGACATTACATTCAAGAATACAAAAGAAACAAACGAAAATACAAATGATGTTGCGTACTATATGTACGCGAACGCAAGAAACGCCGTTTATTCCGATTGCCGTTTTGACAGAGGGATTCTCGTTGTCGGTTCCGCATATATTTCAAACTGTGAAATTGCCGACGATTCCCGTTATTGCGTGAAATTGATCGGTGATTTGCCAAATTTACTTTGCTCGATTACAGATTCCAAGCTGACGGCGGGCAAAAATGCCGAGGGTTGTGTGCTTTCGGACGGAGAAAAACAGATTTTTGCGGTTTACGGCTCCGAGTTTGACAATGAAACGGGACTTCCCGCAGTATATTTAACGGGCAGTATGCCTGTTTTGACCGACGGTAAGAATTATTTTGACAGCCCTTGCGGCGGTATTCTGGCAAAAGAGGAAGGTACTTGCTCCTTCAACGACAAGGAAATTCCTTGCCCGACCTTTGCGCAGTATCAGAATGCCGATATTCTGGATAAAGCGCATTGGGACCGAACGGAACACGGCGACAATGCAGCGGTTCGTTATCCTGACGCGGATATTGCGAATCGGTATGATTCCGTGAAAGCGGAAGAGATTCCTTCGGAAATGAACCCCGATGCCATAGAAGAGGATACTGATATTTATTATATCGATTCTGCAGAAGAATTCATTGCCGTTATGAATATGCTGAATCAGAAAGAAAACGGCGTAAGCACGCTTTCGGGTAATTACAGAATCGTTTTGAAAACCCATATTGACCTGAGCGGTTACGATTGGGAAAGCGTATCGATTACCGATACGAATAAAACGCTGAAAACGGTTACCATCGAAGCGGATACCGCAACACTCGGTGCTTCTGTTGCTTTTATCAAGAGTTTGAATGCGCCTTTGTTCAATACTTTGCAATCCGCAAGCGCGAACGTCGTTATCAAGAACATTACTGTCGTTCATTCCGAAATGAATTTGAATACCGATGATTATTCCAACAGCGGCGCGTTCGTTTCAACAGCCAAAATGTCGGTAATTTTGGATAATTGCCATTTGATGAACAGTACCGTTATTTCGGCTCCGAACGCAGAGGGAGAATATTCCCGTCTCGGCGGCATCATCGGTTACACCAATGCCGCAGAGGTTGTGATTCAAAATTGCTCGGTTCGCGGATGTGTTTTGAAGGGTGCCTCCACCGGCGGTATCGTGGGTCATGCGAGTGCTTCGAAGAAAAATGAGACCTATATCGTGGATTGCTTCGTGGAAAACACGGAAATGACCTGTCTGGAAGCAGAAGCTTCCTGGCGTGTGGGCGAGATTGTCGGCACAGCCAACCAGGGAGGCGTAACCATTGTGAATCCCTTGGTTTTGGAAAACACCTTGATTCAGATGGATGCAAGCGATAAACAGAAAAATGAGCAAACGCAAGGAAATGATCCCAATTATTTCCTCTACGGCAGATTCGTTCCTGCCGGTGTAGGCAGAATGCTTTTTGTTGATAACGGTTCGGAGGTTCACACCGCTTTGGTTTACGGCGGTTTGAATTCGAAATCCGCAAGATATCTGACAAGCGAAAAACAGTTGTGGCTGATTTACAGTGCTACCGCCACTTTGAACGAAGAAATCCGATTTGCGGGCAGCGATATCACGCTGAAAGCTTTCGAAGAAAGCGCAACGCTGATTTTGAACAGCAATTCGACCAGTGTTTTCTGGAAGGGCGGCACCGCTTCTCCTTCGGGATTTAATTTCGGAGAGAGCGGAGAATATCAGACTTCTTTCAAGCAGAATTCAATGATTACTTTTGAAAATCTGACGTTCAAAAATCAAAAAACTTATTACAGTACTAAAATTCCGCGTTACGATGAACGTACGTATACGTACGCCTTGGCGGAAACCGTATGTTACAAAAATTGCGTATTGGAAGGCGGTGTGGCGGTTTACACCAATGCAACGTTTGAAAATTGCGAATTCATCGCGAATGCGGACAGCGGTTTTGCTCTTGTTCTTTCTGAGGAAAGAATCACGGCGGGCGACTATACTTGCGTTTTGACCGACTGCGGTATCACTGCCGAAACGATCAAAACGGTCGGCAGAGATTACGAAATCATACAGACAAAAACAGAATAATCCCCAAAATCTCCTTAAATTTTATCGGGGGACCGAAAGGTCCTCCGATAAAGAAGCGAATATTTTTCGGAGGGAGGACTTTATAATAATGGAAGAAACCTATCCTCAAAAACCGAGAAAAACACGGTTTGCTAAAATTTTATCCGTTTCCACGACCATTCTTTTAATCGTGGCAGTTGTATTTTGCTTTACCGTCGTTTTTCAGATTCAAACAAGACATTACGTTTCCATTTTCGGTTTCAGCATTTTCCGTGTTGTCAGTGACAGTATGGAGCCTGCGATTCCCGTCGGCGCGCTGATTCTGAACCAAGAGACCGACATTGAAAAGATTCAAGTCGGCGATATTATCTGTTTTCGTTCTATGGAATCTTATATGAACGGAAATATTGTAACCCACCGTGTTGTGGATATGAAAACCATTGACGGAAAGATTGCTTTGACCACGCGGGGTGATTCCAATAACAGCGAAGACCGTTATTACGTTGTGGCTGATAATTTTATCGGCAAAGTCATAGCCGTTACCGGCGAAGACAGCTTTCTTTTGAATGCATATTCGGTTTTGACAAGCGGAATTGGATTTTTTACACTGATTATTATTCCCGTGGTTATTTTATCGGCAATTATTTTACATGAAAATTTGAAAAAAATTCAAAAAGAGATGAAAAAACTCCGAGAAGAGATGGCGGCACAAATGAAAGAAGCGCAAGATTCTCAGCTTCACGGTTCAGATATAGACAGTTTCAATTCAGATCAGCATAGTTTCGAAGATCAAAATTTACAATAAATTCTCAGGAAAGGAACTTTCATCATGAGAGAGACAGAAAAAAGGATACAGATGTATCAGGCACAGTTGCCGTTTTTGAAAGAACGTGTGTTGGCAGCTTTGTTGCTTTTTGCGTTTGCTATCGCAATGGTGACAATGACGACGTTTGCCTGGAATACGCTTTCCGTTTCGCCTGAAGTTTCGGGTGCGACGACGACAATTACTTCCAACGGTAACTTGGAAATTGCCTTGGCAGGTCAACATGAAATTATTTATGAAAAGGATGAGGATGGAAACGACATCACGGATGCGGATGGCAATAAAATCGTCAAAGAAATCATTGCGATTCCGCCCGGAAGCTCTGCAATCGGAGATTCCATGCTTTCCATTCAGGCGCGTAACCAGACGTGGGGTAACCTGATTAACCTTTCAGACCCTTCTTACGGTTTGGATCAGATCATTTTGCGTCCGACGACACTGAATACGGGTTCTTTGGCGAAAAAGCCTTTCGTTTCCGCAACGTACGGCCCCGACGGACGTGTTGAAAACGACAAAAACTCCAATTTCGGTTATACCAAATATCTGGAAATCGGCGAAGGTACCGGTATTTACGGCTTTTTGAAATCGGATGTTCCCGGTGTAAAAGCAGTATCTTCCATTCTTGCGAAGCCCACACACATCGAAAGTAAACTCGGTCTTTTTTATACCGAAATGATCAACGATACCATTCCGATCGATCTTTTGGGCGATGCAAGAAACCAGTTAAATGAAATCGTAAAGCAGATGGACTTGAAGTATGTGGATAAATCTCCTCTCAGCAGTTTGATGGGTACTTATCTCAACGGTATGCTTTATAAAACACTGACCGAAACGGCTCCCGACGGTTGGACGAAGCCTGAAGGTTGGACAGAATATAAACCGATTGCCTGCAACAGAGACGATATGCAGTCGCTTTACGACTTGATGGTGGATCTGGATGCCAAGGTTTTGCACACGACGGGCGAAGCCTTTGCGGAAATTTTCTACCTCTATCAGATGGACACCTATGTGAATAAGGAAGCGTACGACGCATTGGAAAATCCGGAAAAGGATTTTATTTGGCCCGATTCATGGACGAGATTTGCGGAAGACAGCCATGGTCTGATTACGGAAGAAGGGCTCGATGCATTCTGCCGGGAGGCGCCTGCATTGATCGATGCCATGAATAAAACAAGAGTCGCAGACAATCAGATTCCCGGTTCTTTCAAAACCACGATTACAAATTACAAGAACGCCAGAGATAAGTTGCAGACCGCGCTTTCTCACCTGGAAGCGGAATTGGCGGAAGGCGACGAGATTTACTGGTATGAAGTCGGCGCAGACGTCAACAGCCTTGTAAATATCGAATCCACTCAGGTAAACGGAAAAACGCTGGCTTCATGGTTCAGCAGTCTCAGTCAGAACATTTCCGGCTTGCTTGGTATTTTGAGCGCAAATGAAACGGGAAACAACGCTATTGTTACGGCGGGTGTTATCCGAGATATCGATGCTCTTTTGTACGGTACCAACGGAGGTATCTGGATTCAGAAAATTTCCGTTTTCGTTGAAGGCGCAGCCATTAAAAACCGTGCAAATATGAACCTTGGCGATAAAACGATTCTCGCAAACGTAAAAACCAACGCGCCTCAAAAGGATGAGGACGGCAATATGCTCCCCTCTCTTTCTTCTCAGTTATTGGTCGATGCAACGGCTACGCTGGATACGGGTTACGTTGTTTACAACTATCAGGCTTTGGATACTTACGGTCTTGCGATTGACTTCTGGATTCGTACCAACGTTCCTTCTTCTTCCTTGATTCTGGAAGGCGAAGTTATCTTTAAGGATGTCCCCGTAACGAAAAAGGTCGTTATCGGCGATTCCGAAGTGGAAGTTGAAATTTATCTTGCGGATATCAAGATAACTACGGCGGAAACCGGTAAGGAACCCGAAGTTCAGGAACCGACGGGTATTGAAGTTTAT
Organism: Oscillospiraceae bacterium; assembly: GCA_015064845.1. Taxonomy (GTDB): domain Bacteria; phylum Bacillota; class Clostridia; order Oscillospirales; family CAG-272; genus QALR01. The sequence goes on along the minus strand of SVRL01000015.1, from coordinate 5,993 downwards.
AAACAAACGGAAGACGGTAAAGTCGTTTGGTATTACGCGGACAGCGGTGCACCCGTTGAAAAAGAAGAAACCATTTACGGGGGTGAAGACGGACAGACGGTGCTTGGTACCATTACAAGCGAAATTTCCGGTACTCCTACGCAGAAAATCGATAAAATTCCGGACGGTTACAGCGCAGCCAACCGTATCTGGGATAAAGAAGATCTTCCTTTCGGTATGGATGAAGCGCAGTACAGCACTTCCCAGGGTTCCGGCAGTTGCTATACGTTCTATGCGGACCCGACCGAATTGAATACCATTCTCGGCATGCTTGAACTCATGCGCGTTGCTTTCGTTGATGCGGACGGTAATTTGCTTGCCATTGCAAAACTGGATACGCAGTATTGCTTCTCCGAATACGGCAGACACTTGGTTCCGCTGGTTCTTTACAGCGGTTACGAAGAACAAACCGTTACCGATCCCAAAACGGGTCAGACAACCACGTACCGCACGATTATGGGTCTGAATACCAATGAACCTACTTTGATTTCCGCACTGATTTATCTCGAAGGTAACTCCATCGAGAACAAAGACGTTCTTTCTTCTGCCGATATCAAAGGTCAGTTCAACATTCAGTTCGGTACGACCTACGATAAAGACGCTTTGAAAGATCAGGATCTGATGAATGAAAAGATCCTCGTTTCCGCAGAAATTGCAGATAAATCTCAGACGGGAACCACTTATGTAAAGACTGTTACCACGACCGTTACCGGCGCAAAAGTGAACAGCGTGAAAGCAAACTTCACAAGAAGAATCAGCTCCACGCAGGGTTCTCTCTATTACAACGAGGATTTGTCATTTACCGATATCGGTGACGGTAAATGGGTTTGCGACTTTACGTTTGCAACGCCCGGTACCTATATTCTGAGAAGTGTTACGGTAGACGGACAGGAACGTATGTTGCAAAAACCGATTGAATTTACCATCGACGGTTTCAAGATTGAGAATTTGCAAAGCTCGCTCGGTCCGAGTTATACGTTTATGACTGCGGATTCTTACGTAACCGACTCCTTTACGCTGAAAATCACAGCGAGCGAAGGTTACGAACTGCCGAAAACGGTAAAAGGTATCTTTACCAACGAAAATAACGTCAACGTTGACTTGAATTTCAAAAAAGGTACCAACGATATCTGGACGGCAAGCGTTGCCTTCAACGCCAGCGGTACGTATACGCTCCGCTACTTGCTGTTGGACGGCGAATATTACGAAGTAAATCCCTTTATCCGTGAAGTTTCGCTCGGCTTAAAGACGAAAGTTTGGCTGACCGCACCCAAAGATTTCATGGATAATGAAGATTACCGCTATGACCTTGTCAACGACGTTCATAACTATTTCTACATGGGCAAAGAGCATAAATTCGATGCAGTGCTTGAAATTTATGATGAATCCGGCAAGGAAATCAAACAGCTCGGCGGTACGGAAGGCGTTGAACTGGTTTACAACGGTATTTCCATGAAACTGAAATGGAATCCTTCCGCAGACAATTATTCCGGTGCGGCTTTGACCCTGAATGCGCCCGGTTCCTATTCGTTTACTTCCGTTATCATTCCCATGGAAACGGGTAAACAGACGGTAACGGCAACTTCCGGTGCAACCAGAGTTGTTTCCGCAACCAAAGACCCCTATGAATTCCTCAAAAATGAAACGAGAGTGCCTGTTACAAGCTTCAACGCGATCTTCAATCCGACTCCCGATATTTCCGAACATCCCCGTGTGGATATGATGTTCAATTATGCAAGCGCGGCTTCTATGTTCGGTAAATTCAAGGTTGTTGACGGAAAAGGCAACGAAAGCTTTATCGTCGTGAAAGCTGACTATACCAGCATTGACGAAACGAGCGGTTATTTCTCGTTCAAGATTCCGACCAATGAAGAAGGTAAATTCACAGACGGTTTCTATCAGCTTGTGGAAGTGAAATTTACGAACGTCATGAATGCGGAGGACGAAAAATTCTATCAGTCCAATGCAGATCTTTCCAGCATGAACGGTTCTGTTGCATTTGACGAAGCTGCGGAAACCGAATTCCTGACCATTACCTTCGGTACGGAAGAATATGCTGAATTGGATACCATCAAGATCGTTGCTAATCTTGAAATCACGGTTGAAGACGGAAAGCAGATTACTTCCACCTTCGACGGTGCATTCCTTGAACCGCATACGCTCTTTAGCGACGGTGTTCTGGAAGTTGTTATCACAGACTTCGATAACAAAGCGATTGTCGGTTTGGGTGATCTCTCTCTGACGATTAAACACAACAGAGAAACCATGAATCAGTATTATACCGTTTCTGACAACGATTACAACAGTATTCTTTCTACTTTGATGAAAGTAACTTTGAAAGATGAAGATGGCGACGGTGTATACTCTACCGATGTTCTGCCCGATATTTTCCTTGCCGGCACTTACAGCATAACGCTGGAATTGATTTTCGAAGATCAGGGCTCTGTTGCAGGAAACAACAAAGAGCAGGCGAAAGTCGATATGATCAACGCTGCGATTCTGACGAAGATGCCCGGTACGATTGCTGTTAAAAATAGCGTTTTGCCGAGTGTTGCCATTACGGAAATTTCCCCGACTGGTACCGGTGCCGTCGATACGACAGACAGTAATCCCTATGACAGCCACACCGAAAACCATAAAGCGGGGGCGTTCTCCAGTGGTTATGCAGAAGTTTACTTCCGTTGTGATAGAACAGGTGATGGTTCTTTCTGTTCTCCTTACGAACATAACTATACTCGTCCGAGTGTTGCCGTTACGCTTGCCAATATCGGTAATGCGGATTCCGCTTCTTTGAACTTTGGCGACAATGTTCACGTATATAACGGCACAACACAGACAACCGGTTTTGCTTGGACAGAAAACGGCGCTTGCGCAAGAAATATCGGTAATTACAAATCAGGTACCAAGACACATGCGGGAATTATTTCTGCGAGTGTTTTGACATTGAGTAAAGATGGCATTTCTTATATGATTCCGATATCCTCCATGAATTTGACAGACTTGAGCGGTGCTCCCGTAACTTCCATTACAATGCATAATCCGTATTAATCTTTTTGAGAATTTCGGCTTTCTGAAAAGAAAGCCGAGATTCTTTGATGGCATATTGAAAGGTAAATTTTATGCATTTGAAACTTCTTTTATGGGCAGTTTTATTACCCATTCCGTTTTGTGTATTCCGTAAAAAGAAATATGATATTTCTTGGAAGCAATTGCTTTTGATTTATGTGATTGTTTCCTTTATGGGAGCTATCGGTGCTTGCTTCGGTTCTGTTATTTCGGGCGGCGCGTTTATCGGTGTCCGTTTATATGGTTTGATGATGTTTGACACGGTTACATTGGTCCTCTTACATTATCTTTTGAAACTTCCTATCGGGAAATTGGGAGATTTTATTTCTGTTCCGATTATGATGGTCTGCGCAAGTTCAAAAATCAGCTGTTATATCGGCGATTGCTGTTACGGCATGATTCTTTATTATAACGAAGGGCAACCCGTCAGATTTCCCAGCGCATTGGCAGAGATGGGTTTGTGGATTCTTCTGACAGCTTTCCTTCTTTTGATTGAACACAGAGGAAAGGCAAAAAATTTGATGTGGCCGATTGCACTGATCTGGTTTGGGGTTGTCCGTTTTTCCATGGATTACTTCCGAGGACCTGCTTCCGAACGAGCACCTTTTGTTTTTTCTTTGACATATGGTCGTTTTTGGTCGCTAATCGTATTTATTATGGGGCTCGTTCTTCTTTATATCGCGCTCCGTAAGACTCTTGAGAGAAACCCGAAAATAAAAGAATATGTGAAAGCGATTTTTGGCATTTGAGAATGTAATCTTAAAGAAAACTAATCTAAAGCCGTCCCCTTTGGGGAAGCTGTCCCGCAAGGGACTGAAGATGCAAATTTTATCAAAAAGGAGGCGCCTATGCGCAAAACAATACTCAAAGACAATATGAGGCGTCTTATCTTGATTTTGACGATGACAGCCCTGATGATTTCGCTTTTTGTTCCGTTCGTTTCGGCGGCGGAAATCAGCGGAACTTGTGGCAACAATCTAACGTGGACGCTTTCCGAAACGGGTATTTTAACTGTTTCGGGAACGGGAGATATGCCCGTTTATTCGGAATTGTATCCTGCTCCTTGGTATGTCCATCGGGAACAAATCCGCTCTATTGTGGTGGAAGAAGGCGTAACTTCCATCGGTAACCGCGCATTTCGCGGTTTGGAAAACGCTGTTTCCGTTACGTTGCCTTCCACTTTGAAAACCATTGGAAACTATGCATTCGTTCAATGTTCCAAACTGAAAATGGTTTCAATTCGTGAAGGACTGGAAACCATTCGCGAAGGCGCGTTCGAAAACTGTGAAGCACTGATAGAAGTTCGCTTGCCCAATACGCTGAAAACCTTGGGCCGAAAAGCATTTTATCATTGTTCTTCCTTAAAAACGGTGGATATTCCCGCGTCTGTAACTTCTTTTGGCGACCTCGTTTTTTCTTATTGTGAAAATTTGATAACAGCCAATATCAAGGCTTCCGTGGAAGAATTGCCGATCTGGACTTTTTACGGATGTGAATTGCTGACTTCGGTCTATTTTTCCGATTCCATCATTCGCATAGGAGAAGATGCGTTTGAAAACTGCACGAGTTTTTATAAAGTGAATTACGGCGGTTCCCAGGAAAAGGGCAGTTTCGTTTTGCCCGAACTTGCAAGACAGAGCGGAAAAAGAGTATCTGAATACGTTATTTACTATGATGCGCTTCCTTTTGTTACCGGTCAGACTTCTTCTGCGTATTCGGATGATCAATTTATTGTTACAAATCAAAATACCGTTACCAAAAACGAAAATTCCACAATTTCTACGACTGTAACAAAAACCACGGAATATACGATTCATAACGGTAATATCGTTTACGGCGATTCTCAGGTAAATATTAAAATTGATGCCGTACTCGAAAATGAAAACGGTTGGAATGAATTGATCTCTGCGGTCAGAGACGGAGAACAACAGAATGTGGATCTCAATGAGATTCAAGTGGACGTAACAATGAAGGATTCTTCGGAAATTGCGGAAGATACACTCAACCAGTTTGTCGGTAAGGATGAAGTGAATCTGAATATCGATATGGAAGACGGTTCTTCTGTTAAAATCGACTGCGGCAGATTGGAATATACGCAGCAAGAAGAAACGAAAAAACCGATTTCTTTGAAATATAATATTATTCAAAACGTAAACCCCACGAAACAGCACGTCAAAACCATTGGCGATGCGCAAAGTTATCTCCTTTCCTTTGAGGGCAGTCTGGAAATGGATTTTTCTCCTAAGATTTACCTCGGCAAAGTACATTCCTATAAAACGGCGAGCCTTTATCAATATATCCCCGGCAGAGGACTTTCTCTTTTGCAATCGGTATTTGTGGATAAAAGCGGTTATGCGACTTATTATCTCGGTTCCACCAAGGATACCACGCAATATCTCATTGCTCTTGACGTGAAAGGCGTGGATTCTTCCACTGCCATTGTTCCCGAAGATATTGCAAAAGATCAAGGCGAACTGGTTTATTATGAACCCATTGAATATGTGGTTACGGGCGTAAGAATGTTTATGGGACTTAGCTTTTTCCAATTTACCGTGGCAGTTTTCTGCGTTATGCTCGTTCTCTTCGTCGGTGTCGGCATTACGATGAGTGTCATTTACCGCAAAAAGAAAATGGAAGCTTATTATAAAATGCTTCAAAACGAAGAAGACGATGGTTTTATTTGATGTTTTTGATGACAGCAGAGGGATTTCCCTCTGCTTTTTTTTCCGTAGAAAATTATGCTCCCGTTTTTTGATTTGGAAAGATAAATGGGAATTTATAAGCCTTCCCCAGCGGGGGAAGGTGCCTCCCGATTCTTGAATCGGAAGAGAGGCGGATGAGGTGTGGTGCAAAATATTTTGCACTTTTGCGAAGCAAAACAACTACTC
>SVRL01000087.1 GCA_015064845.1 Oscillospiraceae bacterium | reverse complement strand
TCAGAGGGAGGCAATTCAAGGCTCCCTCTGACGAGGGAGCTGTCAGCAAAGCTGACTGAGGGAGAGACACCGCTCACAACTATTACACCCGTAAATTCCCGTTTATCGCAATAAAAAGTCTGCAAAAGATTCTGTCTGTTGCTGAACAGCCCTTTTTTGCCGTCATTCTGGAGTGAACGGAGTGAACGATAGAATCTCATCGCAAAACTCAACTAACTAAAAAGAATCTTATCTTTTGCTACGGGATTCTATCGGGCAAAGCCTTGCCCTCCAGAATGACAGTGCGTGGCGTTCGTTTGTACGCTGACGGAATTTTCAGCAACTTTTTATGCTCATAAACCCCCGTTGATCTTATCCTTCCTCATTGGTAAAAAGACGGATATTGGCGGGATAAGCTTGCGCAAGAATAGCAAAACCCAGACATAAGGTATCAAAAATCAGAATGATGGCGGCTTTGCTGTTTGGATAAGAACCGCAAGAAATTTTTGCATATCCCGAAGTTAAACTGGTAATGGGATCAAAAACTTTGCCTGCCAAAGCCATATTTTCAACGGCAGCCGCCAATGTGCAAGTCAAAGCGGAAACACCGGCGCAAACGGGATCGTTTCCTGTGGAAACACTGTAAGCATGCCCTTTGACCGTTACGGTGTGTTCTTCGCGGTCATAGGTAACGTCAATCATAAAAAAATCCTTTCTTTCATCAATTCAAGAATTTGCGTTCTTGTTAAAAATGTTGTTTGTTTTGTTTCGGGAGCGTTTGTTCGTGTAAAAAACGGAAATCATTTGGGGGAATGGCGGTACAAGACGTTCGTCTTTGCGCTGACGGGGGTTCGTTCCGCGTTTGTCTGTTGCCGAAAGATGGGGGTTAGTTAGCCTTCCCTTGCGAGGGCACTGATTCTTGAATCAGTAGGGACACATTTTGCGGAGTAAAATGGTGGATGAGTAGTTTATAAAAAGTTTTGCAAAATCCCGTCTGTTTGCAAAAACCAAAAGAAACGCCTCATCCGTCTTGCCTTCGGCAATCCACCTTCCCCCACCGGGGAAGGCTTTCAATTCGTTCGCTTTACACTCGTAAATTCCCGTTTATCTTACGAATTCCGCGTTTGTCGTGCGGTAAATGATGGTTTAACATAATTCTGCATTTTATTCGTTCCAGTCGTCTTCGCCGGCATGAAAAACGACTTCAATGGAAGTGGTTTCTCCGGATTTTGCGGAAGTAATGCGCAAATTTTCCATGCGAATTTCCTGTTCGCGGATATCGGCTTCGATTTTATGCCTTTGATGTCGCGTAATTCTTTGAGTGCGGCAGTAAAATGCTTGAGCGTATTGCCGTCAATGGTGGAAAGCGCGTCAAGAGATTCACTGATCTTGTCAAGAATCTTGTCAGCAACGTCCATAATTTTCTGTGCGGAACGAGAATTTTTCTCACAAAGAGAATCATGAAGCAAGGGGAAGGAATCATGCTTGAGCGATTCACGCAACCAAGGCCAATCTTCTTGTCTGCCTCTTTCTTCGATTCTGGTACGGGGAATGCCGTATTTTGCGGCAAGCTTGCGATATGAAGTGTTTCCCGAAAGATATTCCGTTTTGATTTTTTCCCAATCTGTCATAAATTAACCTCCTTTCCTGAAAATGTGAATAGCGCGGTAAATGATGGTTTATGCGTGTAATTTCGGGTTCGTTTTAAAGCCTCCACCAAAGGTCAATGTCATTAAGTTAAGCGACCATTAGTTCTGCAAAATCTCTCCCTCAGTCAGCTATGCTGACAGCTCCCTCGTCAGAGGGAGCCACTTTTTGCCTCCCTCTGACGAGGGAGGTGGCTCGCAACGCGAGACGGAAGGAGAGAAATTGTTAACTAAATGATATTGCCCCAAAGGGCGAGCCTTTCAATTAGTTCGCTTTACACCCGCAAATTCCCGTTTAATCTGAGGGTTTTGCATTATTTTCTTACCGCGGTATCTTGTAAATGCCATCGGAGAATGGTTTCGTAATGGTTTTTGACGTAAGCATTTTTTTCGATGATGTAGTTTGAAAGACGTTCGATATAACGGTCATAAGCGTCCATACCAAGCTTGTCCAATAAATCATCTATTTGCTGCTCGGTCAAGAAAACCTCACCGATTCCAATGTCTTGATAGTAAACGCATTGGAGCTGTTTTTCGCGGGGCTCGTATTCATCGTCGTCATCGGAGCGAAACGAGCCGCCGCCGGTTGCCCTAAGAGGACGTACTACGTCCTCACACACCTTACTTTTCTTTTCTTTACTTACTACTTGGACTGACAGATTGTCTACCAGACGGTAACCGTCGAGCAAACGATAGCAATCTTTTTTATCCACGTAAACCATGCTTTTTTCATTTACCCAATCTGTTTCGTGATAACGGTCGGGACGAATGGAATTATGCGCTTTCCAATGAACGATCAAAGCAATACCGGAATTGAAATGAATGATATAATTCGATTCAATTAAAGTCCTTAAATGTAACGGTCTTGCATTGTAGTGTTTCATAATTCCTTTCACATCGGAAACGAAACCATCATCATCCGCATTCAGAAGAAGCATGAAATAAAGGATTTTTGTTTTATCCGAAAAGGAATGAAAAGAGTCTGTGGCAAGCACTTTTCTTGAGATCATTCGCCTTTCTTTCATAGAATTTTTCCTCCTGTTTTTGATAAGATATAAGAACGAGTTATGACAAACTTCTGCGCGAACTTGCGCAAAAGTGTGCTGACTTACGACAGAATTTTGTCAAAACTTGAAAGGAACTTGTTCGCATACTCACACAAAACCGCGATTGTGGAAAACTCTGTGGAAAATCCGAAAGAGAACAAAAAACAAACGAAAATATATGTATGTTTCCAAATAAGAAAACTTTGTTCGGAAAACTTTGTAAAAAAGATTCCGCAAAGGAGGCGCGGAAATGTGTGCAGTATGGGAACAAAACGAATACGGTTAAAAACCGATGTTCGCAGAAAAAGGGAAAACGAAACGTTCGGAGAGTGTAATTTTTTTTTGGAATTCTCTTGATGTAAGCAAGTGTTTTTAAGAGTGGAAAGAACGTTGCCTGCGCCGGAATGAACCAAACATATGATGACCGAAGTTTTCGTAGAACCGAATTTCTGTTCATATTATAACACGTATTATTCATATAGTCAATAGATTTTTCAGAAATATTTTCCTGTTTTGTAAGATTCATATACAATGTATAAATCATATATATCCGTAATTCTATCAAACTGTCTGTTTTGACGTGAAAAAATGTGAAAAAACATGCAAACGCTCATTCGGATTTGAAACGAAATGCAAACAAAACCTCCGCTTTTTCCAAAAAGTTTACCTGCCCCCCGTGTGTAAATCATGCCGTTCATTGAACCCCAACCCAATAAAATGGTAAAATGAATGGCGATTTGCGCGCATGGTTTCGGGTGTTACCGTAGGGGCGACCGGTGGTCGTCCGCAAATATTTCCCGCACGACAAACGCAGAATGAAACCCCCGTCAGCGTAAAAACAAACGCCACGCACCGTCATTCTTGGAGCACAGACTGCCTTTGGCAGTCCGTTAAATAGAATCCCATCGCAAACCTCAACTAACTTTCAAAAAGTATCTCATCTTCTGCTACGAGATTCTATCACTACGCTAACAGACTGCCGTAGGCTGTCTGTGGCTTCGTTCCGGAATGACAGCAAAAAGGGAGGCTCTCTCTACAGACAGAATTTTTTGCAGACTTTTCAAAGAAAAAAGCAGGGAATGACATTGAAAAATACGATATATTGTGCTATAATAAAACATAAATCGGGATTGACGATTTAAAGAAAAGACGTTACGGAGGACTTACAAATGGAAATGACGGAAATTATTCAAAAGCAAGCTTGTTTTACAGATTTAACGTACAGACATTTATCCAAATGCTTGCAATCGTATGATTCGGGCGAATTATTGGCATCGATTATCTGGGCAGCAGTATTTACCGAAGCTTTGTTAAAAGATATTCTTTTTGAAATAGACGGTAAAGATCATGAAGAGGAATTGAATCTGTTGATCAGAAATCTGAATTTGAATGTGCAAAGCGGAAACGATCGTGAACAAAATTCAAATAAGAAAACGTTTTCGACGGCGGATAGAAAAAATTTGGCAGACGTTCATCGCAGATGTAATGAAATTCGCATTAAAAGAAACCGATTGGTTCATGATACGGGCGTGGAAAGAGGTTCTTTGGAAGTGGATGCCAAGGACGTACATGAGAATATCGTTCAAATTATCAAACGATATACAGATACGGAAATTGCGGCTGAATTTCAGAAAAGAAACTCGCCGACAGAGTTGGTCGGAAAAAAATCGAAAGAACCGGATTTTCCTATTTTTATCAGTTCAATCACGCCGCATACGTTTGAACAAGGCGAATTTATTACCTCATTCTGTGAAAAATTAAAAGAGATCGGAGTAAAACCCATCCGATGTGTGTTGAATGATTTTGATAAAAAGGATCCGATGGGAAAAGTCAGAGATACGATTGAAGCTTGTAAAGCAGTCATCGTTATCGGATTGGAAAGAAGCCACGTTTATTATTATAAAGATAAAGAAGGTTCGCAGGAAGAATCCGAAAGCACACACAGAAAATATACCTCCGGTTGGTTACATCTTGAAAGCGGAATGGCAATTGCTTTGAAAAAGCCGATTTTTGTTTTATGTCAGAAAGATATCCATAGCGATGGAATTTTTGACAGAGCATGGAATACGTATTTGCCGATTGAAATCGAATCTCCGCTATATGTATCTCAGCCGAATATCACGATGATGTTGCAGAAAATTGAGGAATTCGTTGCCAATTACAAAGGATAACGGAAGCGAAGCTGTGGTTGCAAGGAGAAAAAATAAATGGAAATCAAGAAAGCAACGCAAGGAGATTTTGCGGAGATCGTCAAGGTCTATGCGCGCGCACGGGAATATATGAAAGAAACGGGGAATCCGACGCAGTGGAAAAATACGTATCCGACGGAAGAAATCATTCTTGCGGATATTGAAAAAGAATACTTGCATATTTTGTGGGATGAAGAAGGAATCCAAGGGATATTTGCATTCTTACCGGCAGGAGATCCCGTCTATAACCGTATTGACGGCGCATGGCTGAATGATCTGCCGTATGCCGCCATCCATCGCGTGGCAAGCGCAGGGAAGAGGAAAGGTATTCTTGCGCAATGTATTGAATATTGTTCAAAAAGGTCGGATAATCTGAAAATTGATACCCATCAAGATAATAAAATCATGCAAAACGGCTTAAAAAAATTGGGATTTCTCCCTTGCGGAACCGTCATTTTGCCAAACGGAGAAAGCAGAATCGCTTTTCAAAGAATGAAGAATTAAGGTAAACGGGAATTTACGGGAGTAAAACGAACGAATTGAAAGCCTTCCCCGGTGGGGCAATGTCGTCAATTTAAGAAAAAAAACCTGTCTATTGCCGAAAAATTACGGCTTGTTAGCCTTCCCCGGTGGGGGAAGGTGGATTGCCGTTAGGCAAGACGGATGAGGCGTTTATAAAAAAGTTGTGCAATTTTCTGTCTGTTTGCAAAATATATAGTTATCATTTCCCGCACGAATACAAACGCAGAATGAACCCCCGTCAGCGTACAAACGAACGCCTTGCACCGTCATTCTGGAGGGCAATGCTTTGCCCGATAGAATCCCGTAGCAAAAGATAAGATTCTTTTTAGTTAGTTGAGTTTTGCGATGAGATTCTATCGTTCACTCCGTTCACTCCAGAATGACAGCAAAAAAGGGAAGTTTATCCACGGACGGAATGTTTTGCAGACTTTTTATTGCGATAAACGGGAATTTACGACCTCTTCCGTCTTGCTTCGCAATCCACCTTCCCCAAAGGGGAAGGCTCTTAAATATCTTTGTTTTCAGATAAAAAGTTTTACAAAACCTGACAAAAGATCAGATTCTCAAAGCCTTCCCCTTTGGGGAAGGTGGCGGCGTAGCCGACGGAAGAGGTTACATAAAAAATCATTGATTACACAAAACAAACCGGATTTTACAGAGTTTTTAAAAAGGAGTATTGACTTTTTTAACAAAATGAATTATACTTATTTGTAAAAATAGACAAAAGGAAGGTATTTTTCAATGAAAAGCAATATTCGTTCCAATTCCGAAAACATTCGGAAAATCACATATCTGGCATTATTGACAGCCATTGTTCTTATTTTTCAAACACTGGGTTCTTTTATCCACCTCGGGCCTTTTCAGGCTTCTTTGGTTTTGATTCCGATCGTACTCGGCGCGGCGCTTCTTGGTATCGGCGGCGGCGCTTGGCTCGGTTTCGTATTCGGTATGCACGTTTTGCTTTGCGGCGATGCGGCTTTATTCCTTGCCATTGACGTTCCCGGTACGGTTATCGTTGTTTTGCTCAAAGGTGTTCTTTGCGGTGTTGCCGCAGGTGTGGTTTTCAAATTTTTGAAAAAGATCAATCAATATCTTGCCGTTTGGATTGCCGCTTTCGTTTGTCCCATTGTGAATACGGGTATTTTCCTCATTGGCTGTAAAGTTTTCTTTATGGAAGCAATTTCCGCTTGGGCAAGTGCGGAAGGTATGTCTGCAACGGCTTATATGTTCTTGATTCTTGTTGGCGGTAACTTCATTTTTGAATTGATTTTGAATCTCATTTGTGTTCCCGTGATTCTTCGTCTTTTGAATTTCAGAAAACAAATTTAACGGCGAAATCGATTTTATGTAAATTCCCATAATAATTAACGCGAGTTCGATAGAAAATGGTAAGATAAACGGGAATTTACGGGTGTAATAGTTGTGAGCGGTGTCTCTCCCTCAGTCAGCTTTGCTGACAGCTCCCTCGTCAGAGGGAGCCACTTTTTGCCTCCCTCTGACGAGGGAGGTGGCAGCCAAAGGCTGACGGAAGGAGAGAATGGTGACATTGCTCCGAGAGGGAGCCTAATCGCCTAAATTCCCGTTTATCTTACCATGTTTTCATCGAACTCACGTTAATTAAAGGACAGAGAAACGAAAAATTTCTCTGTCCTTTTTGTACTATAGGAAATTGCTCAAAAACAGCCTCGCCGTTTGCATTGTTCAGATATAAATAACGTGAGTTCGATGATAAGAAAAACGGGAGTTTACGCGTATAAAAAGTTGCTGAAATTTCCGTCAGCGTAAAAACAAACGCCACGCACCGTCATTCTTGGAGCACAGACTGCCTTTGGCAGTCCGTTAAATAGAATCCCATCGCAAACCTCAACTAACTT
>SVRL01000086.1 GCA_015064845.1 Oscillospiraceae bacterium | reverse complement strand
CTATCACTACGCTAACAGACCGCCGTAAGGCTGTCTGTGGCTTCGTTCCGGAATGACAGCAAAAAGGGACACTTTCTCTACAGACGGAATCTTTTTCAGACTTTGGATTACGATAAACAATCATTTACCGTTCCATCGAACCTGCGTTCTATCATCATTATATCGGAAAGATACTACGAAAATTCAGAAAGATTGTAAACAATTCGTAAATCCCTTTCAAAAAAAACATCCCGGATATACCGAGATGTTTAAGAATTTTTCATATGAAAAGGATTAAAGCAAAACGATTCCGTTTTCTTTACAGATTCGTTTGGTTTCTTCGTCCCAGATGGAAACCTGTACTTCGCCGATGTGTGCTTTTCCCAAAAGGAGCATGGAAAGACGGGATTGACCGATACCGCCACCCATCGTCAAAGGAAGTTCGCCTGCAAGCAACGCTTGATGGAACGGGAAACGGCGGCGTTCATCTGCACCTGCAAGACGGAGCTGACGGTCGAGCGCTTCTTCGTCTACACGGATACCCATGGAGGAAATCTCAAAAGCACAGCCGAGAACGTCATTCCAAAACATGATATCGCCGTTGAGTTCCCAGTCGTCGTAGTCGGGCGCTCTGCCGTCGTGGGGTTTACCCGATTTCAATTTTCCGCCGATCTTCATGATAAAGGCGGTTTTATGTTCTTTCAGATATGCGTTTTCGCGTTCCTTGGCAGTCATTTCGGGATACATATCTTCCAGTTCCTGTGTGGTAACGAAGCTGACTTCTCTTTCAATTTCCACGTTGATCTGCGGATAACGAACTTTCAGCATATCAAGCGTATCACAAATGGCACCGACTTCGCCCTTGACGGTGTTTTTCAGATACGTAAGATTTCTCGTTTCTTTTGTGATGATCTTCTCCCAGTCCCACTGGTCGGTGTAGATGGAATGCAGATTATCCATTTCTTCATCGCGGCGGATGGCGTTCATATCCGTATAAAGACCTTCGCCTGCGGAAAAACCGTATGTATGGAGCGCCATGCGTTTCCATTTTGCAAGAGAATGAACGACAACGGCATCTTTTCCCGTTTCCTTAATATCAAAACGAACGGCGCGTTCCACACCGCTGAGGTCGTCGTTCAAGCCTGTTTCGGGGTCAACGAAAAGAGGCGCGGAAACTCGCTTCAGATTCAAAACGAAGCAAAGCTTTTCTTCAAAAATGCGTTTCAGCATACCGATTGCTGTTTGCGTGTCATATAAACCGAGTGTCGGACGGTATCCGTCCGGAATGATAATTTTGCTCATAAGAATGTAACCTTTCACACTTGAAAAGAATATAGGTATTCAGTATATCATTTTGATGAAGGTTTGTCAAGTGTATTACGCATAAAAACCATATTGACAAAGGTACTCACTTTTTATTATAATGATATATGGATATGTTCGGTAACCTGAATTTCAGGTGAAACAAAAAGATAAATGGGAATTTACGGTTTGCTGATGGATGGAGCGAAATTCCTCATAATCAACAACCGTTTCTCTCTGCTTTTTCGTTATCGGACATAAAGATGACAGAAAACGGAAGAACCGGCGGAATGATAAACATACGAATATATTTATTTCCCGTGATTCCGGAAAAGGAGTGTGAACAGATGAAATTATTTGTTGATGATACGAGAGAATTTCCCGAATGGGGATATGAATGCTGCCGTGATGCAGAGAATGCGATCTTATTATTATCATTTCTGAAATTTGATTACATATCGTTGGATTACAGCTTGGGAATGAATTGCAAAAACGGTCTGGATATTCTGATCTGGATGAAAGAGCATGATATTTTTGTTCCCGAAATCAATATACACAGCAATCATATTGAAGGACGGGAAAAGATGTATTTATATTGCAAAGAAAATTTTCCCAAGAGCAAAATTACGAGAAAAATATTCCAAAAGTGATTGCATTTGAGGAAAAATAAAAACGATAAAGCTGTATAAATCTCCTTAAATTACAAATACTAACACTACAATATCATATTATGCAACGGCGATTGAACCGCCAAACGTTTGAATACTGTAAAACAAGGAGATTTTATATATGAAAGCAACAGGAATTGTGAGAAGAATTGACGATTTGGGAAGAGTTGTGATCCCCAAAGAGATCAGAAGAACCATGAGAATTCGCGAAGGCGATCCGCTTGAAATTTATACGGACAGAGAAGGAGAAGTGATCTTCAAGAAATATTCTCCCATCGGAGAGTTGACCGAATTTGCTTCGGAATATGCGGAAACACTTTTCAAAACCTGCGCCGTTCCCGTGGCGGTTTGCGATAAAGATTGTATCATTGCCTGCGCGGGTATTTCCAGAAAGGAATTTTCCGAAAAGAAACATTCCGAAGAAATTGAAAACATCATTGAGGGAAGATCACTTTATACTGCGCCTGCCGCGCCCGAAAGAAGAATTTTTCTGACGGAGGATAACAAAAATTATTACGTGTCCTGCGCCATGCCGATTTTTACGGAAGGCGATGTCATCGGCTGTGTGGCTTCCATCGGCAGTACGGATGGAAAATATGAACTTCCCGCAACGGAAACGGAAATCAAACTGATTCAGACGGCGGCAAGCTTCCTCGGCAAGCAAATGGAATCCTGAATCATTCCTTTGACAAAAATTATCCTGAACTTATTGACAAATTTGTTTGATTGTGCTATACTGATATCATTAAGAAACCGTTGAGGCGGAGATAACGTCATTCAAGACTACACAGAGAGTTCGGGAAGCTGAGAGCCGAATTAGACACCGTTTGACAAATGGACCGCTGAGGGCGCAGTCAAAAGAGAAGCTTGCTTCTCCCAGTATTCTGCGACGTGGGACATACGTCAGTTGTCGGGGATATGTTTGTATCCCGAGAGAAGCGCGCGTTTTTACGTTCCGTTTAAGCGTGAATCAAGGTGGCACCGCGGATAGATTCGTTCATTTATTCGTCCTTGACAGAGTGTATTTTTCTGTCAAGGGCGTTTTTTGTTTCTTGAAAGAAATTACGCAAAACGGTGAATGCGCATTACTCTTTCATCGGACTTCGTTATATTATCATACAATTCAAAAGGAGAAATCGTTATGCAATACAATGGAATTGATTTTACAACTTACTTAAAAAATTATCCCGATAAAAACGGTTATTTCGGCAAATACGGCGGTGCATATATCGCCGAAGAGCTTCAGGCTGCCATGAAGGAAATCACGGAAGCGTATTACACCATTTGCAAATCCGCCAAATTCATTTCGGAGCTTCGCACCATCCGCAGAGATTTTCAGGGAAGACCCACGCCGATCTCTCATTTGGAGCGCCTTTCCAACAGCATTGGTACGGGCGTTCAGCTTTACGTAAAGCGCGAAGACCTGAACCATTCGGGCGCACATAAGCTCAACCACTGCATGGGAGAGGCGCTGCTTGCCAAATATATGGGTAAGAAAAAGGTCATTGCGGAAACGGGCGCAGGTCAGCACGGCGTTGCGCTTGCAACGGCTGCCGCTTATTTCGGCTTGGAATGCGATATTTATATGGGCTCCGTGGATATCAAAAAGCAGGCTCCCAACGTTGCCCGTATGAAAATTCTCGGTGCAAACGTCGTTGAAGTTACCGAAGGCTTGCAGACCTTGAAAGAAGCGGTTGATGCCGCTTTCGCCGCTTACGCGAGAGAATATAAAGATGCTATTTACTGTATCGGCTCCGTTCTCGGTCCTCATCCCTTCCCGATGATGGTACGTGATTTCCAGAGCGTGATCGGTATTGAAGCAAGAGAACAGTTCCTTTCCATGACGGGCGAGCTTCCCGATGCGGTCGTTGCCTGCGTGGGCGGCGGTTCCAATGCGATGGGTATGTTCTCCGGATTTTTGAACGATCCCGTTGAAATTTACGGCGTTGAACCTTTGGGCAGAGGTCCTAAGCTCGGCGATCACGCCGCAAGCCTGAAATATGGGGAAGAAGGCATTATGCACGGCTTCAACAGCATTATGCTCAAGGATGAAAACGGCGAACCTGCGCCCGTTTATTCCGTTGCCAGCGGTTTGGATTATCCTTCTTCCGGTCCCGAACACGCATTCCTCCACGATCTCGGCAGAGTAAAATACGACGTTGTGGACGATGAAGAAACCATTGACGCTTTTTATGCACTTTCCCGTCTGGAAGGCATCATTCCCGCGATTGAAAGTTCTCACGCCGTTGCTTACGGTATAAAGCTTGCCAAAACGATGGGTAAGGGTTCCGTTTTGATCAACCTCTCCGGCAGAGGAGATAAGGATATGGATTACGTGATTGAAAAATACGGTATCCGTTGAGTTGTTTTTGTGGAAAACATCAATCAAGGTGGTTGCAGGCTTTTTTCGGGTTTTCCTCATGTATTCCACATGGTTTTCCCTAAAAAATGACTCTGGCAACCAAGAAAAATGCAAAAATTATAAATTTTAAGAAAAAGTGATGCAATTTTTTTGAAAATTGCATCACTTTTGTGTCGATGTGGAAAACTTTTTGAGTAAAACTTTAAAAACAATGTGATCTTCTGAAAAATTTTTGAAAATTACTTTTGAACATCGTTTAACGAGGGAGCGAAAAAACGGGTAAAAAACCTTTCCGAAACAGGCTCGGATATGAGAAAAAACACATCTGCGCATAGGCTTTTTCCGATGAATACGGAAATTCGGATTGAGCGATATTCAAATTTCGCTTTTTGCACTTGCAATGACGGACATTTGACGCCATAGGTAAGGTAAGCATAGAATAGAAGCACTTCGGTTCCCCATTTTTTTCAAAAATTGCCTGTCAAAGCGCAATTTCCATGCCGACGGGGCAATGATCGCTTCCCATCACTTGCGTGAAAATGAAGCTGTCCTTGACACGTTCGAAAAGACGGTTGGAAACAACGAAATAGTCAATACGCCAACCGACGTTCTTTTCTCTGGCTTTCATCATATAACTCCACCACGAATATTCCACCTTATCGGGATAAAGCGCGCGGAACGTATCCGTAAAGCCGCTTTCCAGAAGCTCTGTGAATTTTCCTCTTTCTTCATCGGAAAATCCTGCGCTGTGATGATTGGTTTTCGGATTCTTCAAGTCGATTTCATTGTGTGCGACGTTCAGATCTCCGCAGTAAATGACGGGCTTCTTTTCGTCCAACGCTTTCATGTAAGCGCGGAGCGCATCTTCCCATTGCATACGGTAATCGAGCCTTGCAAGCTCTCTTTGCGCGTTTGGCGTATATACGCAGAGCAGATAAAAATCTTCGTATTCCAGCGTGATCGCTCTGCCTTCCGTATCATGCTCGGGGATTCCCAAGCCGTATTGTACGGAGAGAGGTTCTTTTTTTGCGAAGATTGCCGTTCCCGAATAGCCCTTTTTTTGGGCGCTGTACCAATATTGAAAATAGCCGGGTGTTTCGAATTCCGCTTGTCCCAGCTGCATTTTCGTTTCCTGAATACAGAAAAAATCCGCATCCGTTTCTTTGAAAAATGCTTCAAAGCCTTTTCCCAGACATGCGCGGAAGCCGTTGACGTTCCATGAGATCAATTTCATTATGCATTCATTCCTTTCGTCGTGTCTTTGGATTCTTTGGATTTTATCTTATCATATTTTTCGGGGAAGGTCAAGGAAAATTTGAAGATCGGACGTATTTTCATGAAAAAACCGAAAACGGCTCTCTGCGCGCATGAAAATGCTTTTGAGGGGGAATGGACGGGTGCATGGGGCAAATGCGCGTCTGAGGCACTGAAATCGCTTGAAAAACAAACAAAAGTTTTTGTTCGCTATGGATTTGAAGATGAAAAGAATTTTCGTTTGTGAATGCCGGAATACCTTGCATTTTTGGATTGACAAGCATTTCGTTTTATGGTATCATAATATTAAAGAAAAATTCAAAATACAAAGCCGCCAAGCGGCGGCGGAACGGAGATTTTATATGAAAATTGCTTTTGGATGTGATCCCAACGCGGCGCAGATGAAACAGGAATTGATGGCGTACGTTCGCACGCTCGGTCATGAAGTTTTTGACCTCGGCAGTGATGACGTGATTTATGCAAACGTGGCATTTTCCGTAGCAAAAGCGGTTGCCGACCATACTTATGACAGGGGCATTCTGATCTGCGGAACGGGAATCGGTGTTTCCATCGCCGCCAATAAAGTAAAAGGCGCGTATGCCGCTTGTATTCATGACGTTTATCAAGCGCAGAGAGCAGAGCTTTCCAATCACGCCAATATCATTACGATGGGTTCTCAGGTCATCGGTCCGGAACTTGCAAAATGTCTGGTAAAGGAATATCTTTCCGTTACGTACGACCCGAACAGCCGCTCGGCGCCCAAGGTTGCGCGTATTTGCGAATATGAAGAAAACGGAATTTAATACGGAAAACAAAAGCTCCCGTAGACCGTACAGGCGGTTTGCGGGAACTTTATTTTGCATTATTTGATATAGGTCTGCGCAAGCTCTTCCATTTCCTCCACGGAAAGCAGACGGTTTTCTTTCAAAGCGGCTTCCAGGAAGCTTTTGTAAATAGTGGCGAAGCTTTTGGGATTGAAATCCGTTTGGGACATCAGCTTTTTGGGTAAAGCGCTGAGCTGTTCCGAAGCGGCACCGAGATAGGAAGGAATTTCTTTCATGCGTTGTGCCGCAGAAGGGGCGGGAGCGGATTCTTTTTTCGTAACGCCGGGGAAGAGAAACGTGGAGTATTCTTTGCGGTCTACCGTATGAACGTCAACGTTATTTTGACGGCAGGCTTTGTAAAGAGCGGGGATTTTTTCGGGTTCCGCGTCTGCAATCACAACCAGCTTCGGCTTGACGGAATTCAAAAGTTCGGGCGCGTTTGTGAAGTCGCTTTTGACAAGACGAAGTTTATTTTCTTCTTTCCATTGCTTGATGGTGGGGGTAACCTTGGAAGCGGCAACTGTCAGAATGGGAGCGTAAGGGAAAAGTTTTTCGATTTTTTCCATTGCTTTGCTTCCGCCGCCGAAAATTAAAACGGAACGGTTTTCCAGATTCAGGGAGATGGGGAGATATTTTGCCATAAGAGGTTCCTTTCTGCTTGGTGTTATTTTATCATACTGTTTCATTATATGACAAAATGTTTTTATTTTCAAGTGGTTGAGAAGTTTTTGAAGAAATTTATGAGAATGGAGATTGAGTAAGATAAACGGGACTTTAGCGTATTTCCTCGAAAGGAAATACGCAGTGATATTTGCCTACGGCAAGTGATATTGTGCTTTTGCACAGTGATATTCTGAAAGAGTGATATTCGCCTGACGGCGAGTGGAATATTTGAAGGGAGATCCTATTTGGGGATGAACTTGTAAAAATAGCAGGAAATCTTGCTTAATTCGACCGTTTTAGGGAGAATTAAGCATACCTGCGTCTTGATTTTTATAAGTTCATCGTAAGCACATAGCTACAAGTTTGCGCGGGCG
>SVRL01000085.1 GCA_015064845.1 Oscillospiraceae bacterium | reverse complement strand
AGCCACAGACAGCCTTACGGCGGTCTGTTAGCGTAGTGATAGAATCTCATCGCAACCCTAAACTAACTAAAAAGAATCTTATCTTTTACTATAAGATTCTATCGGGCAAAGTATTGCCCTCCAGAATGACAGTGCGAAGTGTTCGTTTGTATGGCTGACGTAAATTTCAGCAACTTTTTATGCTCATAAATTCCCATTTATCTTACTGTTTTTCATTGAACCCGCGTAATTTGATTCAAAGAGAAAGGAATATTGGAATATGAAACAAAAATTATCCGCATTTTTCAAAGGAAGATACGGCGCAGATCAACTTGCCAAAGCAATGCTTGCCGTTTACGTAGCGTTGGCAGTCATTATGCTTTTTGTCGGAACTACGGCAAAGATCATTCTCAATTGCATTTCGTTGATCCTCTGTATTCTGATGTTTTACCGTATGCTTTCCAAAAACACCGCCAAACGTATGCAGGAAAACCAAATCTATTTAGGTACGCGAAAAAAAACAAAAGAATGGTTTCTCCTGCACAGAAACAAATGGAAATACCGTAAAACCCACGTATATAAAAAATGTCCATATTGCGGCGCGCAAATCCGTCTTCCCCGCGTTTTGGGAGAACACCGTTGCGCCTGCCCGAAATGCGGAGATTCCTTTGGTGTCAGCATAAAATGACGCTCCGATGGAACGGTTCAAATTCAAAGCAAAAAGCTCCCGTTTTTACGAGAGCTTTTCCTTTTATATAAGATATTCAAAAAATCAAATTTCGGTTTCCTTAACTTCAAAGGATTCTTCTTCCGGAGAAGAATAGATGTGTTCTTTACCCTGAACGAGATAAAGCGTGCGTTCGCCTTTGAGATTGTGCATCATGGCAACAACCCCAGCGGGAGGAGAGGTATAATCTCCGAGTCCTGCAACGATCACCGTCTTTTTATTCGTATATTTCGCGCGCAAGCTGGTGTCAAAATAACGGATGGCATTTCCTGAAAAATCACCCCAACCGCAAAGTCTGCCCGTTGCGGCGGCGTTGATATCGCAAAGCCACGGAACCCAGATGTCAATGAGGGTAACTTCATCAATCAGATAAGAAGCCTGCATAGCCTGCACTGCACCTTGGCTTCCGCCTCTTGCCGTCAGATTTTTTCCGTCCCATTCGGGAAGTGTCATCACGTAGCGCAAAGCCTGTGCCGCGCGAATCATCATATATTTGAAATAACAGGTATGAGGATTTTTATTTTGTTCTTCATCAAATCCGTAATTGGCAAGTCTGCCGTTTACGAGCGCATCGTAATAGCTCTGCGGTTCTCCATTGTGAATGCCGTGTGCGTTGATACAGAAAATAATTGCCGCATCGGAATAATTGTACCATGCACTTTTCACACCGTACCCCTGATAAACCACGCGAGCGGGATATTTTTCATTTTCGCGCGGAATCGTAAGAATACCCGAAACGGGAATACCGCCCGCACAGGTAATTTTCACGTCGTATGCATCGTGTTTGGGATACAAAGGATTTTCAGGGAGTTTTTTCATTTCAATCGGCGTGGGATCCACACAGAAAAGCTCTTTTCTGCAAACTTCCCAGAATTCATGATATCCTTCGGGTTCTTCCGTGGTTGAAGTGATTTTTTCAATTTCCACACCTGCACCGCCGTAAAAGAGATCGGATTCGGCTGCGGGAGCCCCCGTTTCATCCAAAGCCTGAACGGTTACGTAAATAAAGCCGGGTTTATCGAGACTTGCAGTAAGAAAAAGCTCACCCGTTTTACCGTCGGAAACGCCTTCATCCTCAAAGCCGAAATCCGCGGCAATTTTCCATTTGAAAGCGTGAGCGGGAACCGTCATTCCTTCGTCTCGGTAATAAATATGAAAATTCACGGTTTCCCCAAGGCGATACGTATAAGGTTCTTTGTCGGTTTTACACATAAAATAGCGATTTGCCATAATAATCTTCCTTTCCATCTCTCAATAGATAAATTGATTATATCATATTTCCGGTCAAAAATCAAGAAATACCGAATAGTTTTACAGGGCTCACGCATAAAAAAATTTCAATTCATTTTGTCAGAGAACCGATTGATTTCCTCAATTTCCTATAGGTTAAAAAACGGCTCCAAAGTAAAATAAACAAAAAATTCAAAAAATCAACAAATTCAAACATTTTCGCTCTTGACAAAAATCGAAAGATGGATTATCATAATAGACTGAATATAAAACAACAGATCGTTGAAAATCCTTTCGGAAAGAAACGGTTCTGATTTCGGTGGGCGTTGCCCGCTTTTTCAGTGAACAGGAGATTTATTTTATGTGGTTATTTTTTACGCTTGCAACAACCTTGCTGTGGGGCGCTGCTGAACTTTTCTATAAAAAAGGTTCTCACGAAGACAGAAAGTATGACCATTTAAGGGTATGCGTTTTGGTCGGCGCAGTTATGGGAATTCACGCAATCATCACGCTGTTAACGTCCGATATCGGATACGATCCAATGAACCTGATTGCGTATTTGCCGGTTTCACTCTGTTATATCATATCCATGGCGTGTTCCTTCTTTGGAATCCGATTCATCGAAGAATCCTTGGCAGACCCGATTGAAAACACCGCCGGCGCGATGTGCTCTCTTTTGTGTGTGATTTTCCTCGGCGAAACCATTGCTCCCCTCGTCTGGATCGCCATCGGCATCATCGTCATCGGTATTATGGGCGTTTCCTACATGGAAAACAGCTCCGATAGCAACAGAAAACAAAAGCTCGGCAAAAAGCTTGCAATCGTTGCCTTTGCTATGCCGTTTTGTTATGCGATCATCGATGCATTGGGAAGCTTTCTTGATATCTTCTATCTGGAAATGGAAACCAGTCCTCTCGTCGGTATCACGGAAGATAACATCGAACTCGTTGCAAACGTTTCTTACGAACTGACCTTTGCCATCTGCGCTTTGATTTTGTTTATCTTCATGAAGTGCAAACGCGTAAAATTCGAATTGCCCAAACAGAAAGATAAAATTGCGGCGGCTGTCTGCGAAACGGCAGGTCAGCTCACTTACGTATACGCCATGAGCGGAAACGGAGCCATCGCGGCACCCATTCTTTCTTCCGTATGTGTCGTATCCCTTTTGCTCTCCAGAATTTTCCTGAAAGAAAAACTGACAAAGAAACAATATCTGTTTATCGGTATCATCATCGTAGGCATTTTGATGCTTGCGGTCATCGAAGGGGAATGATCCCACTCTATAAAAGCCGAAGTTTTAGACTCCACCGCTTCAAGCGGTGGTTTTTTTCACTAAAGTTACAATAAAAACTTGATTTTCTTTCGTTTTGGGTGTATGATAAAGAAGTGGGCAACGCCCACCCACCGCAGTTTTATCTGTATACAAACGATACAAACGGCGAGGTTGATCTTGAACCATTTCCGATAGGTAAAAAGAATTAAATTCGCAAGGAGAATTTTCTCATGAAAACATACGAAAGATTTTTAAATTACGTTGCTTATCCCACCATGTCCGAAAGTGCAAGCGAAACGGTTCCCAGTTCCGCAAAACAGCTCGTTCTGGCAAACGCGCTGAAAGACGAATTGCTCGCGCTCGGTCTTTCCGATGCATTTGTGGACGGTTACGGATACGTTTACGCCACGTTGCCTGCCAACACCGAAAAAG
The DNA here is from genome assembly GCA_015064845.1 of Oscillospiraceae bacterium. Taxonomy (GTDB): domain Bacteria; phylum Bacillota; class Clostridia; order Oscillospirales; family CAG-272; genus QALR01. The sequence continues at coordinate 3,842 of SVRL01000085.1, read as the reverse complement.
AAATCAATACCATTGGCTTGATTGCGCATATGGATACTTCAAGCGAAGCTTCCGATATGAATATCAAAGCTTCCATCGTCCGTTACGAAGGCGGCGACATTCTTCTGAACGAAAAAGAAAATATCTTCATGACCGTTTCCGATTATCCCTATCTTGAAAAATATATCGGTCAGCATTTGATCGTTTCGGACGGAACGACACTGATCGGCGCGGATGATAAAGCGGGCATTGCGGAAATCATGACAGCGCTCGAAAAAATCATCGCAAGCAATATGCCTCACGGAACCATCAAGGTTGCTTTCACACCCGACGAAGAGATCGGCAGAGGCGCCGATCATTTTGACGTGGAAGGCTTCGGTGCCGATTATGCGTATACCGTAGACGGCGGCGCGCTCGGCGAATTGGAATATGAAAACTTCAACGCCGCAGGTGCGCGGATTGAAATTCACGGCGTTTCCATCCATCCCGGTTCCGCCAAAGATAAAATGAAAAATGCGGCATTGATTGCCTGCGAATGCAACGCGCTTCTTCCCCCGGATGAAATTCCCTCCAAAACGGAAGGTTACGAAGGATTCCATCACCTTGCGGCGATTTCCGGCGGCATTGAATATGCGGAATTGAATTATATCATCCGCGACCACGACAGAGAAAAGTTTGAAGCCAAGAAAGAAATTTTCCGTCAGGTATGCGAAAAAATCAATGCGATTTACGGCGCAGGTACAGCCGTTTTGAATCTCAGTGATTCTTATTATAATATGAAAGAAAAAATCGAACCTCATATGTATATCATCGAACGCGCGAAAAAAGCAATGGAAGACGTTGGCGTAACGCCCAATATCGTTCCGATTCGCGGCGGTACGGACGGCGCGCGTCTTTCTTTCATGGGACTGCCCTGCCCCAACCTTTGCACAGGCGGCGAAAATTTCCATTCCCGTTTTGAATTTGTTTCCGTGGAAGCAATGGAAACCATTTCCGATATGCTCGTAAAACTGATTGAAAACAGTGTTACCCAAGGCAAATAACATAATAAAGAAAGGAATCCAAAAGCATGAAAGTTACGAGAGAAATGGGAACTGTCCTTACGGATACCACCATGCGTTCCCCCGTTTACCTGGACGTCCGTACAACCCCGATGATCAAGCTGTACGGCTTTTACGAGCCGTTCCGCCGCGTTCCCGAAGCGGTCGCAAAAGCAACGAGTGCAACCGTTACCCGTCTGCACACGATGGGACCGAGCGCACGCGTGCGTTTTCGTACGAATTCCGATATTATCGTCATTCATGCTGATCTTTCAAATGAAGAACGCACAGGTTCTATGCCCATACTTGCCACATCAAGCTTTGAAATGTATTTCGTGGAAGACGGTAAGCATATTTACAAAGGCTCTTTCGTTCCCTCTCAAGGCGAAGGTAAAAATTACGTAGAATGCCGTTTGAAAGATAAACCCGTCATGAAAGACGTCATCCTTTATTTTCCGATCAATTCTTCCGTGGAAAATTTTTACGTTGGTCTGCGTGAAAATGCCGAATTGGAAGAAGGAGGTTCTTATACCTATGAAACGCCCGTCCTTTTCTACGGTTCTTCCATCGTACACGGCATCGGTGCCGCAAGACCGGGCATGAATTATCCTTCTCAGATCTCCCGTATGTTGGATACGAACGTATATAATCTCGGCTTCGGCGGCGGCGCGCTCGGAGAACCCGCGATTCTTGACTTTATCGCAGAGCAGAAAATGAGCGTTTTCGTATACGATTACGACCATAACGCACCGAACGCGGAGCATTTGGAAAAAACGCATTACGCAGGCTATAAACGCTTCCGCGCCAAACAGCCGAACACGCCCATCATCATGGCATCCAAGCCCGACTGGGATCTTATAAACGATAATTCCAACCCCGAAATCAATGAAAAGCGTATGCGTATCATCGAAAACACCTATCTGCGCGCAAAAGCGGAAGGCGATGAAAACGTATATTTCATCAACGGCTTTACCGATTTCTATCCTTCCGATCTCCGCGGCGACTGCACTTCCGACGGCTGTCATCCCAATGATCTCGGCTATCACTTTATGGCAAAGGCGTTTGCCGAAATCCTCAAAAAATTGCTTTGAACGACAAAAGACTTGCTTGGTATTTCCTTGCAAGTCTTTTCGTTTTTACAAAACAGAACATCTGCAAAACGCATTGGATTTCCGATGCGTTTTTGTTTTATATCGAATCATTTTTCAAAATTATTCGCTTAAATTGTGAACAATTTGTAAACATTTCAAAAAAGTTGAAACTTTTTTCCCTCCAAATAAGTATATATTATAGAACGGTTTTTATTTTCCGGAATTTTTTGATTACACAAATAAGAATGATTTTTGGGAGCAAAAACAAAATATTTTGAATGAAAGAATTTTTTAATATGACATACTAGCATTTTACACAAGGTAAATACTGAATCGAAACGAGTTCGATGGAAAGATAAATGATTTTTTATCGTAATCCAAAGTCTGAAAAAGATTCCGTCTGTAGAGAAAGTGTCCCTTTTTGCTGTCATTCTGGAGGGGCTTACAGCGGAAGCCCCTCCAGAATGACGGTGCGAAACGTTTGTCTGCACGCTGACGGTAATTTCAGCAACTTTTTATGCTTATAAATTCCAGTTTATCTTTATATTTCATTGAATTCACACTTGAATGAAATCTTACGCCCCCGAAAATCCACTTTACTTTTTTCGAAAAAATGATATAATAAATATATAATTTTCCAAAAATAAAAATTCAGAAAGGAAAACAGCCTATGAAAAAATTATTTTCCTTATTACTCGCGTGCATGATGTTATTTTTAACATCTTGCAACCAAACACCTCCAAATGAAACAACAACGGGAAGTTCGCAAAACCAAGAAAAACAAAAAGATTCTGAATTGAAAGATACCATTATTCGAAACAGTTGCATCGATTTTATGGATTTACCTTCGCGCATACTTTTTGAAGACTCCGGTTATGTTTTCTATTACAGTAAAGCAGACGGCAAAGCTTACGTTTATTGCTTTGACCCGCTTTGCGACCATAGCAACGGAACCTGCTTAGCTAATCCGGATGCCGCCGGAAGTCCTTTTGTTTTTTTATTAAGCAGTACGTTTTTTATTAATAACCGTTTTTATGCCGTTACCTGTATTGGCAAAATTTTCTCTTTTTCATTTGACGGAAGTGATTTACAAATAGAATATGAAGACGAAACCTGTAAACTTGGAAATGTTAATAAATATCTCTGGGCTCAAACATACAGTGCATATGATGAATATATTTATATTACTTTGGAAAAAGATGAAAGCGGAAATCCTCATCTGTTGCGTTTTAACACTAAGACGAAAGAAATGGAAGATCTAACCGAAAAAACAGGAAATCATATGTATCCGGTCCTCTTCTACAACGGTGAAATTTACGGAAGAGATATCCGAGGGCTTAATTGGTTTAAGACAGATTTGGAAATGAAAAATATGGAAGAGATTGAAGAGTTGCCGGTGTCCCATCGGTTTTACGGAAGCATATTTTATAATGTTGCTTATGACAATCCGACGGATTATAAAAATAGGAAACAGATTGGATTCCAAGCGTACGATATGAAAACAGGAGAAAGCAAACTTTTTACAAAGGAAATGATTGGATTGGAAGATAATTATCGGTATTCTATCCTTTGTGTGGATGAAAATTACATATACTTTACACAAAACAGAGAAGAACAGATTTTGATAGGAACCCGTCCTCCCGCGGCAAACGGAAGAATAAACAAGGTCTATTCAAATGAAACAGGAAAACTTTACCGCATGAAGCATGACGGAACGGAGTGTACGCTCATA
>SVRL01000084.1 GCA_015064845.1 Oscillospiraceae bacterium | reverse complement strand
TTTCAACATTTTAACGATTATCGGCTACAATTCAACGATTACCTCTGTAAATCAACGATTATGCCTATGATTTAACGATTTGCTATCTTTCAACGATTTGAAGGACACCTAATTGGATGAATCGTTGCTTTTCCCGTTCATAAGTTAGAAAATACTGATTTTGGGTATAAAATAACCGCCATTTCGTTTTATCAGAATGACGGTTATTCTTTGGCGGAGAAGGAGAGATTCGAACTCTCGAACCGTTTTACCGGTTACACGATTTCCAGTCGTGCGCCCTCGACCAACTAGGCGACTTCTCCAAACGCTATTTTGTTTTTTTGCGCTCTCGTTCGAACGCTCCATCATTCTACCACATATAAATGAAAATGTCAATACCTTTTTAAAAAGTTTTTTAAAAATTTTTAAAAATCTTTTTTCGAAAAAATTTCAGGAAATTTTCAAAAATCTATTGACAAAATCAAACTTTATGGTATAATAAAAACAGGAATGATTCCTAAGATGAAAGGCGGTAACCCTTATGATGAAACATTCCAAGCAACGGGAGGCGATCTTACAAAATCTTCGCAGCCGTTACGACCATCCGAACGCCGACATGATTTTTGCAAGCATTCGGGAAGAAATTCCGAACATCAGTCTCGGAACGGTTTATCGCAATCTTGCTTTACTTGCCGAAACGGGTGAGATTCTGAAAATTGGTCCTGCCGGAGACGGCAAAGAGCGTTATGACGGTCACACACATCCGCATTCTCATTTCTTTTGCGAGGATTGCGGAAAGATTGAAGACATCAGCGAGTTTTTTGACGCCAATCATTTGGAAAACAAGCTTCATATCAAAATTCATGAAGCAAACATCACGCTTAAAGGTCTCTGCCAAGCGTGTTTACAAACAAAAACAAATTAAATGATCTACATTAAAAATTTCAGGAGGATTTTATCATGGCAAAATATGTATGCAAAGTATGCGGTTATATTCACGAAGGAGACAGCGCACCCGAAAGATGCCCCCAGTGCAAAGTTCCCGCAGACAAATTTGAAAAAGTAGAAGAAAAGAGAATGTCTTGGGCTACCGAACACGTTGTAGGTATTACCGAAGGCGTTTCCGAAGACATCATCAACGATCTCCGCGCAAACTTCAACGGCGAATGCTCCGAAGTCGGTATGTATCTCGCAATGTCCAGAGTGGCATTCAGAGAAGGTTATCCCGAAATCGGTCTTTATTGGGAAAAAGCAGCTTTTGAAGAAGCTGAACACGCAGCAAAATTCGCAGAAATTCTCGGCGAAGTTGTAACTCCCAGCACCAAGAAAAATCTCGAACTCCGCGTTGCTGCCGAAAACGGCGCAACCGCAGGTAAATTCGATCTCGCAAAACGCGCAAAAGCTGCAAATCTCGATGCAATTCATGATACCGTTCATGAAATGGCAAAAGATGAAGCTCGTCACGGCAGAGCATTCGAAGGTCTTCTCAACAGATACTTCAAATAATTAACGATTCAATCATTATGATGGAGGTAATATTATGGTAGAAAATTATATGGTTTGCAATTGCAAGCAGGTAACTTATGCAGATATCGCAAATGCGCTTGATATGCACAAAGATTTCGATAGCGTTCTTGCGGCTTTCGGCGACGTACAGAGAATCACACATTGCTCCACCGGTTGCGGCGGTTGCCATCAGAAGGTTCTTGATATTATCTCCGAAATTATGATGGGTAAATGAAATTCTTCATGTGAAAACAGACTCCGAAAAGAGGGGGACGGCTCAGCCGTCCCCCTCTTTTCGGAGTGAGAAAATTATCGTAAATATCAGGATTATTTTGCTTCATAATCACGGCATTTGCCGCCGGTATAACCGAGCCATTGGCGATGATACCAGCAATACCAATCGGCGGGAGCATTTTTACCGATATGTTTGTCTTCTTTGGGAGAATATTCGCAGTATTTGCAATTTGCACAGCATTCGGACATTGAGAAGACCTCCTTTCTTTTTGAGTGATTTATTTAACTGAAATTCCGTTAAAAGTAATACTTCCAACCGTACCTTTTCCGGTGGAAAATCCGTCTTTGTTTACGTCGTGAAATTCAATTTCACGAATCAGAGAGAGAATATCTTTCACGGGTTCACCGTTGATCAGAATATTCTTGAAAATCAAATTTTGAGCGTGGCAGGAAAGATAGGGATCAAAAAATTCTTTTCCGTTGATGCAGGAAGATTTCGGACCGATACAAACGAGATAAGAATATTTCCATTCATCTTCATGTAAAGTCAGTCGGATATTTTCAAAGGAAATATTGCCGATATTTGCGCCAAGTTCAAAGGCGGCAAAATTTCCGAGCAAAGGGTCCTGCGCTTTGTAAGGCCCGAAATTGTCAATCGGAGCCGTAAGATCGATTTCAATATCTTCAAAAAAGAGATTGTCCACGGAACCGACTTTGCCGAATTCGGGAGATTCCCCGAGTATATACGGCGGTGTTTGCAAATAGAGCTTGAACGTGCGGATTCCGCGTACGTCCTTAATGACCGTATCAAAAATCCCACAATCCACGGTGGTACCGTCATCATAGCGGTAAACGCCGGGTTCTATGCGGATGGCTTTATAGCGGCTGGAAGCGGAAAGCTGCAAATGTTCGCAGACAACGTTTCGGATTTCACCGAAATTGACGGAGGAATTTTGCCAGTCGTAGGCATTGAGCGCAACCAGATCGTCCCCAACCTCGCCTTTGATATGAGAAAGATAAAGGTTTTGACTGCCTCCGTTAACGTGTAATCCGTCCGCATAACAAGAAACGAAAGAAATATTTTCAAAAACCGCATTTTTGATATCACCGACCTGAACGGCAAAGCCTGCCGTATGGGCAAACGTCATATCGGAAAGGGAAAGCCCCTCTATATTATTAAAAAGCATACAGGTAGAAACGCCGTAAAATTCCCGATTTTCATCGTCATCCGAAACGGGAGCGTATCTGCCCGAAGCGCCGTACCCCAATCTTTTGCTGTTCGATTCTTCCCATCTGCCGCCGTGAATGGAAATATTACAGTCCTTTTCACAGCCTTGAATGGGAAAATGCGTACCGTCCCGGGTGTGTTCGTTGCGAAGCATTAAAACGTTGCAATCCTTACAAAGACGGACGGTTGCGCCGATGGCTTCGATGTGTCTGTTTGAGGGAATACAAACGGTGTTGTCCAAAAAATAAATATCTTCGGAAGGTTCGATGATGATACGTTCATGTTCCTGCAAAGCTGTTTGCAGCGCCTGAGTCCAGACAAATCCTTCTTCCGTTTTCCGTGCAAGAGAGCGGTAAGCGGAAAGAGAAACAGTATCGTTGAGAACGGAAATTTCTTTTTCCCGTTTTTGTTTCATGAAAAAAAGTGAATCGTAAATCTTTTGTTTTGATGTTTCTTTATCATTCATGATTGCAAACTCCTTTTCAAAGCAGAAGAGATCAGTGTTTCCAGAGCTTATCTCTGGCGAGCAGTTCCCAATTGGGTTTCAGAATGGAAATTTTTCCGTTTTTCTCGTCTTTGACAACGGCTTTGTAAATATAACCGTCATCCAACATCTGGCAAAGCGCTTTGGCGATTTCAACCTTTTCGATCTTGTGCTTTTGAGAAATTCTTTCCACGATCTTTTCGGGTGTTGCGTTAATGCCGAATTCTCTGTGAACGGTCAGATAGTCAAAATTCTGCGCAATCAATTTGTAATAGTTTTTGTAAACCTCCGTATCCGAAGGAATCTCGTGATGCCAGGAAGCGGAAAGCTTGAGTTGGGAAGAAAGCGCGCCCGTAACGCCGTAAATGCCGACTTTTTTATGACATTGATTGATAATAAAACGAACGACCGAAGAAAAATGGCCGTCGCCCGTGAAAATAACGAAGACGTCAATGTCTTTTCTCGTCATAGCTTTCTGGTAGATATAATCGAGCATGATAAAATCCGTGAAATCTTTTTTGTAATGTTCGCTGGAATTTTTGGTATCGAAGATCATGTGCGTGACGTTGCGCAGTTTATCCAATTCTCCGCGTAAGCCCGTATTGGAAAAATCACCGAAAACGGCAATTTCATCCACGTCATATTTTTGAGAAAGTTCATCCCTCCATGCCTTCAGATCGGGTTTTACACCGTATTGGCGTTCCAAACCGATATACCAATGCTCAAAATCCACAAAAGCCGTACAGGAAGGACGTTTTTTGTTGCCGAATAACATTTTTTCACCTCCTTCTTTGAAAATTCGGACAAGTCTTGGTGAACTTGCTGTGTTGAATGGTTTTGAAAACGGTTGATTCCGTCATAATTACTGTACCATAACTTTGTCTGCAAGTCAAGGAAAAGAAAAAGTTATCTTTGGAAAAATTTCATTTTCTCATAGAAAAATCGAAAAAAATATGTTATACTGTAGAAAATAATGAAATTTGATTTCACGAGAGTATGACGAAAAAATTGATTTTAGGGTATACGATGAAGAAAGCTAACAAAAATTTACCCGGACAAACGTAGAAACAACCGTGGATATCAATAGACCTGTTCGATAATTAAAAAGCAAAGATAAATAAATCAAGACGCAGGTATGCTTAATTCTCCCTAAAACGGTCGAATTAAGCAAGATTTCCTGCTATTTTTACAAGTTCATCCCCAAATATGATCTCCCTTCAAATATTCCACTCGTCGTCAGGCGAATATCACTCTTTCAGAATATCACTGTGCGAAAGCACAATATCACTTGCCGTAGGCAAATATCACTGCGTATTTCCTTTCGAGGAAATACGCTAAATTCCCGTTTATCTTTCTATATCTTCGTCAAATTCAGGTTATCGAACACATCTAATAAAAGAAAGGCAATATTTTATATGAGAAAAAGTGTGATTATCACGGGCGCTTCCCGCGGCATAGGGAAAGCAACTGCCCTTACGTTTGCCAAAAACGGGTACGACGTTCTTCTTTGTTATCAAAGCAGGGAAGAAGAAGCAAAAGCCGCAGCGGAAGAAGCGAAAGCGTTCGGTGTCCGCGCGATTCCTTTTCAAATGGACGTTTCCTCCCTTTCCGATTGCCGCAGAACGGCTGCCAAAGCGTTGATGGAATTCGGAAAAATCGACGCGCTCGTTTGCAATGCGGGCATTGCGCTTCCGAAACTTTTCACGCAAACGGAAGAAGAAGAATTCGATCGCTTATTTGACGTGAATACCAAGGGCGTTTTCTTTCTTTCTCAGGCTGTGGCAAAGGAAATGATTGCAGCGGGGGGAGGTGCTATCGTTACGGTTTCTTCCATGTGGGGGATTGCGGGTGCTTCGGGGGAGGTTGCGTATTCCGCTTCCAAAGCGGCAGTGATCGGCATGACGAAAGCGCTTGCCAAGGAGCTTGCGCCTTCCGGAATCCGCGTGAACTGTGTTGCTCCCGGCGTTGTGGATACCGAAATGAACGCTTGCTACGATGAAGAAGCAATGGAAGCGCTTGCGGAAAAAACACCGCTCGGCAGAATTGCAGACCCCGAAGAAATCGCAAAAGCAATTTTCTTTCTGGCAAGTGAAAACGCTTCGTTTATCACGGGACAAACATTGACGGCTGACGGCGGCTTTCTCTCTTGATATAAATTTGGAGGAAAGATATTGAGAATGCAAAATGAAGAATGCAGAGTGCAGAATGAAATTTCCGTCAAGCCGTACTGTCTGTGTACTGCGGAACAAATCCGGTTCACGCATCAAATCAGCTTAAACTTTCCAAGATGAATTTGTAAAAATAACGGGAAATCTCACTTAATTTATCGCAAACGATAGATTAAGCGTACCCGTGTCTCGATTTTTACAAATTTATCTCTGCAGAAAGAGTAAAGTCTGATGGAAGGCGGTCGAGCTGCCTAAGCTCGCCAACTTCTTTTTGGGAAAGAAAAAGTGAATCTAAACAATCATTTCGTTTTCGTTAGCAAACAAGTCTGATTAAAGAACGGTTAAAAAAACAAAGTAGATTTTTATACGATTGATACTTTTTTCCCTTGACTTATACTTCAAAAAATGCTATGATATATAATATATGAATTATTTGTGAATAAAACAGGAAAAGGAGGGTAGTCTCTTTCTCTGCCGTAGAGTGTACGGCGCAAAAATTATCAGAAAATTTTAAATCGGAGGACATTATGGACTTTAGTTACCTTATCGAAGCCTTCAAAGAGCTGACGCTTTCGCAGGTTGCCATGTGGATCATCGGCGGTGTGCTCATTTATCTTGCCATTAAGAAAGATATGGAACCCGCACTCCTGCTTCCTATGGGCTTCGGTGCAATTCTTGTAAACCTGCCGCTTTCTCCCGTCATCAAGGAAGGAACCGGTATCATTTCTTCTCTTTTCCAAGTCGGTATTGAAGCCAGCGAAGCTATGCCTTTGCTTCTCTTTATCGGTATCGGCGCAATGATCGACTTCGGTCCGCTGCTTTCCAATCCCAAGCTCTTCATTTTGGGCGGCGCGGCGCAGTTCGGTATTTTCGTTACCATTCTTTTGGCCGCAATGATCGGCTTCCCGCTTGAAGATGCCGCTTCCATCGGTATCATCGGCGCGGCTGACGGTCCCACGGCGATCCACGTTGCAAACACCTTGAAATCTCAGTATATGTCTGCAATCGTCGTCGTTGCATATTCTTACATGGCGCTCGTTCCGATCGTGCAGCCCATCGTTATCAAGGCTTGCACTACCAAAAAGGAACGTATGATCCGCATGAAGTATTCTTCTTCGGATATTTCCAAAACCACAAGAATTCTGTTCCCCATCATCGTAACCATCCTTTCCGCTTTGATTGCGCCTGAATCGCTTTCTCTCGTTGGTATGCTGATGTTCGGTAACCTGATTCGCGAATGCGGCGTTCTCGCTTCTCTTTCCGATACCGCGCAGACCGTTTTTGCAAATATCATCACACTTCTTCTCGGTATTACCATTTCCTTCCAAATGCAGGCGGACAAGTTCCTTCGCGTTGAAACCCTGATCATCATGGGTCTCGGTTTGTTTGCCTTCATCTTCGATACCTTCGGCGGTGTTATGTGCGCAAAGATCATGAACCTCTTCTGCAAGGAAAAGATCAACCCCATGATCGGTGCGGCGGGTATTTCCGCATTCCCGATGGCTGCCCGCGTCGTTCAGAAAATGGGCTTGAAGGAAGATTCCTCCAACCATCTTCTCATGCACGCTGTCGGCGCGAACGTTTCCGGTCAGATTGCTTCCGCGGTTGTCGGCGGCTTGATTATCGGTCTTGTTATGGGTTAATCTCCCGAATTTTATCGAGAAAGGAAATTATAAGCTATGTTTGATAACTTAACTCCCATGAATCTGGAAAACATTCTTGCTTCTTTGACGATCATGTGGCAGGGTCTGCTTGCCATCTTCATCGTTATCGGTTTGATCATTCTTGCCGTTCAGATTACGATTTTCAGCATTAAGAAAATCGCGCAGATGAAAGAAGACATCGAAAAGAAAGTCGAAGAATCCGACAAATATTGACAAATTCAAACGGTATATCTCGAAAAGCACTCGTGAAAACGGGTGCTTTTGTTATATGTTAACCAGATAAACGGGAATTTACGGTAGAAAAGCAAACGAATTTAAAGGCTCCCACTTTGGGGGAGCTGTCAGCGTAAGCTGACTGAGAGGGCAAAATCTGTGCAAAAGCCCTCTCCGTCAACCTCT
>SVRL01000083.1 GCA_015064845.1 Oscillospiraceae bacterium | reverse complement strand
CAGACAAGCAACGCTTCTCTGTAGCGCCACCTCCCTCGTCAGAGGGAGGCAATTCAAGGCTCCCTCTGTACATTATGCTACGCAAAATGTGGGGAGACTGTCAGCAAAGCTGAGCTGAGTACTCTCATGCAAGCGTGAGAGGGAGAGACACCGCTCACAACTATTACACCCGTAAATTCCCGTTTATCTTATCATCGAACTCACGTTTCATTAAGCGCAATCAACAAAAAACTATGGACTCATGAAAAAGTCCATAGTTTTTTCTTTTAAACCGTTCTTTCCCGCTTTTTCAAGCAAGGATGCGAGCGATTATATGTGTATCATCAATTTCAGGTTATCAGCAACCGCAACCGCAGCCGTTACCGCCGTGATAATCGTTGTTGCCGCAACCGCAGCCATAACCGCAACCGTTACCGTTGCAGCACAACGTTACCAAAAGAAATACGATGATGAGAAGCCAGATAATATTGTTGTTATCGAAAATATTGCAAAGACAATTCATAAAAAATATCCTCCCTTCGCCGTCTATGACGGCGGTTTCATCAAAGTGTAATTCAGATAATGAAAAGCGTTTTGCTTTCCCTATCTGTTATCATACTATGACGGGGAGGAAAATTTGTTACCGATTTTTATTTATTTTTTGCGTTTGCTTTCTTGGCTTTCTTCTGTTCCTTGCGCAAACGTTCTTCTTCCAATTCTTTGATGACAGCGGATTTATCTTTTCTTGCAACGGGACCGCCAACCGCATAACCGAGCATAAAGACGATCACGCAAGCGGCAAAGCTGATGAAGATCTGCAAAAGTGTGGAAGTATCCGCAAAAATCATGAAAATAACTTCGCCGAGAATACCGAAAGCACCCGTTCCCAGACCGCCAATCAAGCCTGCAACGTTCAACAAGGCTTCGGAAGCGTTGAATTTATAAATGATATAAAGAATCAAGAAAATTCCCGTTGTCAGAATCGGAATTGCATTACCGATCAAAACAGAAATGCCGATGGGCGTTTTGGAACGGGAAAACAAAAATCCGCAATAACCCCAAAGTGCTGTCACGGAAAGGAAAATCGCAAGCGCCAAATAAATTTCGGGAGTAAATCCGTATTCCACGAAATACAGAATGGCATCCGAGCAGAACGCCATCGAAACGAGATAAAGTCCGATGGAAACCAAATGCACGAGGGCAAGCAAGTAAATTTTCTTAAAGGTAAATTTGTTTTTCATATAAAATCCTTTCTGAATTAAAATTATTTATATTTTCACTATATTTCAACCGTATCGTTCAGCGCAAAAGCATAAATATAAGTATGCGCAGGTTTTACGCCGAAAAGCGTTTCACAGGCAAGTTTATAATAACCGAGCTGTTGTCCGTGGCGTTCGCGCAACGTTTTTTCGACAAAGCCGCGTTCTGCATTACGAGAGAAGAAATCCGTTTTATAATCCACCAGAATCAATTCCCCGTTTTCATCGTAAAACGCGCAGTCGATAACGCCTTGCACCAGAATTTTTTCTTCCGTCAGAATTTCGGAAGTTTCCTCCGTAAACAAAGCCGCAGGCAATTTGATCATAAAACGTTTTTCTCGGAATATCTTTTCCGCTTTCATCATTTTCCGCGCAAGTGCGCTTCGGAAAAAGGCTTTCAGCTTGAAAACGTCCATCTTTTCACGGTCGCTTTCAAAAATAAACCGTTTTTGCGCCAGATATTCGATTTCCGCTTCCACACCGTTTTTCATAACCCGCTCAAAATCGCAGAACTGCATAAACGTATGCATAGCGGTTCCCTTTTGCGCCGAAGTAATTTTTTCGTCTTCCTCACGCATAAGGAAATTGGGCATTTTCAAAGCAATTTCGGTTTCTCCCGAAATATCCTCGCCTTCCTCCGCGCCGTCCAAGATATTCGGATACAGTTTGGAAACGGAAAGCTTGGAAGGAACTTCCGTCAGTTTCCGATAAGGATATTCATAATCCAAATGCGTATGCACCAATTTTTTGGCTTCAAAATACGTCATATCCTCATCTTCTGCGGAATCTTCTTCCGTTTCTTCTCCGATCGCTTCGGGAATTTCCGTTTCCGTAAACGTCTGCGCCGTATCAATTTTCACGGAAAGCGGATGATCTGCCAAAGCCGTCATCAAAAGGTCAAGATAATTTGACGCGTCCCAAAGCGCATACGGAGAAAAATATTTACTTTTCCATTCGTAAAAGCATTCTCCGCCTCCAAGCGCATAGAGATTCTTTTCCATATTTTTAGCGGAAACCGAAGCCGTTAAATACAGATATTCCTTCGGACGTGTCAAAGCAACGTAAAGAATACGGAGCTCCTCTTCAATCATGGCTCTTTTTTTATCCAGAAGCGTTGCTTTGCGAAGCGGTGTATCCAAACGAATCAAGCCGCCGTTTGCGGTCAGCTTCAGGGAAATACCTAAGTCTTCGTGATATACCGTTTTTTCCTTCGCTTCCTTAAAATTCAGCCTCTTTCCGAGATTACAGAGGAAACAAACGGGAAATTCCAAGCCTTTGGATTTATGGATCGTCATGATCCGCACGACGTCTCCGGGAGACGTAAAGCCCGAAATATCCATCTGCGCACGGTTGGCAAGCACCTCGTTGATGAAAGAAATGAACCCCGAAAGTCCTTTGAAGCCGCCGCGTTCAAATCCTCTCGCATAATTGTAAAGCGTCATCAGATTGGCATTTGCCTGTTCGATTTCATACATGGACAAATTTTCATCCGAAGCCAAAACAGAGAAAATACCCGTATCGTTATAAATCTGCCAGATCAGCGCATCGCAAGGCGTTTCCGCCGCCAGCAAAGCGTATTTTTCATAATCGGCAAGGAATTTTTTACCCTTGCCAAATTCGTTTTCTTCCGTAAACGCGCACAACGCGCGGAACAGCGAACCTTCTTTGCACGATCTGCGGATAAACATCAATTCATCCAGCGTAACGCCGTAGATGGGACTTTTTAATGCCGCCGCCAGATAAATATCTCTTTCGGGATTGTCGATCACGCTGAGCAAGGAAATGACGAGCAATACCTCTGCGCTTTCAAAAAATTCTTTGTCTCCGCTGTTTTTATAAGGAATGCCTCTCGCGCTCAACGCATCTTCGTACGCTTTCGCGGAAGAAGAAAGACCGCGGAGCAAAATCACGATATCCGAGGGTTTGATCGGCGTTCCGTCTTTTCTTTTACCGCTTTGCAAAAGCTCTTTGATCTTTTCCGCAACGAAATCGGCTTCGCCGAGCATATCTTCCGCTTCATCGTCTTCCTCGATTCCCGATTTTTTGGAAGCCTTCGGAATCAGATACAGCTCGGGAAGCGCGGTATGCAGATCTCTGCCCGGATGCAGGCGTTCGTCCTCGCCGTAACGCGTTTCCTTGACGTTCATCAGTTTTTCGAAAATGCCGTTGCAAAATTCAAGAATTTCCACCGAAGAACGGAAATTTTCCGAAAGGAAGATTTTCACGGCTTTTTCGGAACAGCCCTTCGTATATTTCGGGCGGCTATCCAGAAGCTTTGAAAAAATTTCGGGCTTTGCGCCGCGGAACGCATAAATGCTTTGTTTGATATCGCCGACATTAAAGCGGTTATCCTCTTTGGAGATCAGACGGAAGATCAAGTCCTGCAATTCGTTGGTATCCTGATATTCGTCGATATAAATTTCATCGTATGCTTCCCGCAACGCCAGCGCAAGCTCCGTGGGCGCGTCGTTCTTTCTGTCGTAAAGCAATTGCAAAGCATACCGTTCCATATCGCCGAACGTAATCAATTTCCGGCGCCGTTTTTCTTCCGAAAAACGCTTTTCAAACGTACGCAGGAAAATGCCGAGATTTTTCATTGCCTCTGCCGTTTGCGCAAAGCATTCTTTCAACGCATCGGTTGGGTACGAATAATATTCCCCGATCATTTTTTTCAAATCATCCTTGAATTCCTTACGGAAATTTTTTGAAAAAAAATCAAGATGGGAATCTCCCGAAACACCCGTCAGCTTATCAAATGTTATTTCCGAAAGTTGTTTTCCGAGCGTTTCATAAGGTACGCCCTTTTCCGCCGACGTACGGGCGCGTTCAATCCTGTTCCATTCTTCCGCAATGATACCGAGGGGTTTTGCAAATTTTTTATTGCTTTTTGCACGTTGAACCGCATCTTCATAGATTTTTTCATAATGCAAAAGAAATTCTGTCAGATATTCCCGCATACAAAGTTCCCACGGACTTCCGTCAAAGCCTTCCTTTGCCGCCTTTTCCGCAATTTCACGAAAATAATCTATGCGTTCCAAGGAATCTACCGTGGAAGAAACCTCCAGATAAAGGGAGATCAACGTTTGCGCAAGCTTATCCGATTTCGTAATATCGCCGAAGAGATCCGCAAATTGACCGAAATTTTCAATGGGTTCTTCATCTGCGGCAAGTTCGCCTTCAAAATAATCGCTGATGAGCTCTTCGGCAATTTCATTCATCAGCAAACGGATCTCCGTTTCATCTCCTGCCGAAAAATCGGGAGGGATATTCAATTTTTGGAAATTCGTGCGAATGAGATCCAGGCAAAAGCTGTGGATCGTACTGATATGCGCGGAAGAAACCAAAAGGCTTTGTTTTCGAATGTGCGCGTTTTCGGGATTTTCCGCAAGCTTTTTGGAAAGCGCATCGGCAATACGGGAGACCAACTCCGCCGCGGCGGCTTTTGTGAAGGTAACGACCAAAACACGGGAAATATCGCCGTCTTCTCCGCACACGCGCTCAATGATCCTTCTTGTCAGAACTGCCGTTTTTCCAGAACCTGCCGCCGCGGATACCGCAACGGAATATCCCCTTGAATCAATGGCATCTCTTTGCGAGGGAGTCCAAACGACCTCAGCCATTTTCAATCTCCTCTCCGTTTTCTTCCGAAAACATCATTTCATCAATATATTTTTCCATAAAATATTGGCTGCCCGAAAGCTCCGTATATTCCGATTTTCCGCAAACGGTTTTTGCCGCCTCTCTCGGCTCTTTTCCGAGTAAAACGCAAACTGCCCCCATGCCTGCCGCATTTCCGACGAATTCAAGTTTTTTACTGTCTGTAATGGGAAGCATTCCGATACGGCAAAGACTTTCCGCACGCAAATGCGAACCGAAGCCGCCGGCAATGATCACACGGGAAAGCTCCTCCGCTTCAATGCCTGCCGTATGCAAAAGGGTTTGCGCACCTGCGCAGACCGCCGCTTTGGCAAGCTGAATTTCTCGGATATCCTTCGCGCAAATATAAATATTCTTTTCTTTATCAATCATGAAAACGGGATTTTCGTCTTCATCTTCATCCATATAATCTTCAAAATCGCCCGCTTCGTCTTTCTCTGCAATCAAACCCGTTTCGTCGAGTAAGCCCGCCTGCAGCATAACTGCCACGGCATCGATGACACCCGAACCGCAAATGCCGATTGCAGGCTCTGCGCCGACGGTTTCATAACCAATCTTTCCCTCGCGGAGAAAAACCTTGCCCACAGCACCCGGAATTCCCGGCATACCGCAAGCAATATGCGCGCCTTCAAATGCGGGGCCTGCCGCCGCGGAACAGAAATAAAGTCCGTTTTCCGTGGAAAGCCCGATTTCTCCGTTCGTACCGATATCAACGAACAAAACCTTTTCCTTGCAACCGTCCAACCCCGTGGCAATCATACCGCAGGCAATATCGCCGCCGACGTACGATGCAAAGCATGGAGCAAAATAAGCGATTGCATTGGGATTGGAAAGCAAACCGAGCGCGTGCGCCGAATATTCTTCTCCGAAAAGAGTGGGCGCATGAAAAGGTGCAACGCCGATGGAAACGGGGTTAATACCTGCCGCGATATGCTGCATGACCGTATTTCCGCAAATGACAGCCGCGCGGATCTCGTTTTCACACAAGCCTTTTTCTTCGCACATCCTTTGCGCGGATTCTCGGATGACGTTGCAGATCAGTTTCTGCTGAACGGAAAGCAAACTTTCGTCCTTCATGATTTTATCCATACGGGAAATCACGTCCGCACCGTAAATGCTCTGCGGATTTTTTATGCCTCTCGTTGCTAAAATTTCGCCTTTTTCCATATCGCAAAGATACGCGGCAACCGTTGTCGTACCGATATCAACGGCAATGCCGAGATTGTTTTTCACGTCTTTTTCACGGAATCTTTCTTTGCCGTCCGAGAAAAACACGGTTTCATTTTCATGCTTTTCCATCGTCAACATGGGCGCATGGGTATAAGAAACGGTTTTCGAATGGAGTTGGACCTGCATTTTCATATCCGTCGGCATAATTTCAAAATGACCGAGCAAACGGCACATGCAAGCAAGACGGATTCCGTTTTTTCTGTCTTCTTCGCTCAAAAAAGCAAGTTCTCTTTCCGAGGGTTCGGAAATTTCGCCGCGAATACGGATCCTGCATTTTCCGCAAGTACCGTTTCCGCCGCACGGGGCATAAAAAGAAGTGTGATATTTTTGCAAAACCGCGGAAGCTGTCGTTCCTTTTTCGGTTTCGGCAAAAATCTTTTTATCACCTGTATCAATAATACCTGTTATTTGATTCATACTGTTTTTTCACTCCGTTTTTTCGGAAAACAGACAAGCAAGCGTTTTCCGAATTTTTTTGGGATAAATACCAAAAATGCACTTATTATTATATATGAATTTTGAAAAAGTGTCAACCGTAATTCTTCTTTTTCAGCGCTTTGCCCGTAAAAAAATCCGTGGGCAATTTTCCTCTTTCGGGAGATTCCCCGTAATCCCACTGCAAAAGCTTTTTGATGTGAGGATAAAGATGTATTCCATACAAGTCCGATGGAAAGATAAATGAATGTTTACGTTTGCAAAATCTCTCCCTCAGTCAGCTATGCTGACAGTCTCCCCACATTTTGCGTAGCATAATGTACAGAGGGAGCCACTTTTTGCCTCCCTCTGACGAGGGAGGTGGCAGCCAAAGGCTGACGGAAGGAGAGAATAATGACATTGCTCCGAGAGGGAGCCTAATCGCCTAAATTCCCGTTTATCTTACAATCGTATTATGCACGGTATCTTCACTCCGCGCTGCATTTTCATAAATTTTTCCGTGTTTTTTTCAAAAATCTCTTGACAAATACATCGCAGTGCGATATAATGAGCACAGATACATCGCAGTGCGATACATTGCGCCGCAAGGAGGTTTACATGGAACAGCACATTAAAAAAGTTTACGTCCCCATGACGGAAACCGCGTTCTATATTCTTCTCTGTCTGCAAAAACCCAATCACGGTTACGGCATTGTGCAAAAGGTTGAAAAATTAACCGAAGGTACCGTACGTCTTGCGCCCGGAACCATGTACGGCAGTCTTTCCAAAATGGAAAAAGACGGTGTGATACGTTTTGTCAAAGAAGAAGAAAAAAGAAAGATTTATCAGATCACGCCCCTCGGTTCTGAGCTTTTGGAAATCGAACGGAAACGAATCGAGCGGTTATATCGGATTTCAAAGGAGGAATTATAATGGCAACAAAAACACAATGGAAATATTTTTCCATCATGGAGCATGAAAAAGAAGAAGAATATCTGCGTGATATGCACAAATGCGGTTGGAAATTCACGCACGTCAGCGGACTCGGCGCGTATCATTTTGAATCTTGCGAGCCGGAAGACGTGATCTATCAGCTTGACTATAATCAAGAAGGATTAAATCACAAAGACGAATACGTTCAGCTCTTTACAGATTGCGGTTGGCAATATTTGCAGGATTATTGCGGTTACAGTTATTTCCGCAAATCGGCAAAGGATATGAAAAACGGCGAAGAAGAAATTTTCTGCGACGATGCTTCCCGTCTGCAAATGATGGATCGCGTTTTCAAAGGAAGATTGGTTCCGCTTCTCGTTCTGTTTTTCTGCATTTTGGTTCCTCAGTTTTTTCTGAACCTTTTCGTTTATCATCATTATGTGTTGGCTTCTTTCTTCGCCGGCATATTGCTTCTCTATATCGCTATCTTTACGGCATTTGCCGTAAAATATTTTCGATATAAGAAAAATATTGAAAAATAATACATATTTTGAAGGGGCTGTCTCATTAAGATAGCCTAAAAAAGAAAAGCGGTTGTTCAGTACCAAAAAGGTATTGAGCAACCGCTTGCTTTGTTGTATAATTAAATCG
>SVRL01000082.1 GCA_015064845.1 Oscillospiraceae bacterium | reverse complement strand
GAATATTTGAAGGGCGAACATATTTGGGGATGAACTTGTAAAAATAGCAGGAAATCTTGCTTAATTCGACCGTTTTAGGGAGAATTAAGCATACCTGCGTCTTGATTTTTATAAGTTCATCGTAAGCACATAGCTACAAGTTTGCACAGGCGGTCAAGCTGCCCAAGCTTGTTTGCTTCTTTTTTGGAACTTTTTTCTTGCAAATCAAGAAAAAAGTCAATCTATACAATCATTTATATTACAAAGAATAGATCATTCATAATTCGGAAATAAAAATTTTACGAAAATTCCATGAAAGAAATCAAAACCTTGGCAAAAAATGATTGCATATTTTCATAAAGCATGGTATAATATATAATATCATAAGGTTTTCAAGGGAATTTTCAAAAATAAAGCCGAAAATTCTCAAACCGTAATCAAATTTATATTTCCGAAAAAGGAGAGTAGCTATGTATCTCGGCGATTATTTCATTTTCCTTATCGCAATTCTGGTTTGCTTCATTTTTTCACTGATTGCAAGCACAAAAGTAAAATCCGCCTTCAAAAAACATAATAAAAAAATCTGTCATTCGGGTATGACAGGCAGAGAAACCGCAGAATGGCTCATGCGCGCAAACGGTGTTCATGATATCGGTATCGGCAAAACGGGCGGTACTTTAACCGACCACTATCATCCGACGAAAAAAATCGTTAATCTTTCCGACAGCACGTACGCAAGCAATTCCATTGCCGCCGTTGCCGTTGCAGCTCATGAAATCGGACACGTTATGCAGAAAAAAGACGGCTATTGGCTGTATAATCTGCGCACATCATTGGTTCCCGTTGCCAATTTCGGCTCATTTCTTGCCATGCCCCTCGTCCTGATCGGACTTCTTCTGGATTATCTGGTTGCCGCAACAGCGGATTCCGGCGTAGGTTTTTATCTTGCCATGATCGGTGTTGCTTTGTACGGCGCATCGTTCCTTTTCGCGCTCGTAACACTCCCCGTGGAACTCGATGCCAGCCGCCGCGCAAAAAAAATGTTGGTTGCTGCCCGCATTCTGAAAGAAGACGAGCTTCCCGCTGCGGGCGAAGTGCTTTCCGCAGCCGCTTTGACCTATCTCGCTTCCCTGCTCACTTCTCTTGTTTATTTCCTGCGTTTCCTGTTTTACGTTCTCACACTCTTCGGAAGAAGAGACTGATTTTACAAGCAAAGGAGCATAACCCATGGAACCGAAAGACTATATCGTTACCAAAATCGAAGGTGAATACGCTTATCTTCGTGAAGAAAACGGAAATGGAGAAGAAATCTTCATCGCGCTGTTTTTGTTGCCGAACGGTGTAGACGTGGGAACACGTCTGCATTACGAATGGCTGACTTATACGATCATCAATTAAAAATCGAAACATTAAAATGGAGGACTTTATGAACACCATCAAATCAATGGATGATTTTAATCATAAGATAAAAAAAATTATCATCACCGAAGAAGAAATCAAAGCAGCCATTCAAAAAGCGGGCGCGGATATCAGCCGTTTGTATGACGGAAACCCCATCTTACTCGTTGGTATTTTGAAAGGTTCTTTCGTTTTCCTTTCCGATCTCAGCCGTGCCGTTAACGCACCCTGTGAAATCGGTTTCATGTGCGCAAAAAGCTATTACAGCGAAACGGTTTCTTCGGGAAACGTAAAAATCACGATGGATCTGGAACAGGATATCAGCAAATATCACGTTGTCATTGCAGAGGATATCGTAGATACCGGCAGAACTCTCAAAGAAGTGGTTGCTATATTGAAAGCGCGTAATCCGCTTTCCTTGCAAGTCGTAACGCTTTTGGATAAACCCGACCGCAGACTCGTGGATTTCAAGGCAGATGTTTCCCTTTTTACCATCCCCGATTTCTTCGTCATCGGTTACGGTCTGGATTGCGCGGAATATTTCCGCAATCTGCCCTACATAGCGGAATATAATACGGAAAACTAAATCATAAAAACCACCGTTCGGTGGTTTTTATATTCTATAAGGAAGTTTTATGGAAAACAAAGAAAATTTTGTCATTGAAAACGGAATTTTGATGAAATATAAAGGAAAAGAACAACATGTCGTCATTCCCGAAGGTATCACGGAAATTGCCGAAGAAGCTTTTTGTTATAAAAGTCAAATCATTTCCGTTTCTTTTCCGCAAAGCCTGAAAAAAATCGGCGCATATGCCTTTCACGGCTGTTATGCATTGCAATCCCTCACAATCGGAAAAAACGTTGCGTTTTTGGGAAGTAACGCCTTTTCCCAATGTTCTTCTTTGCGATTTTTGAAGATCGAAGGAAAAAATGTAAAAATTTCAGCCGAAGCATTCAGTTGTTGCTGGGCGCTTGAACAATGTGAACTTGCTTGCGAACCTGAAACGGCAGGCAAAATGGCATATTTATTGCGAAATTGTTTTGAAATCGATTGCCTTGCATACGTATTGTTAAAAGGAATCTGGAAAGCCTCTCCTTCCCTCACGGAAAGACTTACGCATTTAATCACACTGAAATCCAACCGCCGTATGATTTTTCAAACGTTTCTCATTAAAAAAGATGCATCCCTCATCCATCAATATCTTTCTTTGTTCAAAACCCTGCCTGCAGAGGAATTGGACGGTTGGATCAAAGAAACGCAAGATCCCGAAATCCGCGTGCTTTTATTGGGCTATAAAAACAAACGTTATTCGCCTGAATATCTGGAAAAGCAAAGAGAGATCGAGGAAGAAAAAGAATGGGGAGTGCGCGAAAAAACGATTTCGGATTACCGAAAACAGTTTTCCATCGTCAAAGATTACGATTGCTATATCATCACGTCCTATAAAAAGCCCAAAAAAGACGAGGATAGCAAAACGGAAAAGAAAGAAGAAGAAATCATCGTGATCCCGGGCACCATCAAAGGATTGCCCGTGAAAATTGCCGATTTTGCCTTTGCACGTTCTTCCGGCGCCGATATTTCGGGACACGTTATCATCGAAGAAGGCTGTACGCAAATCGGAGATTTCGCATTTTCGGATAATAAAGAATTGAAAAGCATTGTCATTCCAAGCAAAACGAAAATCGGTTCCCACGCATTTTTCGATTGCACGTGGCTCACGTCCGTTAGCATTGGAGAAAACGCTGTCATCGGAAAATCCGCGTTTGCGCGTTGCGCTTCTTTGCGCGAAACCGAGTTTTTTTGTGAGATTCCCTGCTCCGAAAATTACTTTTCGGGCTGTCATAAATTGAAAGATGCGGAAGGCTTTGTAATCGTGAACGGCATTCTTTTTGATTATCTCGGTTTTCGCTCCGATATTACCGTTCCCAAACACGTCCGAGCCATCGCTCCGCACGCTCTTGCTCATCCGAATTATATGAAAACCGTCAAAATTCCCGCTCATACGCAAATCTCCGAAAAAGCATTCATAAGCCAAACGGGAACCCTCAATGAAGTTGAAATTCAACGGTATTCTTAAACAAATACACTGAAAAACACCTATAGCACGCTGTGAAAGCATAACGCTATAGGTGTTTTAACATTCACGGCAATCAAGCGACAGGCTTGCTTATAAAAGCGCTATCCCATCTGCGTAATCATAAGATGCGCGGACACGGGGCGCGTTCCGCCCGCAAGAGGGGTAATGGTAAGCGCCGCGGATAGCTCAATACGCCTCCGGGCAGTCCCTGCGGGTCAATGGGACCTCCGGGACCTTGCGGACCGGGGGGACAGACTACGCATGGATTTTTATCGTTAGAAAGGCGACACCCGATGTGGTATCGCCTTTTACTTATGGTTAGTAGTTGAATGTTCTTTCTGTGAGCTGTATTAACCCGGATAGTGCAACCAACCTGCTTCAATAGAAATCAGGATTGTTAACAGAGCAATAATGGGCACAAGCATCACGCCGAACAATGCTTTTTTACTGATTGTATTTTTTGAAGCATTTTTTCTGAAACTAAACACGGACAATATAACAATTGCAATAGCATAAACTACAAAAGCTATCATGCTGTACGGATAAAATGTGAATAATGTAATCGGAAAAGCTATAATGAAACTTGCCAAGGAAAGGATATAATAGCAAATCCAAAATATAATTTTCTTTGATTTATTCATTGATGTATTCCTCCTGTTGTAGTATCCATCGAATAATTGGCGGCTTGTTAGTTGAAAAGTACATTGATCTCGTCAAAATCAATGTTAGAATATTCAGACATTGATTTTTCAAGAGAGTCAATAAGCAACTCATAATCTTCATAGAATTGCAGATTTTTCGTTACGGTAATATTTAGAACAAAATTTACCGTGACAATCATCACATTCTTCGCAGCAACGTTGCTGATTGTTACAGTTAGCGGGAAGGCAGAATGCCTTCCCGCTAACTTGTCCCATCGTATTTCTCCGTTCAGAACAAACAGAGAAACGGTTGATGTGGTTTTTTCGTGATATTCAATTATTCGGAAACCTTTTCTACGCCGATGGTCATCTTTGCATCGCCAATGCTCCATTCTTTGGAGTTCGCGCATACGGAATCAAATACAAAGGCATCACAGAGCGTTTTACCCATAATGTCTGCGGAATTCTTTTCCATTACGTCGCAAAGCGCCTTTTTCGCGGTAACGTGAACGCGGATTCTGTCAAGAACTTCAAAACCGGAATCCTTACGCATGGTCTGGATCTTGGAAATGATTTCACGGACATTGCCTTCTTCGATCAATTCGGGTGTGAGATTGGTATCGAGAACGACAGTCGTACCGTTATCGGAAAGAGATTCAAAACCGGGCATTTGTGCCGCGCTGATGATGAGGTCTTCCTTGGTCAGTTCAGCAGTGATTTCGCCGAGATCAATTTTGAGAAGTCCCGTTTCGTTGAGTTCTGCCATTGCGGCATTACCGTCAACGGTGGGAAGAATGGCGCGGAGCTTACCGAGGTTTTTACCGAGCTTCTTACCGAGGGTACGGAGCTGAGGCTTGAAGGAATAGGAAGTGAACGCACTGACGTCGTCGGTGTAGATTACATTCTTCACGTTCAATTCATCTTCGATGATTTCGGAATATTCATCGGAGAGCGCCATTTCCGCTTTTACGTGCATGGTAGCGATCGGCTGACGGTTCTTGATGTTTGCGCTGTTACGGCAAGCGCGGCCGAGAACGACGATATCGAGAACTTCTTTCATATTTGCTTCCAGGTCTTTGTCAATCAAAGCTTCATTTGCTGTGGGGAAATCGCAGAGATGAATGGATTCGGGCGCGGTCTTATCAATGCTGCAAACGAGGTTGCGGTAAATGTCTTCCGTCATGAAAGGAATCATGGGAGCGGCAACCTTGCAGAAGGTAACGAGTGCGGTATAAAGCGTCATATAAGCGTTGATCTTATCCTGATCCATACCGGGAGCCCAGAAACGGTCGCGGCTGCGGCGAACGTACCAGTTGGAAAGATCGTCGATGAATTCCTGAAGAACCTTGGTGGTCTGGAGGATCTCATAGTTTTCGAGGTTCTTGTCAACCGTCTTGATTACGGTGTTCAGACGGGAGAGAACCCATTTATCCATAACGGAAAGCTTATCGTAATCGAGCGTATATTTCGTCGCGTCGAATTTATCGATGTTTGCGTAAAGAACGAAGAATGCGTAA
The DNA here is from genome assembly GCA_015064845.1 of Oscillospiraceae bacterium. Lineage (GTDB taxonomy): Bacteria > Bacillota > Clostridia > Oscillospirales > CAG-272 > QALR01. The sequence continues at coordinate 2,560 of SVRL01000082.1, read as the reverse complement.
GTGTTCCAAAGCGTACCCATGAATTTGCTCTGACCTTCTTTTACGGTCTTACCGTAGAAACGGTTGGGGAGCCACGGCGCACTGTTGGAATAGAAATACCAACGAATTGCGTCCGCACCGTAGGTTTCGAGTGCGTCAAAGGGGTCAACGGCGTTACCCTTGGATTTGGACATCTTCTGACCGTTTTCGTCCTGAACAAGACCGAGAACGATAACGTTCTTGTAAGGAGCCTTGTTGAAGATCAAGGTCGAGATCGCAAGCAAGGAGTAGAACCAACCGCGCGTCTGGTCAACGGCTTCGGAAATGAAGTCTGCGGGGAAATGTTTTTCGAAAACGTCTTTGTTTTCAAAGGGATAGTGCCACTGCGCGAAAGGCATTGCGCCGGAGTCAAACCAGCAGTCGATTACTTCTTTGACGCGGTGCATTTCTTTTCCGCAGTGCGGACATTTAATGGTAACGGCATCGATGTAAGGACGGTGCAATTCGATATCGTCGGGGCAGTTATCGGACATTTCCTTGAGTTCTGCAATCGAACCGATGGCATGCTTGTGTCCGCATTCGCATTCCCAGATGTTCAGAGGTGTACCCCAGTAACGGTTACGGGAAATACCCCAGTCCTGAACGTTTTCAAGCCAGTCGCCGAAACGTCCCTTACCGATGGATTCGGGAATCCAGTTGATGGTATTGTTGTTTGCAATCAGATCGTCGCGAACCTTGGTCATTTCGATAAACCAGGAGTCTCTTGCATAATAGATCAAAGGAGTATCGCAACGCCAGCAGAAAGGATATTCGTGTTCAAAATTGGGTGCTTCAAAGAGCATACCGTTTTCACGGAGATCTTTCAGAATGATCGGGTCAGCTTCTTTGACGAATTTACCTGCGTAAGGAGTCTGTTCGGTCATTTCGCCCTTTGCGTTAACGAACTGAACGAAGGGGAGATTGTAACGGCGGCCTGTTTTCAAGTCGTCCGCACCGAAAGCGGGAGCGGTATGAACGATACCGGTACCGTCGGTCATGGTAACGTAATCCGCGCAGGTGAGGATGTGCGCTTTTGCGCCAAGCTTTGCAACGTATTCTCCCGTGCACGCGAAAAGGGGTTCATATTCGCGGTATTCGAGATCCTTACCCGTCATTTCTTCGAGAATCTCATAAGCGGGTGCATCTTCCGTTTTCAGCTTACCGAGAACGGTGTCAAGAAGCGCTTTCGCCATATAATAGGTATAGCCGTCGGTAGCTTTTACTTTGCAGTAAATTTCATCGGGGTTTACGGTCAGAGCAACGTTGGAAGGAAGTGTCCAGGGCGTGGTCGTCCATGCAAGGAAATAAGCGTCTTCTCCGATCGCCTTGAAACGAACGATCGCAGAGCGTTCCTTTACGGTCTTATAACCCTGCGCAACTTCGTGTGTTGCAAGAGGTGTACCGCAACGGGGGCAATAAGGAACGATCTGGAAGCCTTTGTAAAGAAGGCCCTTATCATAGATCTGTTTGAGCGCCCACCATTCGGATTCGATATAATTGTTTTCATAAGTAACGTAGGGGTTATCCATATCCGCCCAGAAACCAACGGTGCCGGAAAAATCTTCCCACATTCCCTTGTATTTCCAAACGCTTTCCTTACATTCTTTGATGAAAGGAGCAATACCGTATTTTTCAATCTGTTCCTTACCGTCAAGACCGAGTTTTTTCTCAACTTCCAATTCAACGGGAAGACCGTGGGTATCCCAACCTGCTTTACGGTCAACCTTATAGCCCTTCATGGTGCGATAACGGGGGATCATGTCTTTGATAACACGAGTCAGAACGTGACCGATATGAGGTTTGCCGTTTGCGGTGGGAGGACCGTCAAAGAACGTATAATTTTCGCAATCGCGTCTGTCCGCAATGCTTTTTTCGAAGATTCCGTTTTCTTTCCAGAACGCTTCGATTTTCTTTTCTCTTTCAACGAAATTCAAGTTCGTCGATACTTTTTCGTACATGGTGAAAAAGCCTCCTTACATTTATTGATTCCAAATAAAAAAATCTTCGTCCGTATATAGGACGAAGACAGGAACTTCGTTTAACCACCTATTAAACATACAGACATATGCCGTTCCGTTACGTGGAACATGCGTCGCCGATTACAGGAATTCAATCAAAATACGTTCACCGACGCGGCTCGGAAGTGATCTTCGCAAATTCTTACTCCATGCCGAACTCACACCGTCTTCGGCTCGCTGGGATCTTTCGGAAAAGCTACTCTCTTCGTCATTGCCTTTGCAGATTTATTTTATTCACTATTTATTTTATTACAAAATCCCGTTTCTGTCAAGGTGTTTTTTTCGGTTATTTTGAAAAACCGTCCATTTTTTATAGGATTTATCTGAAATTTTTTCCTCTGCGTATGTTTTCTCATCTGTGGGAAAAACTACGGTAAAGGAAAATATATAACATCGTTTTCCTTTTTCACGTAGATTCGATGAAACGATAAACGGGAATTTACGGGTGTAATAGTTGTGAGCGGTGTCTCTCCCTCAGTCAGCTTTGCTGACAGCTCCCTCGTCAGAGGGAGCCTTGAATTGCC
>SVRL01000081.1 GCA_015064845.1 Oscillospiraceae bacterium | reverse complement strand
ACGTCTTTGCCGAATTTCCGCATAGCAAAATCTACCCATGTCAGACAATCGCGGCGTTCTAATATACCGAACGTAATAACCTTTCCTTCGCTTCTGCCGCTTGCTCTCTGGTCAACAATCAGCGCATTTCTTCCAAGCGCAAAGCAACGGTCTATCCCTGCGCTGAGATCGCGCTCGCTGTTTCCTCTGTAACCGTGAAATAAAATTTCAAGCGGTGCACCCGATCGGCATTCATAATATCTGCCGCAGAGTGTCAATCCGTCAAAAGACTTCACGCTGACGTCTTCATGCGCCATTGCTCTGCCCTTTTTAATGCTTTCCACGATCGCTTTGCGGTAAGGTTCATATTCTTCTCCTTTGGGAATTTCATATTCATCGGCCCCGCGCGCTTTCTTTTTCGTTTTATAAAAAACGATCCGATAACAAACGTACGCAAAAACCAAAACAAAAAGGGCAATAAATGCCAAGATACCTAAAATCCGGTAAAAAATCATACACATCTCTCTTTCCGTCCGTTTCACAGACAGGTTTATCAAAGACAGTATACCATTTTTTGCCCGATGATACAAGGTGAAATGCAGATTATTCAAAAATAAATTTTATTTTTCCGATATTTTACAGGAAAGCACGTCAACCGTCATGCTTCCCGTTTCCATTTTCAGAGGCAAACCCGTGGATGCATCGATATACAATGTGAAAACACCGTCCTTACAAACGAAAAGCGAAATACCGCCGAGCGTTTCTTTTTTGATTTTCCAGATATTTTCGCCCGCGGAAATGGAAAATACGGAAAACCACCGTTTGCATTTGATCAGCTCGGAATCGGCAAGAGGAATTTCCGTATCTTCATAAAACAGCGCAACCGTTCCGTCTTTCTTCAAGCGGTAAGAAATCCCGTCTCTTTTTTCATCCGTAAACGTGAGACGCATTTCCTTTTCCGAAATTTCCAAATTCGCATAAAAAACTTCCCCGTCCGTAATCCGAAGCGCACATTCCGTTCCTGCCCTCTGATAGGAAAGCAGTTCTTCCATATTCGGTTTACCCGCGCAGGAAGACAAAAACAACGATATACACAAAATCAACAAAAAAGCGGTTCTTTTTTTCATGATAATACTCCTTTTTCAAATTTTCGATAGTAAAATATATTTCTTTTATAAAAATCTATTCCAATATTGAAAAATGAAATAAAATATGATATAATGAATTCGTACCAAAATTTTATTTTTTGAAAGGAATGTATCACAATGACTCTGGTTATTATGGCAGCCGGTATGGGAAGCCGTTTCGGCGGTATGAAGCAATTGACACCCCTTACGGATGAAGGCGAATTTATCATGGACTTTACCATCTACGATGCAAAGCTCGCGGGCTTTGACAAATTCGTTATCATCATCAAACCCGAAAACGAAGAACTTTTCGAAGAAAAGATCGGTCGCAGATTGCGTAAAAACGGCATTGATATCCGCTACGCATATCAGAAACAGGAACTTCCCGAAGGTTTTGAAGTACCCGAAGGCCGAATCAAACCGTTCGGCACGGGACATGCAATCATGTCCGCAGGAAAGATCGAAGATAATTTCGGCGTTGTCAACGCTGACGACTGCTATGGCAGAGATGCGTTCATGAAACTCGCAAGCTTCCTTCGCAACGCAAAGGACGGCGAAAAAGCGCACTACTGCATGGTTGGCTATCAGGTAAAGAATACCCTCAGCAACAACGGCACAGTTTCCCGCGGCGTATGTCTTGCCGATGAAAACGATTACCTTGTTAAGGTTGACGAACACAAGAAGATCGAACGCATTGCAGACGGCACCATCATCAATACCTTTGACGACGGCTCTGTCGGCACACTGACGGAAGATACGACCGTTTCCATGAACTGCTTCGGCTTCACGCCCTCTTTCTGCAACAATCTTTACGATATGTTCGTAGACTTCTTGAATGCAAACAAGGCAGACCTCACAAAATGCGAATTCTTCCTTCCCACCTGCGTTCAGAATCTCATCGACAGTGGCGATGCTGACGTGAAGATCATTGGTTCCGATGCGGTTTGGCAAGGCGTTACCAACAAGGAAGACAGCGAAATCTTCAGAAACTTCATGAGAAGCGAAAAAGCAAACGGCGTATACCCCAAATATCTTTGGGAAGTTCGTTGATATAAGCTTTCATTACAAAAATACCGCCGGTTTTCCGGCGGTATTTTTTCTATCTTTCATTCAAAATAGAGAGCGTTTTTTCATCTTTTTTACCGCCAAAATATTTTTCCAGAACTCTTTCAAAAATTTCGGGAGCATTTTCCATTTGCGCAAAAAGTGTCATGCAAGAGCGTAATTTCACGGCATCCACTCCGCTCACGATCTTCAAAATATTTGTTTCGGGTAAATCGAGCAAAGCAGCTGTGATTTCTTTCAAACGCGCGCCGAGAATTTCATGCGCAAGATATGCTTCTGCTTCCGCTTTGTTTTCCAGACCGAAAAAATACGAATATTCACTTCTGCCAAGACCTCGCAGTTGCGGAAAAACATACCATATCCAATGCGTGATTTTTCTTCCTCTTCGTATTTCCGCAAGCGCATCTTCATAACTGCTGCCGTAACGGAAACCGTTCTGTGCTTCCAAAAATCGGTTCAATGCAGCATTCTGCATAAAATCCCCCCCATATTCTTTTTTTACAGTATAACATCTCATGTCCAAAATGTCAATAAATCAAGGAAAACCCAAAAGATTTCCACAAAAAACTTGACAAATGACGTGTTTCGGATTTATGATAAATACAGCGGGCAACGCCCGCGGAAGTTGCTCGTCTATCGTGGTTTTATCTATATCCAAACGATATAAACGGCGAAGTCGATTTACGCAATTTCCTATAGAATAAAAAAATGGAGATACCGTCATGCATATCAGAAAAGCAACCGAAAAAGATATTCCCCGCCTCATCGACCTGCTCTATCAGGTCCACCGCGTACATTCTCAGGGAAGACCCGATATTTTCCGCGCAGGAAACAAAAAATATACGGAAGATGAACTCAGGGAGATTTTATCCGACGAAACGAAACCCATCTATGCCGCCGCAGACGAAACCGACACGCTTTGCGGTTACGCATTTTGTATTTATGAAGAAATCAAAGATCAAATTTCTCTCATGGACCGAAAATCACTTTACATTGACGATCTTTGCGTGGATGAAAATATGCGCGGAAAGCATATCGGCACACAGCTTTACGAACACGTATTGGAAGAAGCCAAAAAGCTCGGCTGTTACCACGTTACGCTGAACGTCTGGTGCCTGAATGAATCCGCCATGCGTTTTTATGAAAAATGTGGACTTTCCCCTTTGAAAATTACCATGGAACAGATATTGAAATAATCCCGATATGTAATCATAAATGGGAATTTATAAGTCTGCCCTTGTGAGGATACCGATTCGAGAATATCGGTTGTTGCAAACAGCAAAACGCCGGATGAACAGTCATTTTTTGCTCTGCAAAAAAACGAAAATAAACAAAAACTCTTTATATGCGCCTCATCATCAATCGCACAACAGGCTGATTGAAATCAAAAAACAGGTTGACTTTTTGTGAAAAATATATTATTATAAAATTACAATTTATGCCAATACACAATCTTATGATTGGAGGATCGACAAAAATGGCTATTTCCACTTTGATCTCGGCACTCAAAAAGAAAAGCAAACTCTCCGAAAAAGAATTTGCCGCCCTCTTTGAAATTTCCGAAGAAACACTTGCCGATTGGGAAAACGGCAACTCTGCCCCCAACGTTGCGCAAGCTGCCCGTCTGGCAAAGCATTTCCATATTTCCGCAGACAGACTTTTGGAATCCGGTTTGACCGAAACTGTCGTTACGCCCAAGGGAAATGAAATGCTTCCCGCTTATGAAAAACTTCACGAATGGGAGCTTTATTCCAAATCGCTTCATTTTGAATACATGCAAAGCATAGAAGAAGGTCTTGATATTGAACAGTACAAGCCCCTCTTTGATGCCATCATCGCGCTTCCCGCCGATGAATATAAAGAAAAAATGGCTGACGTTCTTTTCGACGTGGTTTCCCACGCGCCAATCGTCGAGGGCTATCCTTATACCGAACCTTCCGATCTTGCAGGTATCCTCTCACTTTGCAAAGAATATCCTCTGAACGCAAAAACACTAACCGAAGAGGAATTGAAAGAAAAAATCAAGGGCGCATGGTACGGCAGAATCTGCGGTTGCTTGCTCGGCAAACCCATCGAGGGTGTTTCCTGCGAAAATATCGAGTCGATTCTGAGAGAAACGGGCAACTACCCGATGACAAGATATATTCACGCAAGCGAGCTGACCCCCGATATGTACAAGAGATGTAAGGGCACGCTCCGAGAAAATTGCTTTGCGGATGTGATCGAATATGCACCCGTGGATGACGATACAAATTACGTTGCGCTTGCGCAGGTTCTGATCCGTAAATACGGAAAAGATTTTCAGCCTGCTCACGTTGCCCAGCTCTGGACGGAACGTCAGGGTAAAAACGCATATTGCACGGCGGAAAGAATTGCATATTGCAATTTCATCCGAGGATTCCGTCCGCCCTATTCCGCTATGCACAAAAACAGCTACCGCGAATGGATCGGCGCGCAGATCCGCGGCGACTATTTCGGTTACATCAATCCCGGCGATCCCAAAACCGCTGCGGAAATGGCTTGGAGAGATGCTTCCATCTCCCATATCAAAAACGGTATTTACGGTGAAATGTTTGCTTCCGCCATGATTGCTTGCGCCGCCGTTACCGACGACATCGAAGATATTATTCTCGGCGGTCTTTCCTACGTTCCCACCACTTCCCGTCTTTATGAAAAAATCAAATCGGTTCTTGCGGATTACCATAGCGGCGTAGGCTTCTATGAAGCCATCGAAAAGCTGAAAACGGAATACGATCCCGCAAACTCTCACGGTTGGACACATACCATCCCCAATGCCGCCATCGTTGTTCTTTCCCTGCTTCACGGAAACGGCGATTTCGGTAAATCCATCTGTCGCGCGGTTGAAGTCGGCTACGATACGGACTGCAACGGCGCAACCGTCGGCTCCATTATCGGTATCCGTAACGGTTTTTCCGCAATAGACGAAGTTTGGACAAAACCCGTCTGCGGAAAATTGGACACCTCCATTTTCGGAGTCGGTCTTTTGGATATTGACAAAGCGGTTGAAAGAACCATGAAGCACATCGCGGGAATTCCCGAAGAGAAAATCAGGAGGTAAGAACATGGCTTTTTCCGATAATATTTACAGATTGAGAAAAACAAACGGGATTTCCGTGGAAAACCTTGCCAGCTTGTTCGGCGTTTCCGAAGAAGACGTTTGCGCATGGGAAAACGGTACATCCTATCCCGAACGCGAAACCCTTTTTGAGATCGCCAAACATTTCGGTATGACTTGCGACGATCTTCTGGTCAAAAATGCATACGCGGATGACGATCTGCCGAGAGGCAATGACATTCTTCCCGATTTCGAAAACATGGATTATTCGGATTCCTACACGAAAGCGTTGATCTATGAATACATCCAAAACATCCGTGAAGGCAGAGATGCGCAAAAATACAATAAAGTGTTGCTTGCCATCCGAAAAATGCCCGCAGGAATTCAAAAAGAAAAAATGGCGGATATTCTCTTTGAAGCCATGCAAAACTGCCGTATGCGCGACGGTTATAAATTCATTGAACCTTCCGATCTGGAAAACATCAAAAAGCTTCGCAAGCCCTACGCATTCGAACACAAAAAACTTTCCGATGATATTTTACGCGATAAGATCAAAGGCGCATGGCTCGGAAGAATCTGCGGTTGCTTGCTCGGCAAACCGATTGAAAGCATTACGTTTGAAGAGCTTGAATCTCTTTTGAAGGAAACGAATAATTATCCGATGACACGCTATATCAAAGCAAGCGAAATCACGGAAGAAATGTACGACCGTTACAAATTCCCCCTGCGCGGTAAATGCTTTGCCGATACTATTCAATATGCACCCTGGGATGACGATACCAACTACGTAGTTCTTGCGCAATGTCTGATTGAAAAATACGGACGAGAGTTTACCCCCGACGATATGGCGCAAAACTGGATTGCTTTGCAAGGAAGAAACGCTTATTATACTGCGGAACGCGTGGCTTTCCGTAATTTCATCAACGGTTACCGTCCTCCGTTCTCCGCCGTTTATAAAAATCCTTACCGTGAAATGATCGGCGCGCAGATCCGCGGAGATTATTTCGGTTATATCAATCCCGGCAATCCCGAAAAAGCCGCTGAAATGGCTTGGAGAGATGCTTGCATTTCCCACGTTAAAAACGGCATCTATGGAGAAATGTTCGTTGCCGCCATGATTGCCTGCGCAGCCGTTACCGATAATATGGAAGATATCATCCGCGGCGGTCTTGCGGAAATTCCCGAAACGTCCCGTCTTTACGATAAGATCACACGCGTCATTGACGATTACAAAAACGGTGTTTCCCGCGAAGAAGCTTACGCCAAAGTCAAAGAAGAATATCCCATCAAGGATTCCGACAGCTGGCTTCATACCATCTCCAACGCCTCCATCGTTGCCATCGGCTTGCTTTACGGCGAAGGCGATTTCGGAAAATCCATCTGCGCGGCTGTTGAAGTTGGCTACGATACCGACTGTAACGGCGCAACCGTCGGTTCCGTTATGGGAATGCGAAACGGTACTGCCGGTATTGGCGAAGAATGGACAAAGCCTACGGGCGGCAAGCTCGAAACCACCATTTTCGGCGTGGGCATTCTTGATCTTGACGAAGCCGCAGAAAAAACCATGCAGCATTTGCCTCAATAAACTTCCCTTATACCAATTCGGACAGAGAGCATTTTTGCTCTCTGTCCTTTTTCACACTATATTAACATTAGATAAACTTTAAGAAAACCATTAATAAACAAGTTCAATGGGTTCAAATTTTTCGATTTTGCCGTCTTCTCCCATGGTGCCGACTTTCATGCCGCTATCCCATGTAGTTGCGTAACCATCGCGCATGCCAACGGAATGGCCCTCTATGATGATTTCATTCCCTGTAACAACAGCTTCCCGACCGATGAAATCCAAACTCGGATCGTTGAAGATACAAACGCATTCGGTACCGTCATGCTTTACGCGGTAAAGCTTTCCGCCGCTGTTGTTTTCTACGGGACGATTCTTTTGATCTTTGCCGATTTCAATTTCTTCCCATTGATAAAAATACACATAGTTTTCATCAATGTCAATTACTTCATAAGCATATGCTTCCAAACCTAATATCTCATTAGTCAAAATCGTGGTTTCTCTCGTTTTCATGTCGTACACTTTTATGCCGAGCACCTTTCGATCCGGAGAATAAGTTTCGCTGTCATATGCGTTATTAAAAAATGCGCTTCCGTAAAACTGATTGGACATCTTCGGCTCTTCGATGGGTTCCATATTTTTCATATCCAAGTTAGCTTTATACCAACCTTGATACCGTTCCCCTTTTCCATAGACTTCGCCGTTATAGAAAAATTTAGGATGCATAAAGTTGCCTGTTTTTTCAGTCAGGTTTTCCATTTCCTTTGTTTCGGTATTAAAACGCAGGAGATTATATTTTTCATTTTCGTCCAAACTTGTAGGAATATAAATATATTTACTACAAGCAACGTAGTTTTGTGACCAAAGATTATAGTTCAGGTCTTGGGAGATATAAGATTCTTCGCCGTATTCGATTTTCACGTCACTTCCATCAAATGCCATGGAAAAGATTTGCCCATAATCCGCGACAACATAAAATCGGTTGTTGATAAAAAACGTGGATCTGAATTCAGCGTGAAAAATATTTTTATCATCCCTCGGATTAGCAAAGCATTTGCCGCCAGAATGGTCGCAAAGCGGGTCAAAGCAGTAAACGTAGGCTTTTCCGTCTGCCTTGCTGTAATAGAAAATTTTTCCGGATTTAAACAGTACACGCGAAGGAAGATCAATGAAATCGCTGTAACCATTTCGAATAATGGTATCTTTCAATTCGGAATCCGACGATGTTCCTTGATTTGATGAATTACCCGTTGTTGTTTCATTTGGCGGTGTTTGATTGCAGGCTGTCAAAAACAGCATCATGCATGCTAGTAATAAGGAAAATAATTTTTTCATAGGCTGTTTTCCTTTCCGGATTTCAAAATTTTTATAATAGATGTGTTCGATAACCTGAATTTGACGAAGAATAGAAAGACAAATAGGGATTCA
>SVRL01000014.1 GCA_015064845.1 Oscillospiraceae bacterium | reverse complement strand
CGCGCTTGATATTCCCGGTATCGGTATCACAGCAGAGCAGCTCCACGGATTCTCCATTATTTCGGACTTGGCACTTGGCTTTATCGCTTTTGCGATGGGTAACGAGTTCCGTGTTTCCCAGTTGAAGAAAATCGGTAAACAGGCTTTGGTTATCGGTGTTTTTCAGGCAATCTTTACTTGTATTATCGTAGACGTTACGCTGATTGGGCTTCATTTTCTCATGCCCGAAACGCTTAGTTTGCCTGCCGCGCTCGTTCTCGGCGCTGTAGCAACGGCAACTGCTCCCGCAGCTACTTTGATGGTTGTTAAGCAGTATAAAGCAAAAGGTCCCGTTACGGATATCCTTCTTCCTGTTGTTGCTCTTGACGACGCAGTCGGTCTTGTTGTTTTCGCCATTTCCTTCGGTATCGCAAAATCCATCGGTGCAGGTCCGATCAACATTGTTTCAATCATTGTCGAACCTTTGCTTGAAGTTGTGCTTTCCTTGGCGCTTGGTTTGGTAATGGGCTTGCTCTTTACCTTGTGCGAAAAATATTTCCATTCCCGCTCCAAACGTATGGCGGTTTCGGTTACGTTCGTTATGATGACCGTTGCTGTTTCTGCTCTCAAATTCAATGTAGGCGGTATACATATCGGTTTTTCCTCTCTTCTTGCTTGCATGATGCTCGGAACGGTATTCTGCAACATCTGTGACGTTTCCGAAGAACTCATGGATCGTGCGGACAGATGGACTGCTCCTATTTTGATTCTTTTCTTCGTTGTCAGTGGCGCAGAACTCGAACTTTCCGTATTTGCAAACGTTTTTGTTGTGCTCATCGGTGTCGTTTACATCATTTCCCGTTCTCTCGGTAAATATTTCGGTGCAGGCATCAGTGCGAGAATGACTAAATGTGATAGTAACATTGTGAAATATCTTGGTATTACCTTGCTCCCTCAAGCAGGCGTAGCTCTCGGCATGGCAATGAAAGCCATTGAACTCGGTCCGGACGGTGCCATCGTTCGTAATATTACGTTGTTTGCCGTTTTGATTTATGAAATCGTCGGTCCCTTCCTTACCAAAGTTGCTCTTACCAAAGCAGGAGATATCAACGAAGAGGGAAGAACCAGTGCCAGAGAAAAACATCTTGCAGAAAAACAAAAGTGATTTTCGTTTAGTCTTTCATAGGGTGCATCATTTTTCAATAGGAATATAAAATGTAATAAAACAGCAGGGCTGTATCAAATGAAAAATCTGATCATTTGATACAGCCCTGCTTAATTGACCAACGCTCTGCAAATTCAACTCAAATACTTGAACTCCTTGTATGTTTATGATATAATGAAACAAACGGAAGATGTAATGTAAACAATCATTTATCTTTCCATCACACTCACGTTAAAATAAATGCAGTGAAGGGAGAAATACCTATGACGTATTCCTATGATGAAACAGATGCGCTTATTTTATCGGTAATATATACCCATAATGAAATTGATCTTTTTCGATGGATAGGAATGATTGATCTCTATGAGCGTACGATTCTTGGATTCGATGAATGGAAGTCAGCTTTGGAAAAACTGCAAATTTGCGGCTTGATTTGCTTTTCAAACAATGCATTTCAACTTTCCGCTCAAGCATTAAAACTTTTTCCGAAACAATTCAACATTCGTAATTATGAAAAAATAAGCGCTAAACTCTCAAAGCAAGAATGTATTCCAACAGAAAATATCGACTATATTTTCTCTGAAACGGAATATTTGGAAGCATTGAGAAAATATCGCAAAACCATATATAAACAAATGAAGCGATGATAGTAATAAATGGGTGATAGACATGAAGAAAATCAATATAAACCTTGTTCCGAATATTGTGAATCCTTCGCCGGATTATTATTGTACGTGGCAGACACAACTGTATGCAACTTGCGGAGGAACGCCTTTGGAGCAAAGAAAAAACATCGGAGAGCGTATGCTTTTTGAAAAAGAAAAGCCGTTTGGCTGGGCATATTTTTATGAAAACGCAAAGTCAGATCTTTTTCTTGTGATGGATGACAGCTGGGATGTGCCTGCCGATGGAAATACTGCGTATTACGGAAGTTTGATTTTGAATGCTGAAAAATTCCCCGAAGCCACACAAGGCAGAGTAAGCAATGCAGAAGCGTTAAAACATTTGACGGGACGAATCAAAGCGCTCGGTTGGAAAGGCCTCGGCGGATGGATATGTGCGCAGGAATCGAGGCAATTTAGGGGAGATTTAACAACCGAACAATATTGGACACAGCGGATAAAAGAAGCAAATGCTTCGGGTTTTTCCTATTGGAAAGTGGATTGGGGTAAAAAATCAAAGGATATGCAATTGCGCAGAATGATGACTGACCTTGCAAAAAAATATGCTCCTAATCTAACGGTTGAACACGCTGTTATTCAGGAGGTTATTCCTTATTCTGATGTTTACCGTACGTACGATGTTCCCGCGATTCTTTCCGTTCCCATGACGATAAGGAAACTGAAAGAAGTTCTTTTGAATCAAAAATCGGAGAACGGGTATTTGAGCTTAATCAATTGTGAAGACGAGGTATATATTGCGGCGGCGGGCGGTTTTACCATGGGTGTGATGAGACATCCCTATGTCGGTACGTTTGCAGACGGCAGAGCAGACTGTTCTTTTCCTGCCGTTCATCGAAATTTGAAAACTAAAATGCAAGAAGTTGTCCGTGCAGTTCGTTGGCATCGAACGGCACCCGCTTTCGGTGTCGGAGAGAACGAGCTGCATGTGGATGAAGCGGAATTGCGTGACACATGGTGCTTTGAAAATATAGATGAAGAGATTGAAGCGTGGTGGTTGAAGCATCCGTTTTTCAATGGCATGAAAGATGATTTTATATCAATTTCGGCTCCTGCAAGAATTTCCAGAGGATGCACTTTGCCGAAAGTAATTCCGAATGAGGAGGGAAATGTTCCGTATATCGTTGCTTCGGGGCATCCGAATGGTGTATATTCCATTGCAACCTTGGGAAGAACCCTAAATCGAACTTATGCGATTCCTCGTTGTAATGTGCATTTCCGCATTGATTCCGCAAATACCGTCGCCGTATTTGGAGATTATGAGAATCTGATTCTCGAAACGGCGCACAAAAAAATGAAGGCAATTTATATGCAAGACCTTGCCGATGAAACGGCTTATGATGTAACGGAGAACATTCTTTTGGAAGAACAGAGAATCACCATTCCCGGAGAGCTGATTCGAAAGCTTGGTACGCTCAACCAACCTCTGGGAGATACATCTGAACCGGGAGTAATGATTCGTTTGGTTATATCGAATGAAAATAAAGGAGAATATCAATGAAAAAACTTTTCAAAGCAATACAGAAAAACGATGTAGAAACCGTAAAAGCCTTACTCGAGCGCTCTCCCGAACTGATTTTCTGTACATCAAAGGGTGCGGCGAAGAAATATGACGGTCAATCTCCGTTGCAGGTGGCACTGAAAGAAGCAAGTACCGAAATGTTGGAGTGTTTGCTTTCGTATCATCCCGATGTGAATTTTATGGAAGATGAATCTTGTTTGAATGAATGGAGAGCGCCTGTTATTCACGATGCAATCAACCGTGCGGTTATGTATAGCCGCTGGAATGTCAATCGCGCCGACGGTATTGAAGTTTTCAATGATGAAAAAGAGGCAGACGAAGCGTTTGTTATTCTGAAAAAAATCATAGCAATGGGCGCGGATGTAAATGCAAAAGATTCCTTTGGGAATGCTTGTATGGATAGGGCGTGTTTACAAGCCCGTATGGTTTTGCCGATGAAAAACAGCAATGACCGTATACTTACGCCTGAAATTCGTTCCGATATTTCACGTATTATCAATTTGTTGATAGAAAGCGGTGCCGACATGAGCTATGTTAGACCAAATGCATTTGGCAAGACCTATCAAGAACAATACAAAGATGAAATGCTCGGAGAGTTCTTGAAATGAGCAAAACTTGAAATCATCGAAAGGAGGAGAATGGATGTTCGGTGCGGTATATGGAGATGTAATCGGTTCTTATTACGAGGTGCATTGCACTAAAAATTATAATTTTGAATTGAATCAGGACAGTACTTTTACGGATGATAGTGTTTTGACAGCAGCTGTTTGCAAAGCAATCCTCAATCATCCCGACGAAATATCCGGATGGAATATTCGTTCCAGAGCCAAAGAATATGCGGCACAATACCGTCAGTATTATTCGCGGTATCCGTTTGCCGGATTCGGAAATATGTTTTCCGATTGGGCAAAAGATCCATATGCAAAAAACGGACGTAGCCATGCCAACGGTGCATCTATGCGCGCGATTCCGATTGGATATGCGTACGGAACATTGGAACAGGTACTCCTGCAAACGAAAGCAAGTTGTTTGCCCACACATAATCACAGTGAAGCGATCAGAGGCGCGCAGTCGGTCGCTTCGGCAGTCTTTTTAGCAAGAAATGGGGAAAATAAGGAATACATAAAAAAATATTTGGAGAAGAAATTCAAATATGACCTCTCAATCTCCTTTTCTGTGCTGAAAGATGCCTATGTGTTTAACAGCCGAACCTCTTATAGTGTTCCGCCCGCCATCATCGCGTTTTTGGGATCGTCAGATTACGAAAGCGCAGTCAGAAATGCTGTATCTCTTGGCGGCGATGCAGATACGCAGGCTTGTATAGCAGGAGGAATTGCAGAAGCCTATTATAAAGAGATTCCCGAGCATATCAAACGTTTTTGTGACAGAAGAATTGACGTTTCCATAAAATCCGTTTTGAAAGAATTCAATCAAAAATATTTGAGTTAGCATTGGTTAAGTTTTTATGAAACAAAGAGGGGGAAGGAAAATGACAATTTCGCAAGAGTCTGTTTTGCTTTGGGATGATGAGGTTAACAAATTGGAAGCGAGGGCTGTTTGCAACAGCAGTCAGTATAAGTATATCGAAGGCTTACCTTGTATAACCGTAGGATTTACATATGAAAACCGTCATTTCAGAGGATACGATTATTTTACTTTTTTTGATCAAGGTTACATTGATCTCATAAAAACAATTCAAGAAACCTATCGAACGATGAACGGAATTTTCCGCCTGTATGATATGGGCGCCGATACAGATGGATTTATTGAGTTTAATTGCAAAAACGGAATTTTGAAAATAAAAGGGCAATTGGGAGCAAGTTTTTCCGAGAAATTTCTCAACTTCCGTTTTGAAGCAGATCAAACACTTTTATCGGCTCTCTTAAATTGTCTTGAAATATTCTGACAAATAATAATTGAGAAAAGAGGTATATTTATGGAAATGATGATTGATTGCCCGGTTTGCGGAAAAACAAAATTTCATCAAAAATGTGATTATGAGATTTGTTCGTATTGCGGCTGGGAAAACGGCGATAGTGACATGGTATATCATCCAAACGGAGATTTATCCATTGCGGATTATAGATTAAGATATGAAATGTATCTCCACGCAAATCCGGAGTATGTTTGGGAAAAACATGGCTTCCCGGAATTAACCGCGAAAGAAAAGTGTGAATATTGGTATCAGTTTTCTATGTCCAATAAAAAGGAGATTGAGAGAAGCGAAAAATGCGGTTGCTTTTTTTGCATTAAGATTTTTGATCAATTTCAGATTTCGGAACATTATATCAATGACAAAGGCGGACAAACGGCAACATGTCCTTATTGCGGTGTAGACTCCGTATTGCCGGACAGCAAGGTTCGGCTTTCTGTTCCGTTTCTGGAAGAAATGTACAAGATTTATTTTGAATATGATGAGGGATAAACATGATGAAAAAGATAATTTTCTTAGTTATGTGTTTTATATTAAGTATTTCTGTATGCTCTTGCGCAGTCGTGGATATTTCAGACAGTACTACTGCCGAATTGCGTTTTATTCATGGAGATAAAAACATAGAAACGGAAATGTCCGCAGAAGATTTAAGTGTGGTAACCGAAATATTAAACGGAAAAGTACTATATTCCGAGAATCTTTCCTGTGGTTTTTCGAAAGACATTGCGGTTGTGATCGACAATCAGACTTTTTGTTTGGCATGTGATGATTGCGCAACGATTTATTTATTGGAAGAAGACAAATATTTCAATATTTCTGAGGAAGAAAACGCGAAATTAAAACAAATGCTGACTTTATACGGCTTTGACTTTCCTTGTTATTGATGAAATAATGTTAGAAATGAAGAAAAAGCAGAGATTTCAAAAGATTTCTCTGCTTTTTGATATTAAGGTTTCCAATATTTTTCGATAGTTTCTTTAGCAATTTCAACATAGCGTTTGCCGCGGTTAAAATCACCGAAAATAGTGCCGACTTCACGTTGTGCCACTTCAAAAAGACATCCGCTTGCTGCTTCGGCAACGCCGCGGAAATAAACGCGAAGCGCTTCTTCGTCAAGAGGACCGGGATTGGTAACGAATTCCGCACGGGGCTTACTGTAATAAACCACGCGGGAACCGCGCAGATATTCTCCGACTTGACGTTCGTTATTGAAGGGAGAAACAGAAAGCTTGCGCAGATTTTTCCATTTGGAAAGATAATCTTCCCAAAGCGCATCCACTCGCTCACAGCAACCGTAAGACAGCAGACCGAATCGTTTTACAAGACGGTCTTGGTATGGATAAACGAATTCTCCATATGTTTCGGGAGAAACTGCCGTTGTTTCCTGCGATTCAAGGAATCCCCACATTTGTTTTGTGGAAGTAATGATTCCGTTTGACGGAAGTTCATCGGTAAAACCGAACGATTCCTGACAAACGGGAGAAAAATCATTTGTGGGAAGCAAAAGCTTTTGTTCTTCCAAAAAGTCATAGTAACGCTCGTAGACGTTTGTTGCCATATCCATAATTTTGTGTAAGGTTTCTGGAGCATCATACATCGAAAGATAATACGTTTCCAAGTTGATAAGCATAACGAGCGGATTTGTAATTGCACCTGTCAGCGACCCCATAATGATTTTGGTTGGCAAAATATCGCCGATGATCTCATCTATCCATGTGCAATATTCTTTTGTCTTTTCGGGATTTGCCGAAAACGTACCGCCGCAGAAAAGTTCGAAATCTTCTTCAATGTCATCGGTCAGCGGTTCGATATGAAAACCGATGGAGTCTTTTGAACGCTTCAGATTCGGACGTGCGCCGAAAGGATATGCGCCCGCGAAAAGAGATATTTCCAATCGGTCGGAAATCGGCGTGTCATCATCAAAAAGATCTCTGCCAACCATGGAAGCCAGCAAACGAGCCTCTAATTTTCTGGACTCTTTTCCCTCACAACGCAAGCGGGAAGTAACAACTTCTCCGGGAAAATTGGAAAAAAGTAAGCGTACGGGCGGTGTATTGCGCACACCTTTTGCCTGTGCATGCCACATGGCAAGAATTTCGTCATTGCGACGGCAATTTGCCAAAGAAACTTTGTGCATGGCAAGTTCGCGCAAAATTTCACGGTCTTTCAAAGAAACAATTTCCATATCAGTAAACCTTTCTTTTTGATAGAATATTTCGAACTTATTGTAGCATATTCCGTTTGAAAAATCAAGGTGGAATTTTTTATTCGAGGAGGAAAAAGAATTTCGAAAAGCGGAATTTTTGGAGTTTTTCTTCGTTTTCGGTTTAGTTATTGAAAAGATTTTATTTTTATGATATAATGAAACCATCTCAAAATCAATCAAAAAGGAGAAATGCTATGATTTTTCATACACATGATCAAACGCCAAAATATGAGACCAAGCAATTGGTAAAGAGATTGTTTGGTTTGACTTATGGTTTGTTTGCAGCTTTGTTTCTTTTTATGGCAATCGCTATTTCAATCAGCGTTCAAAGTGTAATGCCGGGAATTATAATTTTAGGTGCGTTTATATTTTTGAACGTTTTTGTGTCTGCTTTCATATCTGATATAAGGAAGGCCTATGTTCAAATAGAAGAGAACTGTATTATGATTGCAGATTATTATTTTTTCATCAAAAAAGAAAAAACGATTTCCGTTCAGGAAATCAAAAAAGTGGAAATTTTGCCCGGTGTATCGTTTCGCGTGCGTGGACCTCGACTCGGAAATATTTCATATATTGTTTTCAGAGATGAGAATGATAAGTATTTATTTAAGGTCATATATTGTCCCGAAACGGAAGAATATTTCGCCCGATATTTTTAAAATTACATAAGGATACAAAAATGAAACGATATCTGTCACTAATCAATATTTTTTATTTTATTTTGCTTGTCGTTTTGCTCAACAGCTATATGCTCGTAAAACAAAACCTATATTCACTGATAGTGATCATTCCGCTTTTCATCATATTGAATGCTTTTCCGGGGATGAAGCCGCGCGGTACAAAGAAACTTCGCCTGAAAGTATGCAATCACGGTACACTCCTGCTTACACTTTTTGTTTGCTCACTGATACCGTCTGTCGTATGGCATGTCATATTGGCATTTCTTACGCTTCCCGGTGCTTATATGGATTTGATATTCAGCGCACTGTATTGTACGCTTGCAAGTGCAGTTGTTTTTTGGAATGGTATTCTTTGCGTATACGCTACCTCCGTGCAAATGGGCATCAAATGGCGCGTAATCGGTGCTCTTTGCGGTATGATTCCTGTTTTGAATTTGATCGTTCTGACTAAGATTATCAATGTTACATCAGAAGAAATTGAGTTTGAAATTCAAAAAGAGCGTATATCTTACGATCCGAAACTTGCTGAAATTTGTAAAACGAAATATCCGATTGTTCTTGTTCACGGGATTTTTTTCCGCGATAGTATTTTATTCAATTACTGGGGAAGAATACCGAAAACGCTTAAATTACACGGCGCAACCGTTTATTACGGACAGCATCAATCGGCATTGACAGTAGAAAACAGCGCGAAGGAGTTGACGGCAAGAATCAAGCTGATTGCAGAGCGTTCCCCGTACGGAAAAGTCAATATTATCGCGCATTCCAAAGGTGGCTTAGATTGCCGTTACGCAATATCGGAATTGGGTCTTGCTCCGTATGTGGCTTCGCTGACAACAGTAAATACACCGCATAGAGGTTGTCTGTTTGCCGAAAAGCTTTTGTTTGCCATCCCTGAAAAAGTCAAAAATAAGGTTGCTCATGCCTATAATGTAACACTTACCGCATTGGGAGATGAAACGCCTGATTTTTTGGCGGCAGTCGGTGATTTGACGGCTTCTGTTTGTGAAGAACGCAACAAAAAGCTCGTTTTTCCAAATGATATATACGCACAGAGTATCGGTTCGGTCATGAGTCATCCGCGCAAAGGAAAATTCCCGCTGAATCTTTCATATCGGTACGTTAAAAATTTTGACGGAGAAAACGATGGACTGGTAGGAGAGAACTCATTTGCCTGGGGGGAGAAATATACGCTTTTGAGAACTGAAGGTAATCGTGGAATCTCTCACGGCGATATGATTGATTTAAATCGTGAAAATATCCGTGATTTTGACGTGCGTGCTTTCTATACGGAGCTTGTGAGCGATCTGCGTAAACGAGGATTATAAATGTTATCGATATAAATAGAAAACTCCTGCTTTTCATTCGAAACCGAATAACGGTTTTGGAAATAAAGCAGGGGCTTTTTATGCTACAGGAAATTGCGTAAAATCAACTTTACCGTTTTACATTAAAACTTAGACAGGCAAGCACACAAATTACAGCAATCCGTTACTCCGGTGAGCATTGCCCAGTTTTACAATTTGAAATAGAGTATAGAAAAATGGATGGTCAGAATTCGATGTCAATATAAGCGGGCGAATGGTCAGAGATAGGGAAATAATAATCGGGGGAATAGCGTTCAAAGCGTTTGACTGAACCATCAACTTCTTCGATGACAAAAATATGGTCAATTGCTTTTTCAAACGGACTGTCATAATATTTCGTTTCATAACCCCAAGGAAAACAATCGTGATAACCGATGCTTTCCTCAGCATATTCTGTGGCAATATCATGCGCGTGGCGGAATCCGTTTTTTAAAAGATACTGTACGGCTTTTGAATGATAATCGGTATTCAAATCTCCGACCAACACTGCAGGACAGTAATATTTTGCGCGGTATTCTTTCATTTTGTTTGCAAGTATAGCAATTTGATGCTCTCTTTCTTCGTCCGAACCCGGTTGAAATTTCGTGTTTCCGAATGATTGTGTTTCGGACGGAGATTTTTTCCACCAAAGATGCGTTGTAGCAAAGATAAAACATTTTCCGTTTTCCTTGATACGGAAAACGCCGAGATTCCACGATTTGGATTTACTGTCATTAAAAGAACCTTCAAAACCTTCGATTTTTTCGGGATACGTTCCGAAAGCGCTGTCCAATAGTTCAAATTTATCCGCGCGATAAAGAATCGGCGTAAATCTTCCCCATATCAAAGCATAGTTTTTATTTTCATCTTCAAAACCTTGTTTCAAAAGGTCTGCCATAAGAGCAGAAAATTCCTGTCCTCCGATGATATCGGGTATGGTTTCACGATATACGCGCAAATGACCCCATACACGAGCGAGAGCGGAGCAGTCTTCGTTTTTCTCTTTCCATTCGGGAGAATTGAAATCTTTATTCCAAACGTTGTGTGTCATAAGTCTAATGCGGGACATAGAAAGCTCCTTTCAATATGAAGCACTGATTTATATTAAAAGGCGATGCCCGATATGACACCGCCTTTTCTGATGGAAATCAACAAGTCAGTTTGCTGATTTTACGATTAGGTAAACTGGGAATTATAAAGCGTACTGTAGAAACCGCCCTTGCGCATAAGTTCTTCATGATTGCCCTGTTCTGTAATTTCTCCATTCTGAAGAACGAGAATAGTGTCCGCATTCTGAATGGTTGAGAGTCGGTGTGCAATGATGAAGCAGGTACGGGAAGCCATAAGTTCATTCAAAGCTTCTTGAATCTTGATTTCCGTACGTGAGTCGACGTTAGAGGTGGCTTCGTCCATGATCAGCATGGGTGAATCGGAAAGGATAGCACGCGCAATGGTAATGAGCTGGCGCTGTCCCTTGGAAATATTTACGCCCTCATCGGAAAGAATCGTATTATAACCATCGGGCAAGCGTTCTATATAAGAATCAATACGAGCAGCTTTTGCTGCAGCTTTGACTTCCTCAAAGGTTGCGTTTTCTTTACCATAAACGATATTATCGTAAATAGTACCATGAAAAAGCCATGTATCCTGCAAAACCATCGTATATGCATGGCGCAAAGAGTTGCGTTTGATGTCACGGATTTCATGGCCGTCTACGTAAATTGCCCCGTCGTTCACATCATAAAAACGCATGAGCAAGTTGATGATCGTGGTTTTTCCTGCGCCTGTAGGACCGACAATCGCAATCGTTTTCCCCGGCTTTGCACAAACAGAGACGTTTTTAAGAATTGTTTTTTCGGGTGTGTAACCAAAGGTAACGTTTTTTAACTCAACTTTACCTGAAACTGTGGGGAGTGCTTTGGCATCGGTGCTATCCGGTGTTTCGGGACCTTCATCAATGACACGGAATACACGTTCTGCCGCGGAGAATGCAGACTGGAATTCATGGAGAATATTTGCAAATTCGTTGATCGGTCCTGCAAACTTACGGGAATATTGGACAAATTTGGCAATACCGCCGAGCGTAATGAAAAAGATAGAAGCTTCTTTGACGATGCCGCTTTGGGAATACATATAAAGAATACCGCCGAAAATCATAACCAAAGAAATGGAAAGATTATTGATAAAGTTGACGGAGGGACCGAGTGCTGCACCGTAGAATTCTGCGTTATAGTAGGCATCCATCGCTTCTTCATTCTTTTTGTCGAAGCGTTTTCCGATCTCCTCCTCACGGTGATAACCCTGAATAGTGCGGCAACCGGAGATCATTTCTTCCGCATAACCATTCAGCTCGCCGAGCATACGGGAGCGCTTACGGGTAAGCGGACGCACCTTTTTAGAGCGATAGCGTGTGAAGATGATTGAGATCGGAACAGTGATGACGAAAACGAGAATCATCGGCTTAGAAATCTGCCACATGAAGATCAAGGAACCAACGACGGTATATACACTGGTCATGACCTGAACAAGGTCGTGCGAAAGAGATGCGTTAACCGTATCCACATCGTAGGAAATACGGCTAATAATGTCGCCCGTTGCATGAGTGTCGAAATAATTGACAGGGAGAGAAGTTAACTTTTCAAAAAGTTGTTTGCGCATTTTGTAAACAATCCTCTGGGAAAGACGGATCATCAAAATGGCAAGAAAATATGCTGCAACAGCGGAGCAAGCGTAACAAATCAGCATGCGAGTGACATTTTCCCAAACGAGATCAAACTGTACACCGCCTTCTGCGGCAATAGCATCAATGGCTTCACCGGAAAAACGGGGACCTAGTAGAGAAAGCTGATTGGAAAGAAACGTAAGGATGAGTGCGCAAATGAAAAGCGGCCATTCCTTCATGACATAACCGAAAAGTCGTTTCAATATTTTGCCTGTCGTTTTGCGGTCGAGTTTAGTTTCATCCCTTTTGTTGGGGTTGTTTTCAAATCGGGGATCGCGATTAAAACCTCTATTCAACGATGGCACCTCCCATCTGAGATTCACTGATTTCACGGTAAGGCAAGCAGGATTCCAATAGTTCTTCATGTTTACCCGCGCCGATGATCTTGCCGTCATCGAGCACGAGGATCAGATCGCTGTCTTTGACGGAACTTACACGTTGAGCGACAGTAACAACTGTTGTATCCGTCAAATTTTCCTTTAGTGCACGACGCAGATTGGCATCCGTTTTATAGTCGAGCGCAGAGGAACTGTCATCCAGTACGAGAATCTGCGGATTGCCCGCTATGGCGCGAGAAATCAAAAGACGTTGTTTCTGCCCGCCGGAGATATTGGTCGCTTTTTGGGAAAGCATATGTGTGTATCCATCAGGAAAAGCAAGGATAAAGTCCTCTGCCTGCGCGATTTTTGCAGCTCTTGCAATCTGAGCGGGAGACAGTCCTCTGCCGAGATTAATATTTTCCAAAACCGTATCGGCGTAGAGAAAATCGTGCTGTAGTGCTATTCCAAACATTGCGTAAAGCTCGTCCTTTGGAATTGTACGGATGTCTCTGCCGTTAATACGCACGGTGCCCTCATCTGCATCGTAGAAACGGAGGAGAAGACGAATGAGTGTCGTTTTACTACTGCCGGTTGCGCCGATGATGCCAAGGGATTCACCTTTTTTTAGGGAGAAACTGATATTCTCAAGGTTTGGATGTTTGCCTTTATAGGAGAACGTAACATGATCGAATTCGATAAGTGAATCACTCTTGATGGGAGGAAATTCAAGTTCACTGCACACATTAATCTCTTCATGTGCGTCGATGACTTCTGCGATACGTTTTGCAGATGCAGCACTCTTGGTATACATAACGAAAATTCTGGAAACAGACATCATCGCCATGGAAATAAGGGTAAAGTACTGCATGAATGCAATGACGGTTTCGGGATCGGACGTATGGTTTGCAACACGGGAAGCACTGAGCGCCACAACTGCCGTTATTCCTGCATTCATCAAGAGTGTCATGACGGGATTGGCAGCACTCATGATCGTACCTGCATGGCGTTCATCATGTGAAAGCTCTTTGTTGACTTTATCGTAACGATGGTGTTCGTATTCCGTTTTGTAGAGTGCTTTGATAACTCGGATGCCTTGTGTATCTTCTCTGACTACACGAACCATGCGGTCAACAGAATTTTGTACTTTGGCATAGAGCGGGATTCCCTTTTTGGAAATGAAGTAAATGGTAACGAAAATAAAGGGAAGCACGGCAATCATGACAAGAGCAAGATAGGTGTCCATCAAAAGAGTGATGGCAAGACCGCCAATGAGAAGAATCGGTGCGCGAACGCCCATTCTCTGCATCATACCGACAAAGCTATGCAGGTTGTAAGTGTCGGTTGTAATACGAGATTCGAGAGAAGGAATTGTAAATTTGTCCGTTTGCGCTGCAGAAAGACGGAGCGTATGAGAAAACAAATCGTGGCGGACTTTTTCAGAAAAATTACGCGAAACTTTGGCTGCCATACGGTTGGCAATGATATTCAGTACGCAAGCTACTGCCGCGCAGAGAATCATTAAACCGCCCCATTTGACAATTTCCACGACATCCTGAGAAACAACGACAGTTTTAAGGATGTGGCTGAGTATGTACGGAAGCAAAAGCTCCACGAGCGTACCCGCGATCTTGATTATCAGCCCTACCGACATTCTGCCGTAAAAGGGCTTCAAATAACGGAGCATGATTTTCATTTATCCGTTTCCTCCTTTTCATAAATATATTTTTTTGCGCGTTCCGCAATCTGATCGAGAACGCGGTTGAAGCAATCCAGTTCTTCAGGGTCAATGTTTTTCGTAAGATAATTATTCCAATCCTTGACGATCTTTTTCACTTCGGGAAGAACATCCAGCATTTTTTGCGTGGGATAAACACAGATTGCCCGCTTATCGTGTTGATCCGAACGGCGTTCCACATAGCCCTTTTTTTCCAGATAGGAAAGATGGCGCGTAACGCCGCTTTTATCAATGCAGATATGCTTGGCAAGCTGATCCTGCGTCATGCCGGGATGATGGGAAATAGCAAGGATATAACTGTGATGGCACGCGCTAAGCCCACTGTCCTTTAATTTATCCTGGCGGTAGATTCCTTCACATCGGCTGATGATGTTCGTTTTTCGCATGGCAGATCTCCTTTCTTTTACATTTGTTGCGAACGCAACTATTGCGCATGCAACTATTTTAACATAAAAATATGAAAATGTCAATAGCGAAAGAAAAGCAATTACAAAAGGGTACTTCTAAAAGTTCAAAAAGGGCTTGCTAAAAAACATCAAAAGTGATACAATAAAAACAGAACGAGGAGAAGGCAGTTGAAAATGAAAAAATCTCTTTGTTTGCAGAAGAAAACAGATTGTAAAAATTAAGCAAATCGGGAGATTGTCTTGAACGATGAAAGGTAATCGAATGGGAAAGTTTTCCCATTCGTTGCATCTGTTTTGATTAGAGAAAGAAAATGTAATGCCGGCAGACCGCAGTATGATTGCATTTTGCTGTTCAAAACCATCGTATTACAAAGATTGTGTAATCTGCGGAGTAAAAAACTCCGAAAAATATATGAAATTTGAGTTTGGTATGCGATTTGTCGCTTCAATTTCATTTTTTGACATTTGAATCGAAAAATTTAATATTGGGAACTAATATTTTATAATAAATAGTAAGAATAGATGAAAAACCAAAGAAAGGAATTTATTTATGACAGCATATGAAACATATAGAGCGATACGCAACAATATGCAAAAAACGATTGCAGGTAAGGATGAGGTGCTTGATCTTGTAATTATTTCGCTGTTTTGCGGAGGACATATTTTGATCGAAGATGTTCCCGGAACGGGAAAAACAATGATTGCGCGTGCATTGGCGGCGAGCATTGACGGGGAATACAAGAGAATTCAGTTTACCCCCGACCTTCTGCCATCCGATATTACAGGTATCAATTATTTCAATATGAAGGAATCCGAATTCCGTTTTATGAAAGGTCCTGTTTTTTCCAATATTTTGCTTGCGGATGAAATCAACCGCGCAACACCGAAAACGCAGGCGGGTCTTTTGGAATGTATGGAAGAGCATACTGCCACAGTAGACGGCAATACATATCCTTTGCGTGATCCCTTCATGGTTATTGCGACGCAAAACCCTCTGGAAAGCATGGGAACCTATCCGTTGCCGGAAGCACAGCTTGACAGATTTTTAATTAAAACATCTGTGGGTTATCCGGATTTTGCAAGCGCTGTGGAGATACTCAGACGTTTCGGAGAAAATCGTTCGGTCAAAAGTGAAATTCCCGTTGTTTCTCTTCGTGACGTAACGAACGCCATGAAAGAAACCGCAAAGGTTTATTGTCATGAAGATCTTTTGGAATACATTACGGTCATTGTGGAGATGACGAGAAAAATGCAGGGAGTTGTACTTGGCGCAAGTCCGCGTGCGGCACTTTCGTTGCTTATGGCTGCCAAAGGCTACGCCGTTATAAACGGAAGAAATTACGTCTTGCCCGATGATATCAAATCGGCGGCCGTCCCTGTTCTCAATCACAGATTGATTTTGACAAGTTCAGAAATGCTGAAAAAAGACTCGGCGGTCAGAATCATTTGTAACGTGCTTTCACTGGCACCTGTTCCGACGGAAACGGTGTTTGACGGAAGAGCATAAGGAGCTGCTGTGGATATTCTTTTTTATTTGATTACAACAGTGGTTCCGTTGCTTGTGCAGGTATTTTTTATTGCGATCGGAATTTTTCTTTTTGTTCTCCTTATACGATTGATTCGTAAATTTTCCGTTGACCGATTGCGCTATGAGCGCTCTTTTTCCGATATTTGCGTATACGAGGGAGATACCACGGAGCTTGTAGAAACCGTTTGGAATCCAACGCTTTTTTTGATTCCTTTTGCTGATATTGAAAGTTATTTTTATAATGAACTTCAAGTGTACGGAGATTCGGGAAAACGAGGAATGCGCCTTTTTGTCAGCCGTTATCATTTGCTCCCGTTCGAAAAAAGAACGAGGAGAATTAAAATCACTTGCACAAAACGCGGATATTACCAATTGACATCTGTGTCGATCCGTCGATGCGGAGATGAAAATTATATCAAAGCGCCTGCTGAAATTTACGTTTATCCGAAAATTGAACCGCTTGCGGAGAATATTGCAAGTGCTTATGGGATAGGCGATGCGTTTTCAAGAAGAAAATTGATTTATGATCCGTTTTCCGTCAGCGGTATTCGTGAATATCAGGCGGGAGATTCTTTCCATACGATCAATTTCAAAGCCAGCGCACGTCTTTCTGCGGGAGGAAATCCTCGTTTTATGGTAAATTGCTATGATTATTGCTCCAACTTGAAGTATTATATTTACCAGAATTTCCATATTCCTAAAAGCGGCAATATTTCCTATGATGATTATGAAGGTCTCATGGAAAACGGTTTGAAAATTGCGGCCTCCTTGGTTGTCAAAGCAATTGAAGAAGGCGGGCTTTGCTCTTTCAGTGCAAACTGTCAAACCGTTGACGGCAAGCTCAAATCGGAGTTTCCGATTCGCGGAGGAGAAACGCACAAAAATGACATATTGCGTGAAATGGCAAAAATCCGTGCAAAGGACGGCGCTTCGTTCGCAAGCGTTCTCTCGGAAAGTATTGTAAAAGGAATCCGGAACAGCGAGATTTTTTTGATAACCGCGTATTTGGATAAAGGAATCGAAGAACAGATTTCTTTATTGGAACGCTTGGGTAATACCGTTCGCGTAATTATGCCGGAGGTGGAAATACCATGAAAAAGACGAATTTGAACAGAGTTTTGCATTCTCCATGGTTTGAAAAATTTTTACTTGCTGTTTATTTGCTTCTCGGTGCATATTTTACAAATCTGGCATTTGACAGAGAACTTTGGCATCGGTATACTTTGCATATCTTTATCACAATTCTTGCCGTTTTTTTCGATGTTCTGGCATTTCAATTGTTACGTAAGATCTTAAAAAGAAAAGCTATTCCAATGCTAAAACAAGGAATTGCAAAAGCATTTTCTTCCGTTTTCCGCCGTATAGCAAAAATTACCGGAAGAACTTCGTTGAAAGAACGCGACGGAAAAATTTTTGTGGAGGGAAGTGAGGAAAGAAGTTTTGCCATTGAACGGCGAAGTGCAAAAAATTCCAAAAGTAAAAAGAAAATGCCAAAGTTATCCAAAAATCCGAGCGAACGTGAAAAAGCGAGATATGCATATACGGAATTTGTTTTCAAGAAAGACAAAAATATATCGTCTGTTTTAACTCCGAGCGAGGTTGCGGTGCGCCTTGACGAAAAAGGGGAAAACAGAGAAATTTTTATCAATTACAATATTGCGCGATATTCCGATGAAACAGAAGAAAGGATATTTTGAAATGAAATTGATTGTTCCCGATTACTATAACGATTTTACTTGTATCGCGGATCGTTGCAAGCATAGCTGTTGCATCGGTTGGGAAATTGACATCGACGATGAAACGCTTGAAAAATATCAAAATATAAACGGGAATTTCGGAAAGCTTTTGCAAAGCGGCATTGAAATAGGAGAATGCGGTGCGCATTTCCGTTTGGAAGAAAACGAACGCTGTCCGTTTTTGAATCAAAACGGTTTGTGCGATATCATCTTGACCATTGGGGAAGAATATCTTTCTCAGATTTGCACAGATCATCCGAGATTTTGCTCTTTTTACAGCGACCGTACGGAAATCGGTCTTGGACTTTGTTGTGAAGAAGTGGCAAGAATCCTTTTTTCTAAACAAAGCAAAACAAGATTGATCGTTTTCGAGGATGACGGAGGAATGGAAATACCAACGGAAAAGGAAATATCATTTTTTGAGGCAAGAGAGAAACTTCTTTTGCTGGCACAGAACAGAGAGAAAACGGTTTCAGAACGAATGGAAGATTTGCAAAGAGCGGTAGGGGTACCTTTTCCGATTAAAACATTTTCTGAATGGACGGATGTTTTTCTTTCCCTTGAAATCATGGATGAAGAATGGAGAAATTTATTGCTTGAGGTAAAGAGTCGTTCCGTTCCCGTTTTGATCGTTGATCATATGGAAACTGCATGGGAACAGCTTCTCATTTATTTTATTTACCGACATATTTCCGATCCCGAGCGAGAAATCGCAGGATCTGTTCTTTTTGCGATTCTGGGTGTCTATATACTCCAAAATCTTTTTGCTTATCTTTGTAGCCGGAACAATAATTGCAATGGGGAACAATGGATTGAACTTTGCCGTCTATATTCATCTGAAATTGAATATTCAGAGGAAAATATGGAAAAGTTGCTTTTATTGATGGAAAAATCATACCGTTAATATTTCAAAAAATTTTTAAAAATTATTGCTTTTTATATGAAATATGATATAATACAAGAAAAACTTTTTTGAAAGGAAAATTAAAATGTTAGATGCTCATTTGATTGCCAAAACGAGACCGCAGGTTCGTCCCGAAAACGTTGTTTTGTTCGAAGATTTCCGCATCAGTGTGTTGGCGGATAGACTTTTCCGAATTGAAAAAGACGAAAAAAGGGAATTTTGCGATGAAGCAACCGAAGCTGTATGGTTTCGTGATATGCCTCCCGTATTCTTTACAACAAAAGAAACGGAAGATGGCGTGGATATCAAAACAAAGCGCATAACCCTCTCTGTCAAAAAGAACTTTGAGAAAAGCTTTATTTTGATGGAAGGGGAAAAACGTCCTTTGAATAACGAAGGAAATCTTCTCGGCACACTTACCACACTTGACCGCTGTAATGGCGATCTCCTTGTTGAATCTGATAATGTTACGGTCAGAAAAATCCAACTCGGAGAAGGTGTTCTTTCTAAAAACGGTGTTGCTGTTCTGGATTACACCCATTCATCTGTCCTGACGGAAGAAGGTTTGATTCGAAAAGAAAGAAACGATTCAATGGATATTTACGTGTTTGCTTACGGACATGATTACAGAGCTGCTATCCGCGCGTTTTATATGATCTGCGGAAATACGCCGAGAATTCCCCGTTATGCATTCGGTAACTGGTGGAGCCGTTACTATGCATATACGGAGGAAGAATACCTCAACGTCATAGACCGCATGGAAGACAGAGATATTCCTTTGACCGTTGCCACGGTAGATATGGACTGGCACTGGTCAAAAACATTAGATCAAGTTAAGAAAATCACGGAAAACGGAAAAAATACCGAATTTTACGGAGGAAAGAGCGGTTGGACAGGCTACAGCTGGAATACTGATCTTTTTCCCGATTATAGACGTTTTTTAAAAAGATTGCATGAAAAGGGTCTCCGTGTAACATTAAATCTGCATCCCGCTACCGGCATTCGTTATTTTGAAGATATGTATGAAGAAATGGCAACGGCAATGGGGATTGATCCCAAAACCGAAAAATGTATTCGTATAGATTTTCTTTCTGATCGTTTTATTAACGCTTATTTCAAGTTTTTACATAAACCTTATGAGCATGACGGTGTGGATTTCTGGTGGATCGACTGGCAGCAAGGTCCGCGTGCGAAAGAGGCAGGAGTCGATATCATGTGGGTTCTCAATCACTATCACACGTTAGACAACGGTAAAGAACACACGCCGTTGATTCTTTCTCGTTATTCCGGTTTCGGTGCTCACAGATATCCTCTTGGTTTTTCGGGAGATACGATGATTACGTGGGAAACACTTGCTTATCTCCCATATTTTACGGCAAATGCTTCCAATATCGGTTTTACTTGGTGGAGTCATGATATCGGCGGACATTTTGATGGTGAAAAGAATGACGAGCTTTATGTCCGTTCCGTTCAGTTCGGGGTATTCAGCCCAATCAACCGTCTGCATTGTACGGATATGCCTTTCATGACAAAAGAACCCCTGTATTATATGAACGGTACGGGATACATTGCCGAAGAATTTTTGCGTTTGCGTCATAAAATGATTCCTTTTATTGATTCTGCTTCTGTAGATACAACGGAAAAGGGACTTGCACTTATCGAGCCGATGTATTACGAATATCCCGAACAACAGGAGGCATACGAGTTTACTTCTCAATATATGTTTGGCAGACAGCTTTTGGTAGCACCCGTGATCACACCCGGAGATGAACATAAAATGGCAAAAACGACTGTTTGGCTTCCCGAAGGCAAGTGGACAGACATTTTCACAGGACAAACTTACGAAGGTGGTAAAACTGTTGATATGGTTCGTTATATGGATTCTATTCCCGTTCTTGCCAAGGAAGGCGGTTTCTTCATTCTGGACGGAAGAAAGCATACAAACGATATTTCATTCCCCGATAGTCTCAATGTAATGACTTTCAATGGAAACGGAGAATACACGCTTCATGAATACGATGAAAACGGAAGAATGAATACACACTTCACTTCTGAATTTAAGGACGGAAAGCAAAAGCTAACTGTAACGATGAGCGGAGACTGTTGTTTGGAAACAAGAAAAATGCAATTGGAATTCCGCAACATCCAAAAGGGAAAAGTAACCGTTTGCGTAAACGGCATTCCTGTTCAGTCTCCCGTTAAAACCGATGCCTATGTTATGGTTACGTTGCCGGATGTCAGCTTTGGTTCCGTATACACAATAGAAGTTGAACCGATTGAAGATGAAAGATATTTCTATAAACGTACTATTGATTTCTTGTCCCGCATAGAATGCGGACATGTCAAAAAGCGCGAATTTCTCAGAAATATCTTGACACAAACCAAAGAAGAAGTTCTGAAATTTATTGCGGTTAGCGAAGATTTTTCCGAAAATGAAAAAATCTATTTGACGGAAGACTGGATATAATTTCAAAAAGAAAACGAAATATTGATAAACAAAAACAATGTAGATTGGCGAAATAGGTTCAGTGCAACTGACAGTTGCTAAAATTTCAAAGTCGGCTTGGTTGCTTTTATGTGTGTTTCATGCTATAATTGGCGCAGTAAAAGAAAAAAGAAAGGTGCTTCTATCATGAAATTACATGAAAAAATTTATTATCTTCGTACGAAGAAAAAGCTTTCTCAGGGCGATCTTGCGGAAATCCTCAGCGTTTCACGCCAATCCGTTTCCAAATGGGAAACAGGTGCTTCGGTGCCCGATTTGGATAAACTCATAAAAATGAGCGATCTTTTTGGTGTAACGATAGATTTTCTCGTCCGAGAAGAAAACGAACCTCTCATTGAAAATACGCAACGAACCGAAGGCGATGGTGCTGACTCACATGAAAAAAACGATGTTTCTCAAAATACCGTAATCATCAAAGAAATACTGCCGCTCAGAAAATTATTTGGCACACTTCTTTTCGTCAGTGCTGTAATTTTGCTGTTTATCGCATGGCCGCTTTCCGTTTTTGTGTCAATTCTTGGATTGATCTGCTTTATTTTTCGTAAGCATACGCTCCTTTGGTGTGCATGGTTTACGTATTTTTCTATGGATGTTTACATGGCCACGGGCACGGCAATTAACAGGATGGCTGTTTTTTCTCCGTATGCTTATGGTGTATGGGGGATTCGTATACTGGTGCATTGGTCGTATCTGTTTCTCCTCATTGCTTTAATGGCATGGACGGTATATACTTTCCGACATACGCGGTACGCCATTACCCGTCGCAGAAAGATTGCTTATTTATTAGGATGGTTGACCGTCTTTGGTATTATACCGCTTATTAATTTCGTTATTTCAGGATTTGTGCAAAGAAAACTTTCCGCTTTGGTAGAAATGTCAGGCGGTGTATTTATGGTTGGTACCGAACTCTATGAACAGCATAGCTTTTATATCAGTCTAATGAGCAGTGTTGGATTTATATCCGAATGGATTCAGATCATTGCTTTGTCGTTTTTAATGATAATGACGATTTCTTGGGTTTATGTGCGTAAAGAGCAAAAAAGTAATTCTTCAGTTGTCTTTACCGGCAACGCCATATAATGGCTGATCCTGAAAAAAATTCCCGCAAATAATGCAACGGCTTCTAAAGGACAGTTTTTCTAATGAAATACTAACATATTGGAAGACGGGATGAAAGAATATCCTGATAATATCGAACTGATCTATCAACTGATGTATTTGTCTTTTTGGCAACACGACAGCACCAATGATAGCCAATATATTGAGGAAACAATTAAATGGGGAGAATATGTTCTTAATTTGTTTTCAAACCAAATTGGATTCCGGCAAATGGGTCTATACGGAAGAAGAAATTGCAATGATTCGTGATAAACGTATTGCTTTGCTGCATTTGTTTTTTGAAAACGGAGATTTCGGCTTTTATCATACGCATCTTTGTGACACTTACCGAGAGCAGGCATTTTATTATGCAAAAAAACATGATGAAATCAATACACTGAAGCATTTGCAATTGGCTTCTGAGCACGCTATAAAATTTATTTCGTCTATGGATGAAAAAAGAACCTCTCTTATTTTTCGGGATATGCAGGGAGAATCCTTTGCAACAGGTAATTCGGATAACGATGCTTGTAAATTGCTTAAAAAAATGGAACACAAAGTTTTTGATTAGATTCGAAAAAAAGATGAATTCATCAAAATTCAAAATCGGCTTTCCCAATATTCCGGAAAATGGCGCATTGAATAGTTAATTACAAAAATCCTCGGCATGTTCTGCCGAGGATTTGCATATTTAATTGCGATTACTGTCCTTTAGTACCCGAGGCTAAATCTACGGGATTTTTTTGATATAAAATTATGTCACTATTCTTTATTTTGTTTCAACTGATGAAGTTTGTGTGGTTTCTGACGGGTTAGTTTCAGTAATATCTCCATTTTCTTTTTCAGAATCTGCTTCAAAGATGATCTCGTAATTTCGGATGCCGTTGTTCCAACCGGGTTTCTTTTGGATCATGCGCCATTCTTCCTCTGTACCATTAAAATAAATCGTTTTCAGAGAGGTATAGGAGAATGCCCAACTTCCGATGGTTGTTAGGGATTTGGGAATGATAATACTTGAAAGTTTGCCGCAATTCTTAAACGTATTGTCCTCAATTTCTACGATTCCTTCAGGTAAAGTAATGTCAGTCAAAGCCGAACAATCGCGGAATACACCATAATCCAAAGAAGTCAAAGAGTTGGGCAATTTCACAGAAGTTAAAGAGGAACAACCCAAAAAAGCTTCCATCCCGATTGTTCTTACAGAATCCGGAATGATAATATCGGTAAGAGCAGAACAATTTTGAAACGTACTGTCTGCAATGGAAGTAATTTCAGAAGGAAGTGTAACATTGACCAAAGCCGAACAAAAACTGAAAGCGCCGTAACCGATGGCAATTACAGAATCGGGGATTGTGATTTCGGTAAGAGAACTACAAAGGAAAAATGCACCGCCGCCGATGGTTTTTACGTTGTCTTCAATGACGATTTCCGTCAAATTATCACATTTTTTGCAAATAAATTCGGGAACAATCTCTCCGCCGAAAACAACCTTTTGAATGGAATCCATATTCAAAAAATCATTGCTTGAAGAACTGTAAGAAGAATCGTAATAAACCGTATGTAAATTGGAGGCTTTCGCAAAAATATCTTTTTCAATTTCTTTGACGGAAGCGGGAATGGTAATTTCCGTCAAGCCCGAACAGCCTTTGAACGCTCCCGTTCCGATGAATTCAAGAGAATCGGGTAAGGTAATTCCCGTGAGCAGGGAACAGTTTTCAAAAGCATATTTACCGAGTGTCAGCAGAGAAGATGGGAGCAGAATATCTTTGAGAGAGGAACAGCCTTCAAAAGCACATTTGCCGATTGAGGAAACGGTTTCAGGCAACATAACGGAAATCAGAGAAACGCAATTTTTGAAAGCATAGTTGCCGATAGAAGTAACCTGATATCCGTCTATATATTCCGGAATGAAAATATGTGAATCCTTGCATTTTCCAATGCTTGTAATCACGCAGGTTTTACGGTCTGCGTTGACGGAATATTTGAGCCCTTGCGCTTCTACAGGTTCGGGGCGGATTAAATCATCAGGCGGTATGGTTGTTTCGCCCGGCGCAGTTGTATTCGTTGTCTGATCGGAAGGACGTAGATTGTCACAGGAAGCAAAGCACAAAACAAACACCGAAATCAATAAACAGACAAAGAGAGAGAAACGTGTAATTTTTTTCATATATGGCTCCTTCTTTAAAAATCGTTTTTAATTTGGAAATTGTTTTTAAGATCAAATCATATATATGTATTTTATATTATATCGCAAAAAAGTATATTTGTAAAGTGACTTTTCCTAAATTCGACGATTTTAGCTATATTATTGGGATTTATAAAAGAAACATCTTGATTTTTTATCATTTTCGTGATATAATAAATTAAAAATTTTATCATAAAGAACGAAGTATTTTTAGGAAGACAAATCCAAATATATTAACATTCAGAAAGGAATTTTTATTATGGGACTTATCAAAGCAATAAGCGGATCCATAGGCGGTGTTCTTGCTGACCAATGGAAAGAGTTTTTCTATTGCGAATCAATGGATAATGAAGTTTTGATGACGAAAGGTAAAAAGCGCACGAGCAAACGCTCGTCCAATAAAAAAGGAGAAGAAAACATCATTTCCAATGGTTCGGGAATTGCTGTCGCTGACGGACAGTGTATGATTATCGTGGAACAGGGAAAAGTTGTGGAACTTTGCGCTGAGCCGGGAGAATTTACGTACAATTCTTCTACAGAACCGAGTATTTTTACGGGAAAATTCGGAGAATCACTCAAACAGACTTTCAAACAGATTGGAAAACGTTTTACATATGGCGGTGATACGGGTAAAGATCAGAGAATTTATTATTTTAATACAAAAGATATTTTGGATAATAAATTTGGAACGCCAACTCCGATTATTTTTGAAGTCATGAATAAAAGACTGGGGATGAGCAAAACGGTTAACGTCCGTTGTAACGGTACGTATACTTACCGAATCACAAATCCGTTGCTGTTCTATTCTACTCTCGCGGGAAATGTGGCAAGCGAATACAGAAGAGAGCAGTTGGATGCACAGTTGAAGGCAGATTTCATCGATGCTTTGCAGCCTGCTTTTGCGGAATTGACGGAGCTTGAACTGCGCCCTGCTCAAATTCCTGCGCATACGAAAGAACTGAAAACAGCAATCAACCATGCTATGCAGGAAGATTGGACGGACCGCAGAGGTATCACGGTAGAATCCATCGCACTCGGACCGATCACTCTTACTCCTGAGGATATGAAGAAAATTGCCGAAATGGAAGATGCTGCAACGATGGGTTCCAATCCTTTCATGATGGCAGGCCGAATGACCAATGCTACGGCAGATGCCATGAATGCAGCAGCAGCAAATCCGGGTGGAGCAATGAACGGATTTATCGGTATGAATATGGCAGGCGGCGCGATGGGCGGCGGCTTTAACGCGGCGCAAAGTTTCTATAATATGGGCATACAGCAACAACAGCAGATGCAGCAAATGCAACATCAGCAGTCTGCAGAAAATACCTGGAAATGCGCTTGCGGAAACACCGCGTCCGGCAAATTCTGTCCCGAATGCGGTGCAAAGAAACCCGAGCCGAAAAATACTTGGAAATGTTCTTGCGGTGCAATGGCAACAGGTAAGTTCTGCCCCGAATGCGGTGCTAAAAAGCCGGAGGATAACGCTTGGACTTGCGCGTGCGGCGCAAAGGTAACAGGCAAATTCTGCCCCGAATGCGGTTCTCCCAAGCCGGCGAACGATTCCTGGACCTGCGCTTGCGGCATGGTAAACAAGGGAAAGTTTTGTTCGAGTTGTGGCGCAAAAAAACCGTCCGAAGCACCTGTTTACCGTTGTAATCAATGCGGTTGGCAACCGGAAGATCCTAAAAACCCTCCGAAATTTTGTCCTCAGTGCGGAGACCGCTTTGACGAAAACGACAGATAATATAATCGAAATATCCAATCGACATCAAGGAAAAGGAGGAATAACTTTTGGCAGTATTACAAGAATATAAATGTCCGTGTTGCGGAGGCGCCATTCAATTTGATTCTGCTTCCCAAAACATGAAATGTCCGTACTGTGATACGGAGTTTGATCCTGAAACTTTGTCTTCTTATGATGAAGCACTCAAAGATGAAGGCAAAGATGATTTCCGCTGGGAAAACATGGCAGGGGGAGAATGGCAAGAAGGCGAAGCGGAAGGATTGCATACTTATGTTTGCAACTCCTGCGGAGGAGAAATTGTTGGAGATGAAACCACGGGTGCCACATTTTGCCCGTATTGCGGAAATCCCGTTGTCATGACAGGACAATTTTCGGGAGCGTTGAAACCCGATTACGTAATTCCTTTTAAGTTGGATAAAAAAGCGGCCTTGGAAGCACTTGAACGACATTGTAAAGGAAAAAAATTGCTTCCAAAAATCTTCAAGGATCAAAATCATATCGATAAAATTCAAGGAATTTACATTCCGTTTTGGCTCTTTGATACGGATGCAGATGCGAATATCCGTTATAAAGCCACCAGGGTACGCCATTGGAGCGACAGTGATTACGATTATACGGAAACACGCTATTATTTGATTAAACGTGCAGGTAATATCGGTTTTTCTCATGTTCCCGTCGATGGTTCGGAAAAAATGGCGGACGATTTGATGGAATCCATTGAACCGTTTGATTTTTCCGAAGCTGTTGATTTCAAAACGGCATATCTTTCCGGATTTTTTGCAGATAAATATGATGTGGATGCCGATCAGAGCATAGAGCGCGCCAATCAGCGAATCAAAAGGAGCACGGAAGATGCTTTCGCTTCTACGATAAGCGGCTATACAACAGTAATTCCTGAGCATACGGACATCCGCTTGCATAATGGAAGCGCAAAATATGCGCTTTATCCCGTTTGGATTTTAACGACAAGCTGGGAGGGAAAAAAGTACATCTTTGCTATGAATGGACAGACAGGGAAGTTTGTCGGTGATCTTCCGATGGATAAAGGTGCATATTTCAAATGGCTTTTTGGTTTGACGGGAATTGTTGGCGCGGCAAGTATGCTGATCTCCTATTTGATTTGGATGATATAGGGGGGCGTGACCATGAAAAAGAAAATATTAATTTTTCTGTTCGTTTTGGTGGTTGCTTTCTCATGTTTTTCCCCTGTTTTGGCAACCAATCATCCACCCAGACTGATTGATAATGCTGATCTTTTGACATCGGCGGAAGAATCGGAATTGCTTTCTGCTTTGGATGAGATCAGTGAAAGACAGAAATTGGATATCATTGTTGTAACCGTAAATTCTTTGAACGGAAAAAGTCCTCGCGCTTATGCCGATGATTATTACGATCAAAATAATTATGGTTTCGGTTCGCAAAAAGACGGTGTCCTGCTTTTGGTTGCCATGGAAACGAGAGACTATTATATTTCCACATCGGGATATGGTATTCGCGCATTTACCGATGCAGGAATTAAACGTATCGGTGATTCCATCGTGAATGATCTGGGCGATGAGGATTACATAAGCGCATTCACAACCTATGCAGAGCTTTGTGATGACTATATCAAAAAGGCAAAAGCAGGCACGCCTTATGATGCGGATAATATGCCAAAAGGACGGTATGAAGTTATGCAATATCTTTTGATTTCTTTAGTAATTGGATTTATCGTCGCTTTGATTGTAACGGGTATTATGAGAAGCAAACTGAAAAGTGTCCGTTTCAAATCAGGTGCGTCCGATTATATGAAGAAGGACAGCTTTATGCTTACACAATCGAAAGATATTTATCTTTACAGAAATGTAACTCGCCGTGCTAAACCTAAAGACAATAATTCAGGCGGTTCGAGTACGCACGGTTCGTCATCCGGCAGAAGCCATGGAGGCGGCGGCGGTAAATTCTGATTATGTTTTGAAGTAAAAAATTCCATGGAATACTAAATCTTCCTTGAATATTGGTGTTGCTACCATTCAAGGAAGATTTTTGATTTATAAAGTTTTGAAAGAATATAATATTTTTATAACCAAAAAGACATCTTCCACAATGCTTGTTACGCTTTCGGGAAGTATGACACTTTACAAGTTTTCACAATAGAAAACGTCTTTCTCTTAATACAAGATGCGCCATTGGAATGCTACCCATTTCAGTATATTTTATCTTTCATTGATAAAATGTGTTATGAGCTTCCTTTTGCGTATACTGTTACCGATTAAAAAAACATTTTTTTAATATTTTTCAATATAAAATTGATTTTTCTTTATTTTTTCGATATAATAAAATTAATGTGAAAATATTATACCATAAAAATCAGGAAAGAGAAATATTTAATAAATTCTTATAAAAAAATATTTAAAAACTATTTATTTATAAAA
The DNA here is from genome assembly GCA_015064845.1 of Oscillospiraceae bacterium. Classification (GTDB taxonomy): domain Bacteria; phylum Bacillota; class Clostridia; order Oscillospirales; family CAG-272; genus QALR01. The sequence continues at coordinate 19,679 of SVRL01000014.1, read as the reverse complement.
AAATATATAGTATAATATATATTAAAGAATACTTAGACGGAGGCGAACGCTCTTGGAAAAATTTTTGAACACTTTATCATTTGTTTTGAAACGCTTTGAGTTTGTGGATGTAATTGATATTTTTCTTGTATCGGTAATTATATATTACTTTATCAAATTCATTCGCGAACGCCGCGCAAACAAATTGGCAATCGGTGTGGTCTTGGTTATTGGACTTTTGTTGTTCAGTGAATGGTTGGATATGCAAGCGATGAATTTTTTGACGTCTAATATCGCTCAAGTCGGTGTTGTTGCAATTTTGATTGTTTTTCAACAAGAAATCCGTTCCGCATTGGAACAGGTCGGAGGAAATTCAATTAAAACATTAAAACATACGGTTTCGTCAAAAGACAAAGAAAAATCGAAGGAAAATGCAAAAACAGACAGTATTACGAGTATTTGTCAAGCGGTTACGGAACTTTCCAGAGATTATACAGGTGCGCTTATCGTTATTGAAAGAGATGCGCCTCTTACACTTGGCGGTGCGATTAAAAATGGAACGGTTGTAAATGCAGATATTTGTGTTTCTATGTTAAAAAACCTTTTTTTCAACAAAGCGCCGTTGCATGACGGTGCAGTTATTATCAGTAAAAACCGTATTTACGCTGCCGGTTGCATTCTTCCGAATACCGATAATAAGGATATCCAAAAAGATCTCGGTACCAGACATCGTGCGGCGATTGGTATGAGCGAAAACAGCGATGCAATTTCAGTGGTTGTATCGGAAGAAACAGGAACGATCTCCATTGCCGTCAACGGAGAATTACATCGCAATTATGACTATAATACCTTGAAACAAGAATTAACATCTTTACTTTCAAAATATTGATTGACGAAAGGAGCGTAAATCATTATCATGACAAGAAAAAAATTAAACCATGATGCTGTTTCTGAAGACAACCAGGATGAAACCATGCAACAACAATCAGACAATAAAAAAACAGAGTCTTCGAGAAAAACGGAACGTTTGAATATGTTCATCGGAATCTTTTCTGTTGTATGCGCATTAATGATATGGTTGTATTCTTCTGCAATCAGCGAAACGGAAATGAAGCTTCAGTCTCCGATCAATGTTAAATATGTTATTGATGTTGAAGATAAAGGTTACGACGTTGAATATAATGACAAATTGAAAATCAGTTTTGTCGTAAACGGAAAGACTTTTGCCATAAGTCAGATTCCTAATTATGGTATCAATGTTTATGCCGATCTTTCTACGGTAAATCTTTCTGAAATCATAACAAGCAAAACCGTGCAATTGCCGCTTATTTTTGATTTGCCTGAAGGTGTTACCTGTCCTGAAAAATCACATGAATATATTGAAGTTACAATAGTAAAAAAATCCAATGATTGATGCGAAAAGTAAAATAGTATTATGACTTACATTGTTCAAAATATAAAATTATCAATTGAGGCATCGAAAGACGAGGCTTTTGCGATAGCGAAGCATCGTCTTTTGAAATTCTTTCCTAAAAGTTCCATTGAAGAAATGGCAATTTATAAGACATCTGTTGATGCCAGAAAAAAGGATCATATTTTATTTGTATATTCCGTTTCTGCTAAAATTTCCGCAGATTCTCGCCCGGATGAGAAAACGCTTGCCAAGGAAGGAATTGCGTTGATGGCGGAAGATGTTATGAAGATTGAATTCGGAGAAAAATCAATGAAGGAACAGCCGGTCATTGTCGGGTTTGGACCTTGCGGTATGTTTTGCGCCTTGTTATTGGCAAAGCACGGATACCGTCCAATTGTTATTGAACGAGGAGCTTCGGTTCAACAAAGGACGGAAGATGTGGAACGTTTCTTCCAATTTGGAATTTTGAATCCCGAATCTAACATTCAATTTGGTGCAGGAGGCGCAGGTACTTTTTCAGATGGTAAATTAGTTACAAGAATTAATGACCCGAAGTGTGGATACGTGCTTTCCGAAATGCATCGCTTTGGCGCACCTGATGAAATTTTATACAAATCAAAACCGCACGTCGGCACAGATTATTTGAAAAAGGTAGTCGAAAATGCTGAAAAGGAAATTCTTCGTTTGGGAGGAAAGGTATATTTTAATACAAAACTCGAAGACATATCTTTTTCTGATGGAAAAGTTGTTTCCGTTCATACAAATCGAGGAGATTTTCCTTGCAGTGTTTTAGTTCTTGCGCTTGGACATAGTGCCAGAGATACGTTTCAGATGTTATCTTCACATTCAATTACGATGGTTCCGAAATCTTTTTCTGTTGGTGTAAGAATCGAACATTTACAAGAGGATATTGATTTTGCTTTGTATGGGAAATCAGCAGGACATCCCAATCTTCCGAAAGGAGAATACAATCTTTCTTGTCACAATGGAGATAGAGGTGTATATACTTTTTGTATGTGTCCGGGTGGGCAGGTTGTTGCCGCTTCAAGCGAAGAATACGGCGTTGTAACCAACGGAATGAGCAATTTTCGTCGTGATGGAAAAAATGCCAACAGTGCGGTAGCCGTTTCCGTGAATCCTTCTGATTATGGGAATCGCGTGGATCTTGCAATCGATTTTCAGCGGCGTTTGGAATCTTCTGCTTATATTGCTGCAGGAAAATCTTATGCAGCACCTTGTCAAACAATGGGGGATTTTCTCGGAAAAACAAAAAATTCGAATCCTTCAAAAGTAATTCCATCGTATCGCAACGGTTATGTTTCGATGACAAAATTAGATTCGGTTTTGCCTGCATTTGTTTCAGAATCCTTAAAATTCGGATTTTTAAACTTTGATAAAAAAATAAAAGGCTTTGCTTCAAACGATGCCATTCTTACAGGGGTGGAAACCAGAACTTCTTCTCCGTTGCGAATTCTCAGAAATGAAGACTATTCTGCTGTTTGTTATGAAAATCTATATCCTTGTGGTGAAGGCGCCGGATATGCAGGCGGTATTACCAGCGCCGCTGTTGACGGTATCAAATGCGCGCTTGCAATTATGAAACAATACAGACCTATGGATTAGGAAAATAAAATTATATTTATGCAAATATTATGATTTCAAAAGGAGGGAATCCATAAATGTTTGATAAAAATCGATGGCAAATTCCCAAGCACGATGAAAAACTCGTGAAATCATTATCGGATTCTCTCAGAATTCATCCTTTGTGCGCTAAGCTGTTAATCAACAGGGGATATACCGAGTTGGAAAACGCGAAAGCATTTATTCAAAAATCGGATGCTTTTTTATATAATCCATACTATTTGAAGGATATAAAAAAAGCAACCAACCGTATTCGCAGGGCTTTAGATAATGACGAAAAAATCACAATTTACGGTGATTATGATGTTGACGGCGTTACCTCCGTGTCAATACTGTATATGTATTTGAAAGATCGAGGCGCTGATGTCGATTTCTATATTCCAACCAGAGAACATGAAGGATATGGTTTGAATATCAATGCATTCCATACCATCAAAGAAAATGGGACAAAACTGGTAATTACTGTGGATACAGGAATTACCGCGATTGATGAAATTGCTTATGCAAAAACAATAGGTTTGGATGTTGTGGTTACAGATCACCATCAATGTCGTCCGGAACTGCCCGAATGTGAAGCAGTAGTAAACCCAAGGCGGTTGGACTGTCAGTATCCATTCAAGGAACTTTCAGGTGTAGGTGTTATTTTTAAGGTTCTTTGCGCGTTGGAAATGGATATTCTTAATTTTGGCGAATATAATATTTTCACAGTTAAGGATATGTGTAGACGTTATATAGATCTTGTTACCATTGGAACAATTGCGGATGTTATGCCATTGTATGATGAAAACCGTATCATGGTATATATGGGTCTTAACTTGCTTTCATCTACGGGAAATCTCGGCGTCCGGGCTTTGATTCGGGCGGTTGGCATGGATGATTCCAAAAAAATTACCTCTTCTACTGTGGGATATACGCTCGCACCCAGACTTAACGCGGCGGGAAGAATCGGAAATGCTTCCCGAGCGGTACAACTTTTCTTAACAGATTCTCCACATACCGCAAATGTCATTGCTGAAGAATTATGTGCTATTAACAAGGAAAGACAACAAACGGAAAATTTGATTTTTGAAGAAGCTCTAAAACAAATTGAAGAAGAGCATGACATTGAAAAAGAAAGCGTTATTGTTTTAGCCAGCAGTCATTGGCACCAAGGTGTCATCGGTATTGTGGCATCAAAAATCACAGAACTTTTTGGAAAACCTTCGATTTTAATATCTTTTGATACAACGGAGCCTTCTGAATTTGATATTGGAAAAGGCTCTGCGAGAAGTATTAAAGGTTTGAATATTGTTGAAGCGCTCTCCGGTTGCGAGCATTTGCTTGTAAAATATGGAGGTCATGAACTCGCTGCAGGTCTTTCAATTGAACGAAAAAATCTTAAAACATTTAGAGAAGAATTGAATGCGTTTGCACTTGAACACCTGTCTTCATCCGAAAGTTTATTAAAAACGTTTGCTGAAGCTGAAATTTCCGAAAAAGACGTGACGATAGAAACGGTTATGAATGTTTCACAGTTGGAGCCTTACGGCGCTAAAAATCCTGAACCGATTTTTGTTTTAAAAGATGTACTTATTGAAGAAATTGCACCTCTCAGTATGGGAAAACATACAAGATTATTTTTTAGAAAAAATCATATTGGCATTTCCGCAGTTTGTTTTGGACATAATTTATTAAATGAAGGTTTTTCCAACGGTCATTACGCGGATGTGCTGTGTTCACTCAATATTAATGAATTTCGCGGAAACAGAACCGTTCAATTAATCATACGCGATATAGATTATTCGGATAAGATTTTGTATGAAATGGAAGAATATGAAAATCGCTTTTTACAATTGAAAAACGGAAAGTGTTTTTTTAACAGTCAGGATATTCCAAAACGGGAAGATTTTGCTTTATTGTATAAATGGATACGTGATGAAAATTATAAAAAAGAAAAAACATTGACGTTAATGAAATTAAAAAGCGTTTTTTCTGCTTTTAACTATTTGAAAATATTGATTATGTTAGAAACTTTTCAAGAATGCGATTTGATTACTTGGAAAAAGATATCCATTGGTAAATATCGTATTTGTCAATTGGAAACCAAAGAAAAGAAAAATCTCTATGCAGCACCTATTATGAAACTTTTGATACAATAATGTTGACGGAAATTGAAAGGAGAGCTTATGATTACATCAGATGGATTCGAAAGCTTGATGCGTACAATTGATACAAGCGGAAAAAATTATAATGTTGAAAAAATAATAAAGGCTTATGAAGTTGCAAAAAAGCTTCATGAAGGACAATTCCGTAAAAGTGGGGAAGCATATATCTGCCATCCTGTTGCTGTGGCAAAAATTGTAGCGAATTTAGGGTTAGATACGGATTCTGTTTGTGCCGCGCTTTTGCATGATACGGTTGAGGATTGTTCGGATAAAATAGATTTGGGCAAGTTAAAAAAAGAATTTGGCGAGCAAGTTATGGAGATGGTAGACGGATTGACCAAATTGGTACAAATCCCTTTTAACGATAAAGAAGATGAACATATGGAAAATCTCCGTAAAATGTTTCTTGCGATGGCTAAAGATATACGCGTTATTTTCATAAAACTTGCGGATCGATTGCATAATATGCGCACACTCAATGCACAACCGGAAGCAAAGCGCCGTATGATAGCATTGGAAACTATGCATGTATATGCGCCGCTCGCGCATCGTCTCGGTATGCAAAAGATCAAACAGGAAATTGAAAATCTTGCGTTATCTTATTTGGATCCGATCGGTTATCAGGAAGTGCAAAGCGATATTAACCGTAAATTTGGAATTAATAAAACGCTTGTTGATAAAACCAAGTCTGCCATTGAGCAACAAGTAAAGAAGAATGGCATTGATTGTACTTTGGAAGGTCGTGTAAAATCCGTATACAGTGTATATCGTAAAATGTTCAAACAAAACAAGAGTTTTGATGAAATTTATGATTTTTACGCAATCAGGGTTATTGTAAATACAGAACAGGAATGTTATGCTGTGTTGGGCATTATACATGATATGTTCAATTCGATGCCGGGCAGATTCAAAGATTATATTTCAATTCCCAAGCCCAACATGTATCGCTCTTTGCATACAACTGTTATTGGCCATGATGCTGTTCCTTTTGAGGTACAGATCCGCACATGGGATATGCATCATGTTGCAGAGTATGGTATTGCGGCGCATTGGAAGTATAAATCCGGCGAAAAAAGCGATGTTGGATTGGATAAGAAGTTGGAATGGATTGCTAAACTTGTTGAAAATGAATCCAGCACGGCTGATCCGGATGAATTTATCAATGCAATCAAGATTGATATTTTCCAAGATGAAACTTTCGTTTTCACGCCAAAAGGAGATGTCGTTACACTTCCTCAAAATGCAAATTGTATCGACTTTGCGTATCATATTCATTCTCAAGTAGGAAATCGAATGGTCGGTGCAAAGGTTAACGGAAAAATTGTACCGATCGATCGTACGCTTGAAAATGGCGAGATTGTTGAAATTTTAACATCAGCGGCTTCAAAAGGTCCTAGCAGAAACTGGCTGAAAATCGTACAAACAAGTGAAGCACGCGGGAAAATCCGTCAATTTTTCAAAAAAGAACGACGTGCAGAAAACATCGTAGAAGGACGAAGTGAAATCCTTGCAGAAATGCGCAAATTTCCCGGATCATTTGATGAAAATCAATTTCACTTAATTCTCTCAACGGTGGCTTCCCGTATTGGTATGGAATCCGCGGATGATCTTTTCAATATGATTGGTTATGGCGGTCTTTCGATCAACAAAATTATCAACCGTTTGCGAGATGAATATGATAAAGTGATTACACCTACTGTGGAGGCTGCTCCGATTACTGATGTTTCACAGATTCAGACCTCTGAAAAGAAGCCCTCCGGAGAATATGGCAATGTCATCGTTGACGGACTGGAAGGATGTCAAGTTAAATTTGCAAGATGTTGTAATCCTTTGCCCGGCGACAATATTGTCGGATTTATTACAAAGGGATACGGTATTTCTATTCATAAATGCGATTGCCCTCATATTATTCATTGTACAGAACAGAATAAGGATAGATTGGTTAATGTTGAGTGGAGAAAACTTGCCGGTGTACAAAAAGATCAGCAATATGAAGCACTTATGCAAATTGTTGCAGAGGACAGAATTTCTATGCTTGCGGATATCAGTGTATCTTTGGCAGAAATGAAAGTTTCCATTTTGCAAATCAATGCCCAAAAGTTGGCGAGCACACAATGTTTGATCAACATCAGTGTTTCCTGTAAAAATTTAGAGCATCTTAATAATATTGTTTCTAAGTTAAAATCTATCAAAGGCGTCCACGATGTTACTCGCGGTTATGCCAAATAATCGGAGGAGAAAATATGCGAGTTGTCATACAAAGAGTTTCATCGGCAAGCGTGATTTCCGATGGTATTTTAACCGGAAAAATTGAGCATGGACTTATACTTTTGTTAGGCGTTGCCAAAGGAGATGAAAAATTAGATGCGGAACTTTTGTCTGCCAAAATTGCTAAACTTCGTATTTTTTCAGATGAAAATGATAAAATGAATAAAAGCGTTCTGGATATTGGCGGATCTGTTTTGGTAGTATCTAATTTTACATTAAGTGCTAATTATGCACATGGAAACAGACCGGATTATTTTGGTGCAGAATCGCCCGATCGCGCCAACGAACTATATGAATATTTTGTATCCTTATTAAAAAAAGAGATCAAAATAGTGGAAACCGGGGTTTTTGGTGCACATATGGACATTTCCATTGAAGCGAATGGACCGATTACGATCGTTATGGATAGTGATGTGTTGAGGAGAAAAGGAAAATAATACAATGAAAATTCAGATTACAGGGAATATTAATGAATATTATGTGCAAACACTTTGCATGTTGTTTTTTCCGGGAGTAAAATTTTCAAAAACGGAATCTGTGGAGTCAGATGGTCTTGCTGCTGATGTTGTTATTCAAAAATATCATGATGGATCTGAAGCGACAGTTACACTTTATACAGAAAAAGGAAGTGCTGCTCATACGCATCATGAACTTGCCAAAGATGGCACAAAAGTTTCTCCGGAACAAATTGCTTGTGGAAAAGCCTTTTTTGAAGCAGGGAAAAAACTAACAGGAATCACTCCATCTTGGGGCATTTTGACGGGTGTTCGACCGGCTAAACTTGCAATCAGTGGATTGATGGCAGGAAAATCAAAAAAAGAGGTTCGGGATTTTTTAACCTCGGAGTATTTGGTTACACCTAAAAAAGCTTCTTTGGTAACAGAAATTGCATCTGTTGAGAATGAACTCCTCTCCAAGGCAAACAGATCGGCTTGCAGCCTTTATATTTCTATTCCATTTTGTCCTTCAAGATGCAGTTATTGTTCATTTGTTTCTTTCACATCGGCAAAACTCTTAGGATTATTGGATTCCTATTTGGTTCGCTTGTGTAAAGATATCAATCAAACCATTGATTGTATCCGAGATCTTGGGTTGGATATCGCAACTGTTTATATTGGTGGAGGAACTCCGACCACTTTAGACGAAAAACAATTAGAAATTCTGCTTGATACAATTACATCACGAATTGATCCTAAAACATTACAAGAATTTACAGTTGAAGCAGGTCGTCCCGATACCATTACAAAAGAGAAATTGGACATTATTAAAAATCACGGAGTAACACGTGTCAGTATCAATACGCAAACATTGAATAATGATGTATTGGAATTGGTTGGAAGAAAGCATACGGCAGCAGATTTTTATCGCGCTTTTGAAATGGCAAGACATGCCGAAATTCCGATTATTAATACAGATTTGATAGCAGGTCTTCCGGGAGAAGGTTTTGGCAGTTTTTCTGAAACGATCGATGCATTGATAAAACTTCGTCCTGAAAATTTAACATTCCATACACTTTGCATTAAAAACGCTGCTGATTTTGCTCGTAAAAAATCAAACATCAATACTTGGCATACATTCAATGAAACATCCAAGTGTGTGGACTATTCTCAGCTTAGCGCAAAAAATGCAGGTTACATACCGTATTATATTTACAGACAGAAAAATACAATAGATAATCTTGAAAATGTTGGTTTCGCGCTTCCAGGAACTGAAGGTCTTTATAATATTTATATGATGGAAGAAATTCATAGTATTTTTGCAGTCGGCGCAGGAGCAGTTTCAAAAATGGTTTCTCGAGATGGAAATATGATTGATCGTGTCTTCGAATATAAATATCCTTATGAATACCTTTCTGAAGCCAATGACATCAGAAATGAAGAAAAGATAAAGAAGATTACTGAATTTTATCGCAATATATGGTAACGGAGATTTTCCAATGTTTGTTTATAATAATATTTTTAAAAATGATAATGAGATACAGAATTTTATCAGCAAATCGGAACAAAAGTATAAAAATCAGGTTTTAAAAATAGCAAACGAAATAGCAACCATCCCTCACATAAAAATTTTAACTTTATCCGGACCTACATGTTCCGGGAAAACGACAACTTCTTATATTTTGGAACATGAGATTGAAAAAAGGGGAATGACTGTAAAAATTATCTCCATAGATGATTTTTATCGGAATCGTGCAGATATTTTAGAAGATGAAAAACCGGATTATGAGTCGATTTCCGCTATTGATTTTTCCATCTTTCAATCTTGTGTTGAAAAAATATTGGAAGGTAAAACTGCAATGCTGCCAATATATGATTTTATTGATGGACAAAGAAAAGGTTTTGTTCCGTATTTACCATCGGATCATGAAATCATTATTTTCGAAGGAATTCAAGCGATTTATCCTGAGATTTTATCTATGTTGCCGAAAAACATTTCAAAATCCATTTATATCAGTGTTGCTGATGATATAAACGCATATGGAACATATTTTAAAAAAAGAGAAATTCGTTTTTTTCGGAGATTGGTAAGAGATTTTCTGTTTCGCAGTGCAACGCCGGAAAGAACTCTTGAACTTTGGGAAGGCGTTGTTGAAAATGAGGATAAAAATATCATTCCAAATGAAAAATATGCCGATTATATTATCAATTCCTTTATGCCTTATGAATTGGGAGTTATAAAACCATATATTCTGAATATAGTTTCTTATAATTTTAATAATGGGAAAGAGTTTCATTTATATCATGAATTAAAACAAAAACTGGATAAAATTATTGAAATTCCGTCCCATTTTGTTCCTGAGGATTCTGTATTCAGAGAATTTATCGGAAAATAATATACGTCTATCAATAGAAAGGATCTAAAAATGAAAATTTTATTTGATCAAATTGCGTTGATGTATGAAGATGGACATACAGAATCAAATATGTATTTGGCTGTGGAAAATGAAACCATCTCATATATAGGAAAAAATAAACCTTTTGGTGCGTTTGATCGCATTATTTCGGGGAAAGATAAACTTCTTATGCCCGGATTTTATAATTGCCACACGCATACACCGATGACACTTTTTCGTGGATATGCAGAAAATTTGACGCTTTCTAAGTGGTTGCATGAAAAAATATTTCCGGCAGAAGATAAATTATATCCGCAAGCGGTATCGATTGCGACTTTACTTTCCACTGCGGAAATGATTAAAAACGGAACAGTTGCTTTTTCCGATATGTATTTTTTTTGTGAAGATATTATTGAAGCAACAGTTGCTTCGGGATTGAAAGCAAATATTTCCCGTTCAACTGTTGCTTTTGATCCCAACATAACAGAAAAAACAGATGACCGTTTTAAAGAATCTATTAAACTTTATGAAAAATATCATAATTATGCAAACGGTAGAATAAAGATAGATATGTCTATTCATGCAGAATATTCAACCGTTCCCGCAAGTTGCCATTATATTTCTGATTATGCTTTGGACAAAGGTTTGCCGATTCATATTCATCTTTCCGAAACAAAGGATGAACATATGGCATGTATTGAAAAATATGGCGTTACACCGACGCAATTTTTTGAGAAAAACGGTTTGTTCAGAGTTCCTGTTATTGCGGCTCATTGTGTTCATTTAACAGATGATGATATGAAGATTATGGCGGCGAACGGGGCTACTGCGGTACACAACCCGGCAAGTAATTTGAAGCTTGGTTCCGGTGTTGCAAGACTTGAAAATTTACTTGCGGCTAATATCAACGTGACACTCGGTACGGATGGTGCTGCTTCCAATAATACTTTGGATATTATGAAAGAAGCTTATCTTGCAGCGATCTTGCAAAAAGGAATTACAGGGAAAACGGATAGTATGCAATCCGGGACTTTTGTTCGAATGCTTACCGAAAATGGTGCCAAAATGCAGGGAAGAGTGGATTGCGGTAAACTTGCTGTCGGCGCTAAAGCAGATCTTGTTATGTTAGATTTTGATATGGTCCATGTCATGCCGATATATCATTATTGTGATGCATTTCTTTATAGTGCAAATTCGTCTAATGTTGTTATGACGATGGTTGATGGAAATATTCTTTATGAAAATGGCGAATATATGACTTTGGATATTGAACAAATAAAATTCCAATTCCGTCAAGTTACAAAAAATTATTTCGATCGTTAAATTTTGTAAAGAGTAGGTATATAAATTTGCAAAAACAAAAAACTTCAAGTCCAAGATTGATATCCGGCGTCCTAATTTTGACGGCTTCGAATTTGACTGTAAAATTACTGGGATTGCTTTGTAAAGTTCCGTTACAGGATGTTTTGGGAGACAAAGGTATGGGATATTTTAATATCGCATACAGTATTTTTACAACTTTATATTTGGTGGCAACTGCCGGACTTCCTTCAGCTCTTACCATCATGATATCAGGAACGCCACATAATTCCGTGCGTAGAAAGCAAGTTGAGAGAATTTTTCACGTTGCATTAAGTTTATTTTTTACCATGGGATTATTGGGTGCAATATTAATGTTTGTTTTCGCTCGTCAGCTTGCAGAAATGGCAGGAAGCCCGGATGCATATCTTTGTATTATGGCAATTGCACCTACGTTATTTTTTATTTGTATGTCGAGTGCCATAAGAGGATATTTTCAAGGTCATCGAAATATGGTTCCGACTGCCATCAGCGAAATTACGGAAGCCATTAGCAAATTTGTTATTGGAATCGTACTTGCTTATTATGCAATCAACAGGGGAGAAAGCATTGAAGTTGCAGCAGCATACGGCATATTGGGTATTACCATCGGCGTAGCAACAGGAATGATATTTTTATTTGTTTGTAAATTTTTGCATAATCATGATAAAAATGAGAACTGTGCTGTGATTGCTGTTATAGGAGAAGAAGTCAGCTCCAAAAGAAGCATTTTCAAAAAGATGTTTTCGATTGCTTTGCCGATTACTATGAGCTCGGTTGCGTTGAATTTAACCGGAATTATTGATGCTTTTTCTATTATTAATTTGATGAAAGCATTTACAACAAGTCATATTGCTGAGACTGCATATGGGAACTATAGTACACTTGCCGTAACAATGGCACATCTTCCATCTGCTTTTATACAGCCAATTGCATCTTCTTTAACACCAACTTTAACATCCACTTTGGCAGCGATGAAAAATTCCTCCACAGAAGAAGAGCGTATAGCAAACAAGGAAGCATCAGTTAAAGTTATGCACTCGTGTTTGAAATTTGCCTCAATTATATCAATCCCATGTGCAATTGGTATGTCTGTTTTATCCGGGCCGATATTATCCTTGCTTTTCAAGGATAAAGATTCTGTCTCAAGCGCAGCGCCATTGTTATCTATTTTGTCTATTGGTGTTTTCTTTACCGCGATGTTAACGATTACAACTTCAATATTACAATCACACGGTTTGCAGAGAAAGACTATTATTTCGATGTATAGCGGTGTACTTGTAAAATTAGTATTGAATTTGATTTTAATATCTAATCCCAATGTCGGAATTTATGGAGCACCAATTGCAACGGTTCTCGGATATTTTACTATGGCTTCAATTAATTTCTATTTTATCCTTAAACATATTGGTATCCGAATAGAGTTCTTCAGAAATTTTTTGAAAGCTTTTGTTGCTTCAGGAATCTCATCTATTGTAACAATTGCCGTTTATCGTTTGATTGCAGATCTTGGATATAACACAATAGGAACTTTTTCCGCAGTGATCGCTACTGCGATTGTATATTTTATCTTGCTGTTGTTGTTCAATGCAGTTCAAAAAAGTGACATTGTTCTTTTGCCAAAGGGACAAAAGATATATCGTATTTTGAAAAAAATAAGATTAATGAAATAATAGTTATAAACTAAAACTAAAAATCAAGTAGAAATCAGAAATCTCATGAGATGTTCATGAAATATGATTCTGCTTGATTTTTTTGATATTTTATGAATATTTATTTTTTTCATAAAAACTTCTTCCCTATACTATATAAAATATTAATTTTGTATAATTGCATGTGTTGGTGTAGGGGGAGCTTGCATACTGACAAAACTCCCCTTTTTTATACTCTTGAAAAAGTATAAAATTTTTACCTGTTTTTAATTTGATTTATTGAAATGAAAAATCAAAATTTCTTTTTTGAATTTTTTCTGCTTTTAATATGATTCGGTAGACTGTGTCCCTTTTCCAATTGTTAATAATTTTAGAATCTTCTATTTTTATCTCATCAAGTGAAAAGTCCAGTTCAGGATCATAATATAAATTTCTTTCCATGCTTAATTGCAAAATGCCCTTTTCTATATACTGAGGTTTTTCAACAACCATAAAATGAAATTTAACGGTGCCCTCTTTTTTTAGTTCAATTTCATCTTTGATACGAATAATCCCTTTTTCTAATTGCCCAGTTCTTGAAAATCTTACAAGATCGCTTTCTCCAGGATAAGCATTTTTCAAATCCATAGATAGTCGTTTTAACTCAGGATTATATCGAACATTATCGGCATGAAATTTAAATCCATTCATTTGATCAATATCATTAAAACTGGGTAAATTATGATAGCAAGATTTCATTGTCCATATCTTATACCTGTTTTCATTAAAAGTATCTGCACAGTAAGTTCCGACACCAACATCAATAATCAATGGTTCGCCATTATCATAAATCAAAAAATGCCCAACATCATTATGATTATGACTTTCTCTATTGTGCCCTCCTTTCATTGCGAAAAAGAATCCGGAATGATTGAGTGAAGATTCCCTGACTGCCATAACTTCAATTCCTTCAAACCATGTTTGCAGTGGATATTCATGAATACGTTCGTGATGATGAGAAAGGTTTTCTTCTTCAAAAAGATTTTTTAATGAGCGATAGAGTGTATATCGCATTTGTATGGAAAGGTTAGTTTCCTCACAATTTGTTCCAAATTGTTGGAGCATTTTGGAATTAGTACGTCGTCCGAATCTTCTTATCAGATTTTTGTTTATTCTAACACAAGGACCTGAATCGGCAAAATTGATATAATAATTCTTATCAATATTAATACAAAATTTAACTATGTATTCTCCCAAGTTTTGAATAAATGGATGGTTGAACACATCAACATATCCACCGGTAATATCGTAAAGAACTTCTAAGCAATCAAAATATGAAGCACCGGCAACCGTCCAATAATTAGGGCCCTCATCGCAACCACCGTCGTCATGATACATTCTTGTGAAATGATCTAAGATTTCCATGGATTTTTTTGTGATGGCACATCGGGTTTCCATCTCAGACTCAACAAGAGCACAAGCTGCCAGTACGTTCGATGCAATCCAAGGACACCAGTTGTTGATATTTTTTCTTGTGTATCCCATCCACCAAAAATCATTATAATTGAGATATGGAGAAATAACTCTTCGACGAACCTCGTATAATATGCGATCTCGAATAATTGGCGTTATTCCATCCAAAAATTCTTTACCGAGATAACTAATCAGAGATAGCATTGCGCCTGTTTCAGCAGAAAACAAATCGACAATATCCACTTCATTTTTATATTGTAGCGGAAGCTTTGGAATATATTCGATGCGGACTTTTGTATGCGCTGGTATAACCCAAGAGCATTCATCTAAAATCAACCAAATTCCATCAATTAGTTTTTCTAAAAATCGTCCGCTTTTTTCAATATATTCACCAAGGAACAGATACCAAACCATGACACGACGTTCAAAATATTCATCTTCGTAAATGTTTCGATTTCCGTTTTTTTCAAATCGCATATAAGAGTGAGCAAGAATCGGTTGATATTCCTTTTGAAGATATTCTTCCGCGATTGCTAAAATCGACGATGTTGTTTTATCATTCAATTGTAATTTTCCAATATCGGAAAACAATTGAAATTTTTCAATCGGCAACACATGTTTGGAATATTCTTCAATTTTGTTTTCGAAAATTTTTGGCATAGTCTAATAATCCTCCGAGAAATACATGAATAAAAACATAAAAGGGAGATAGACATGAGAAAATCAGTCCATCCCCCTCTTCTTTCGATGTTCTTAAAAATTATTTTATCTTAATTTGCAGAAACTTCGGAAAGCGCTCGTTCCAACCAAACTGTTCCTATATCAAATGCATCATAAAGTCCGATTTTATTTCCTTGTTTGATAATTTTGGGATTTTCTCCTGTTGTTAAAACTTGAACCAAAACATTATTCGGAATTTCAACGGAACCAACAGTTTTGTTGGTAAGTACGAGCATGGATAAATAGCACTTATCCGTCATGTTTCCATAACATATCAAATTTTTTTCTCTGACTAAAGGTTTGCCTTTATACATCAAATATTTTCCGTTCAACGGCATTTTTTCACTCATGATTTTATAACCCCTTTCAAATTAAAAATAATCCTTATGATATTATTATAATATATGATTAATAAATTGTCAAGAAAATGAAGATTATTCATTCTTTTGCTTAAAGATAATATCGCTGTATTTATAAAATCCTAAAATTTCTCTCGCATATTTTGCAATATATTCTTCTTTGGGCAACAACAATTCATGTTCCATATCCGAAATAGATGTTTTATAATTATCCGTAATTTCTAACAATTCATCACGTTCTTGCTGTAAAACGCTTATTTGCACTTGTAGAGCAATCATATAGATCATAATAACAAGAATTGCAGCGAGCAAGGAGAATTTGACTAATAATTTAGATTTTTTTTTCAAAGTAAATCCACTTCCTTTTAAAGGATTTTTTCCTTGTCTTTTTGATCAGGAATATTTTCAGTATATTTTGAAGATAACATCCGTTTAAGTTTTTTTATAAAAAAAACAATTGGATCTAAAACCAGACAGATGCAAATAAAAAGGATCTTTTGAAATAATTTTGCCATTTTTTTTGATATAAAAATTACACAAAGACTAATTGTTTTTTGATAACAAAAAAATCCGATTACAGAAAATAATAAACAATAAATTCTGATTTCTCCATTGTTAAGATGATATGTTGCCAAAATTTCTGTAACAGAAACAATAAGAAAAAAAGAAATATCTTCTATAAATACCAAGAAATTAGGATAAGTATGTTTTTTCAATGTTTTTTTATTTC
Source organism: Oscillospiraceae bacterium (assembly GCA_015064845.1). Taxonomy (GTDB): domain Bacteria; phylum Bacillota; class Clostridia; order Oscillospirales; family CAG-272; genus QALR01. The sequence goes on along the minus strand of SVRL01000014.1, from coordinate 3,149 downwards.
TTTTTATTTTATTTGGGAAATATCTATTTTTTATTGCTTCAGGCAATGGAATCGTTTTGCTATTTCTTCCAATCCTAATTAAACGAAAGACATCATAAATCATACCCAAAAATATTCCCGGAATCAAAAAACGGAGAAATATCAAATACGAATCATAGAAAAAATTAATCATTTTAATATCCTTGAAATAAAACTTTCTTTTTTCTTTGATTCTTTGTCATTGTAAATCATAGAACAAATGATTCCTTCGACCGTCATGTTACCGGATGCAACATCTAAGGTTGTAATGTGAAGATCAGTTCCCTCGATTAATAAATTCCCGTTATTCTTTGTTACAAGATAAATATTCATTTCATCAAAACTGATAACGTCGTTAATATCGGTAAGATTTAATGTTTTTCTGTTCAAAAGAACAAGAGAAGCTTTTGTTTCGTTTGTTTCCAATTCTAAAACTCACCCTTTCGCATATATAAAAATAACAATGCTATCTTATATGCGAAAGGGTGAAAAAATATGCTTTTTAATTGATTACTTCATAAAGATCAGAGGCATCATTTTTCAAAGTATGCTCTTTAATTTCTTTTACCCGAATTTTCAAAATACGTTCGCCAAACGAAACTTCAATAACATCTCCTATCTTCACATCATAAGAAGCTTTCGCATCGCGTCCATTTACTTTTACATGTTCTGAATCGCACGCATTATTTGCAACAGTTCTTCTTTTTATGATTCTGGATACTTTCAAAAATTTATCTAATCGCATAAAATATTCCTTTCATAAGAGAAGATAATAAAAAGTTAGACATTTGTCCTTTGTTTCAGATTTACTGATTCATAGAATCCTTTAACGATTTACTTGCAGAAAATACGGGATAGTTGGACTTGGGAATCGTAATTGTTTCTTGGGTCTTAGGATTTCTGCCAACTCTTTCCGGTCTGGTTTTAACTTCAAATGAACCCAATCCGGCAATTTGAACTTTTTCTCCTTTGGACATTGCTTCAGTAATGGTTTCTACCAAAGCAACTACTGTTGCTTCCGCATCTTTTTTCTTGATTCCGGTTTTACCAACAATTTCATCAATCAATTGTGCCTTGTTCATATACAAAATTCCTTTCTTTATGTTTCAAAAAATTCTTTTATCATGTTTTAATAGTATAACACAATTTTATAAAATTTTCAATACTTTTTACATATTTTTTCAAGTTCTCTTAAAGTTATTTATGCAATTTCAATTGTTTTTAAAAAAGTCTCAATTGATTTGTTTCGGATAAACCATCCAAAACTCCTCCCGTTTCAAGAATTTCAATTACCGCTTTTGAAATACTGGTACGTTGTTTTAAATCTTCAACAGAAAAATATTCGCCTCCTGAACGAGCTTCTTGTAATTTGAGTGCAGCAGCTTCTCCAAGTCCGGGCAAGCTTCCAAAAGGCAATCGAATGCCATTTTGTTCCGGCAAAAACATTCTTGCATCAGATTTATAAAGATCAACCGGTAAAAAACGATAACCTCTGCCTAAACATTCCAAGGCGATTTGCATAGCTGCTATGGTAGCATCGTCTTTTTGTGTACGGTCTTTTTTATCTTTTCCTTTTATTTCCGCAATCAGTTTTTGTACCTGGCTTTTTCCTTGAGAAGCCACAAAACCGTCAAATCCATCGGGAGCCGCGCTGAAATAAGCGCAATAGAATACTATGGGCTGATGAACCTTGAACCAGCCAAGACGAATTGCACTCATTACATATGCAGCCGCATGAGCTTTTGGAAACATGTATCGAATTTTTGCCAAACTGTCAATGTACCATTCATCCACATGTTTTTCTCTCATCGCATCGAGCATATTTTCAGGAATTGGTTTTCCGGCCTTGTTCTTTCGAACAAATTCCATAATTTTAAATGAAGTGCTGTCATCCAAACCATAACGAATCAACGCCAACATAATACTGTCTCGTGTACCAACAACTTTTGAAATGTCACAAACGCCATTTTTGATCAAATCTTGCGCATTGCCGAGCCACAATCCCGTACCATGTGTTAATCCTGAGATCTGCAATAAATCATTAAAGTTTTTGGGGCGTGCTTCAATTACAACAGGCATAACAAATGCTGTTCCAAATTCAGGTAATCCAAGAGTTCCGATTTTACATCCGCCGATTTCTTCTGGGGTTGCTCCCAAGGTTTTAGTTGAACGGAATAATTCATAAACTTCTTGATCGTTCATAGGAAGTTCCATTACGTTTAATCCTGAAAATCGCTCAAGATATTTATATTTAGTCGGAATATCATGTCCAAGTTCATCCAATTTTAACAAAGTGTCATGCAAATATTCAAAGGTAAAATGTGTTGTTACAATATCAGAGTTTGGGTCATCTGCCGGATGTTGAACAGGACAAAAATCATAAATATCATATTCTTTCGGCACGACAACAATACCGCCCGGATGTTGTCCGGTTGTACGTTTTACACCAATACATTTTTTTGTGAGACGAATAATTTCCGCTTTGCTGAGAGGAATATTTCTTTCCTCCGCATAACGTGAAGCATATCCAAATGCAGTTTTATCCGCTACACCGCCTATGGTGCCTGCACGGAAAACATTTTCTGCGCCAAAAAGTTCTTCCGTGTACTTATGTACACGTCCTTGAACTTCTCCCGAAAAATTCAAATCAATATCCGGAGACTTATCTCCATAGAATCCTAAAAAAGTTTCAAAAGGAATATCATGACCGTCGCCTCGCAAATCAGCTCCGCAACAAGGACATTTTGCATCGGGCAAATCGAATCCTGAACCGTATGTGCCGTCCAAAATAAATTGGGTGTATTTACAGGATGGACAAAAATAGTGTGGAGGCAAAGGATTTACTTCGGAAATTCCTGCCATAGAAGCAACAAATGATGAACCAACAGAACCTCTTGAGCCAACCAGATAGCCTTGTTGTTCGCTATACCATACAAGCTTTTGTGCGATCATATACAATACGGCAAAACCATTCTTAATAATGGATGTTAATTCTTTATCCAATCTTTTTTCAACGAGCGTAGGCAACGGAGCTCCATATAAAGATTCTGCACGCTCATAGCATATGCGACGAAGATCTTCTTCTGCACCTTCCATTTTGGGAGTAAAGGTTCCATCAGGAAAAGGTCTGA
>SVRL01000080.1 GCA_015064845.1 Oscillospiraceae bacterium | reverse complement strand
TAAGCATCGATATTGGTAACCTCAATATCAACCAAGGGCTTTTCGGGAGCTGCAATCAGAATCTTTGCGTAGTCATCGCTGTCGCCGCTTGTGAGGGCTGTATCGAGTTTGCTGTAAATAACCTTTGCGTTTTTATCAAAATCCAAAAGACCGAGACCGATACCGATCGGGTGAGGACCCGTGTTGTAAACACCGCCTGCGCATTTTTTCTGCAATGTTTGCCAGTCCCAACGTCTGGAGAAACTGTTATAGCGGATATTGATCTGCTTAATATCTCCCAACTTGCCGGATTTGACGAGGTCGTAAGTGAAGGTGTAGAAGGGAGCAAGGAATGTCTGCTGGAAAACGGCAAGAGTGAGATTTTTTTCATTTGCAATCTTGATCAGTTCATCGCATTCGTAACGGGAACGTCCGAACGGCTTTTCCACAAGCACGTTTTTTCCGTGCAAAAGCAAATCTTTGGTAATTGCATAATGCATTTCGGAATAGGTCGAATTGACAACGAGGTCAATATCATCGTGATCAAAAAGCTCACGGTAATCCGGAAGAACCTGACAGCCGGGATAAATCTTCAGCGCAACGTTTCTGCGAAATTCGTCGGCATCCACGACGTATTTCACATCGTAATAGCAGTTATCCTCACTGCGGTAATATTTTCCGTGAATGTTCTTACCGCTTCTGCCTTGTCCGATGATGGCAAGATTTAATTTTTTCATGATGGATTGACTCCTTTATATTTTATTTTTGTTTGATTCGTTTTGAACGTTTTTGTCCGGGGGAACTTCCGAATTTTCGTTTGTAGCATCGACAAAAATAACTTTCGTCTTCAAAGCCGCATTTTTCCGCAATCATGGAAATGGTATGGGAGGGGTCTGAAAGCAGTACGTCCGCAATTTGCAATCGGTAATCCGTTAAATATTGCATGGCGGTTTTTCCCGTGGCTTTTTTGAAAATACGGCAAAAATGACATTTGCTTACGTTACAGAGAGAAGAAAGGTCCTCGGCGGTAATTTTTTCGAAATATTTATCTCGTATTCTTTGAATGGCAGGTTCCACCGTTTCAAAGTAACGGATATTTTCCTCCGCGGAACAGGTTTCTTCCGTTTTGGCGTAATCACGCAAAAGCAGGGCGAAAAGCTCCATCATAAGTCCCTTGAGAATCAAACGGTAATACGGTGCTTTTCTTTTTTGCTCCTCGGCAATCCGCAACATAAGCTCCGGTATGCGCCCATCATTTTTGATGTGCGTATCAAATTCAAAATCGCTCCACGCGGTCATTTGTTTCAACGACGTCCCGCCCGTTTCTTTTGCAAAGAAAGAATCCGGGTCGACCATGATCAAATGATATTTTCCCTTATGTTCCCCGAATTGAATGGTGGAATGAAACTCATAAGGATTCATAACCACAAGATCTCCCGCCGTTGCCTGAACAATTTTTGAACCGACGAGAAGCGTGGCATTTCCTTCATAGAAATATTTGATTTCGATCTCTTTATGAAAGGCTTTGGATATCCGATCGGGGGCATCGATGTTGGAAACACAGTCCGGTTTCACGATCAGCCGAAAATCGGGATCATCAAAACGGATGCCATTTTCTTGCTTTTTTATATCGGAAATCATCACTCGGCCTCCCATCTCTACATATTGAACAAACGATTTTCTGACTTTATTGTACTTGACGTACGGAGAAAAGTCAACAGTTTATTGTATAATATTAAAAAAATTATCTTTGAATTTTGATTATTCTTCGTTACTTTGACCATACCAGCGTCCGCCTTGGGATTTGTCGGAATCCTGTTCGAGCAGCTGTTCGTAATTTTCAATGACTTTTCTGTAAGCTTTGGCGTAAAGTTCGATCCATTCCTTTTCAAAATGCTTGAACCACGGAACGGAGAAGCAGCAGAGATTTGCGGAACGTTCAAGTTCTTTATCGTCTTCTCTGACGTCGCGGTCGGCAAACGCAATTCGGGTCGGTTTACCGATGTTGAAAAGGTCGAATGTTTTGAAAAATTCATGCGTGTGCAGGCAGTGATTTCCGCCATCCCAGCAAATTCCTCCGAGAACTTCCGCTCTGACTGCTTCACAGAAACGCTTTACGGAAAGTCCGCCGAGTTCTTCGGGCAAGTAAAGTCCGTGAGGGCAGTACCATCCTGCCATATTGGAGCCAGTGGATTCATCAACACGGATAGCGCGGATGCCGGGAAGTCCTTCCAAAAGATCCCAGAAATAATTCATCGCTTTACGAATTTCCGCACAGCGTTCGTCGTAATATTTGAGCTGTACTCTTGCCATTGCCGTACAAAGCTGATTGGCTCTGCCTTTAAGACCGCCGAGCGCAATGCGGGAATAAGGCTTCAATTCTTCACATTCCTTGATATAACGGCTGTCATTTCGTTCGTAGTGAGCGAAAGCAATGGCGCGTTCATAGTATTTTCTCGTGTTGGTAACAAGGATGCCCAATTCGCCTGCCGCAAACGATTTGGAGCTCATCATGGACATTGCGGCGACATCGCCGAAGGTGCCGAGTTTTTTACCTTTATACATACCGCCCTGCGCGTGTGAAACGTCTTCAATGACAAGCAGATTGTGCTTTTTTGCGATTGCCATAATACGATCCATGTCGCAAGGATAAGCGAAATAGTGTACGACCATGATGGCTTTGGTTTTGGGTGTGATACAACGTTCCAGATCATCGGGATCCATGCTCATGTTTTCGTCGATATTGCAGAATACGGCGGAAGCACCGAAATTTGCCGCTTGCGTGATGCTTGCCCAATAAGTTTTGGTTGTACAAATGATTTCATCGCCCATGCCGAGACCGATTGCAAACATGGAAGCCGTCAGCGCGGCGGTACCGTTGCAAAAAGCAAGCGCATATTCGGTTCCTTGCCATTCAGCAAATTCATTTTGAAATTTTTCCGTAATATCCGTGCCGGAAAATTTATTGTTGCGGATAACCTCCAAAGCCGCCGCTTCGTCTTCTTCTGTGATGATCGGCCAAGCGAAAAGTTCCTTGGGTGGATAATTTTTCAAAACGGGAGTGCCTCCCAAAAGAGCAAGTTTTTCCATAATCATTTTTTTCCTTTCGGTATTGACAGTAAGGTAAATTACATATTTTCTTTATAAACGTCGGCAATCAGGGCAACTGCCTCTCTTCCGTCTTTGCCGCAGACAGCAAGCTGCGCTGTGCCACAGATGGCATTTGCGAAATTACGGAGCTGAAGCGCGTGTTTCTTCCAGCCTACCGCTTTGGGATCGCTTGCCGTTCCCGAAGATTTTGCTTCGGAAGCCAGGGGTTGTTCTTTTCCTTCGATAACAAACGATGTCAGATGGTCTTCCGTAAAGACGGCGTATCCTTTTTCGCCGATGATTTCCAGTTTCAGATCGAATCCGGGGAAAGCGGCTGTGGTGGCTTCCAGAACGCCGAGCGCGCCGCAATCGTAGCGAAGCAAAGCGAGCGCGGTATCCGGTGATTCGATCTTGTGATACAGTCTGTCCGTTACACTGCTGATTACCGTTGCATTGCCGATGACGTGGCGCAGAAGATCGATTCCGTGAATACCTTGATTCATCAGAATGCCGCCGTCCAGAAGACGGCTTCCTTTCCAACGGCTACCCGAATAATAGGATTCGTCTCTCCAATATTTCATGGAAAGGTTGCAAAAATGAATTTTTCCGAAGCTTTCATTCAGTACAGCATTTTTCAGTCGAACGACGTCTTCCGAAAAACGAAGCTGTGAAATAACACTTAAAAGTTTTCCGCTTTTTTCTGCGGTTTCGATCACGGAATCTGCGTCACTGACTGTCATGGCAATCGGTTTTTCCACGGCTGTGTGTTTTCCTGCAAGAAGAGCCGCTTTGGCTTGTTCGGCGTGGAATCCGCTGGGAGTGCAAATGCAGATCGCATCGATTGTTTTATCCGAAAGCATTTTTTCATAGGTTTCATAAGCAAAAACCCCGTGTTTTTCCGCAAAAGATTTTGCGTGCGCAAAGCTGACGTCTGCCACGCCGACCAAATGCACGCCGGCAAGCGATTTGAGTGCCTGCGCGTGAATATCCGCAATCATTCCGCAGCCTACAATGCCGAAATTCAAATATGATTTTGTTTCATTTGGCACTTTTATTCCTCCTTTTTCATCGTTCCATCGAGGATATGCAGTTTTTACTGCATTTTTCGATGGTTCCTGAATTTTAAAATCTTCCAAAATATATATTATAATTATATATTATATCTTTTCTATAAAATAATCAATGCCTCTCGTTGATTGATTTTGGTATAATATTGATAATATTTTCTTTATTTTCAAAAATAAAGAAAATATTAAACAATTTTTATAAAAATTCGTTTTGAGAAAGCTCATATTTGTTCTTGTGCTCCTATATTCACAAATTCGACAAGATTCTTGACAGGTGTTTTTTTTATGGTATAATAAATAGCAGATAAAATAAAAAGAGGTTTGCTTATGACAGTGATTGAATTTTTTGATAAATCGCCTATTGAAAATATTCTCAGCTCTTTTACGATGAATTTGGACAAGATTATTTTTATTGGGAGAGAAGATTCTGTTGATAAAAGTATTTCCGTTTATCGGAACGTTTTCATAAAAAAGGGTATGAATATAAAAATGGAGTATCGTTCTATCAAAGAAAATGATCTGGAAGCGATTGAAAAGGTTCTTTCCGAAATTGTAGAGGCGGAAAAAAATGGATGTGCATTTGATTTGACCGGTGGGGATGATATGTTTCTTGTTGCGGTAGGGATAATTTTTCAAAAATACAAGAACGAAAAGATTTTGCAAATGCATAGATTCAATATTGAAAACGGAGTGATTTATGATTGCGATAAGGACGGAAAATTTCCGTGTTATGTGAAAGACAAGGCGGAAATTTCCCTGAACGAGTGGATTTCTTTATACGGCGGATTGATTGCGCGAGAAGCAACGGAAGAAAGGCAGTTTTTTAAAGACCATGAAACGGATATCAATTCGGTTTGGAATTTTCGTAAAGCGGAAAACGAGTGGAACGCATCGATCGGCCGATTATCGCGGTTTCAAAGTTACCGTACGAAGATGAATGCTGCTCCGTTGGCTGTTAAATTGGAAAGTAACCGCTGTTCCAATCGAATAGAAAAGTATATTTCTCAAAGAAATGCGCTTTGGTCGTTTTTAAGATCCATGCGGCAAAAAGAATTGCTTTCTTCACTGACCTGTAAAAACAATTTTCAGATTATCTTTTTTGAATATCAAAACGAACTGATAAAAAAATGCTTTTCAAAGCAAGGCGAAATTTTGGAACTGAAAATTTTACAGATTTTGTATAACATGGAAGACGGAACGGGAAATCCGTATTTCTGCGATATCAAAAGAGGCGTTTCCATTGATTGGGATGGTGAAATTAAAAACAATAATGATACCGAAAATGAAATCGATCTGATTGCTATGTGTGATTTGGTTCCCGTTTTTATTTCGTGTAAAAACGGTGCCATCGGCGAAGTGGAATTATACAAACTTCATACTGTGGCATCCCGATTCGGAGGGAAACACGTGAAAAAGATTTTGATTTCTTCCGAATCCGGCGCAGAGGTTCAAAGATTAAAAGGTCGGGCGCGGGATATGAATATTACAATTATTGACGGTGTGGCGAAAGAGAAAGAATGTTCGGATGCATTTATTGCAGAACAAATAAAGAAAGTGTTTTCATAGAATTTTGGCTGGAAAACAATCGGATAATAAATATAGAATACCATTTCGGAAAGGAAAATATAAAAGATGACAATTGTAGAATTTTATGATAAGACGTCCATTGAAAATATTGCAAGCGCATTGCTTTGCAAACCGGATAAAGTTATTTTCGTTGGAAATGATTCCAAACAGATGGAAAAGAGTAAAAGAATTTATGAAGATATTTTGAGAAGCAGAGGAATTGCAACGCAATTGGAATGTAAATCCGTAAGCAGAAATAAACTTCAGGATATCATAGCGTATTTGGAAAGCGTGATTAAAACAAATGAGGATTGTGTGTTTGACCTGACGGGAGGGGAAGATCTGTACCTCGTGGCTGTGGGCATGCTCATGGAAAAATACAAAGGAAAGATCAGCAGCCACAGATTCAATTTGCAAAATGAAAAGTTGCTTGACTGCGATATGGACGGTAACGTTTGCGCTACGGGGTCTTTTGATATTTCTGTTGAAGAAAATATCAATATGTACGGCGGAGAAGTTGTAAGAGATTCGTCGCGTGAACAATATACGTACGAATGGAGATTCAGTAAAGATTTTATTGATGACGTGGAAGCCATGTGGGAAATCTGCAAGGGGGACTCGAACAGAAATGAAGTGGCTCTTTGGAATATACATACGGAAACGCTCGGAGAGATTTATAAAGATTTCGGCGATCCGAATTCTCTGGATTTTTCTTTCGACGTAAACGTGGCAAAGTCTGCGCTGACGCACAAAAAGAAAGAATATGTGCTGATTCCAAGCCTGCTGTATAAGCTTCAGAATAAACGCCTGATCTCGTCGCTTTCCATAGGAGAGACGGTTTCTTTCCGATTCAAAAACGAGCAGGTCAAAAAGTGCCTTATCGTTGCGGGACAGGTATTGGAATTGATTGTGGCAATCAAGATGCGCGCGCTGAAAGACAAAGACGGTTCTCCGCTTTATCATGATGTGAAGGTTGGCGTAGTCATTGACTGGGACGGAAGATACGGCGTTGATGAAATCAGAACGATCAATGAAATCGATGTGATTGCCATGAAGGGTATGGTTCCTGTTTTCATTTCCTGTAAAAACGGTAAATTTAAATCGGACGAGCTTTATAAACTGAATACGGTAACGACACGCTTCGGAAACGCATATGCAAAAAAGGTTTTGGTAACGTCTCAATTGGAAAGATTGGAAGACAGAAGGGAATTGAAAGCACGAATGATTGATATGGGAATTCGTTGCATTGACGATGTTGACTCCATTTTGGATGAACAATTTTCTGCCGATTTGAAAAATATCCTGAGCTGAGATACGCATTTTTAAGAAAGGTGTTATTCTCATGCAAAAATTTTATGCAGCATATGGAAAAGCGATGTCCGAATGCAACATTCGTGGGTACGGGTATGCTGAAACATTCTTTGCTTTTTAGTGATCGAACAAGTCTGATCATTGAATTTATTGTGAAAGGGAGAAAATCCATATGATTTATAAAAATCAAAAACTCAGAGAAATATCTTTTCCGCTTGGCGGTATCGGTACGGGTTCGATCGGACTTGCGGGAAACGGCGCGCTGATTGATTTTGAGATTTTTAATCGTCCGAACAAAAACAGTATTAATGGTTGTACTTCTTTTGCCGTTACGGCAGAATATCCCGATGGAAAACGCATCGTCAAAGTGTTGCGCGGCGATGTACTGAAGGATTTCAGCGGTTTTTCTCGCGGTCCGCATATGCGCGGATTCGGGGAAGGACATGCGGGAGATACGATGTGTTCATATCCGCATTTCAAGGAAGTGGTATTTGATGGCAGATTCCCCATTGCCACGCTTACTTTCAAAGATGAAATTTTTCCCGGTGAGGTCGTTCTCACAGCGTGGAATCCTATGATTCCGCTCGATTCCGAAAATTCAAGCATTCCTGCAGCGTTTTTCGATATTACAGTGAAAGCGGGAGCGGAAAACGTAAAATATACTGCGGTTTTCTCTGTGAAAAATCCTTTTGATAAAACGGAAAATAAAATCTGTTTTCACGAAAAATATAATGCCGTACAGCTTCGCTACGCCGATGTTTCGGAAGATGATGTTGCATACGGCGATTTATGCGTTGCCGTGGACGGCAAAAATTCTTTTGCTCAGGAATATTGGTATCGCGGCGGTTGGCGCGACCACGTTTCGACATTCTGGTATGAACTGACACACGGCGCGTTTTCCGACCGTCATTACGATACACCAAATCCGAAAGGGGGAGATTATGCATCCATCGGAGCGGAAATGATCCCCGGCGAAAAAACACGTTTCGTTCTTGCGTGGAATGTACCGAACTGCTATAATTATTGGTGGAGACGCAAGGATGAAAATGACAGAGACGTTACATGGAAAAATTATTACGCCACACGCTTTGAAAATTCGATCGACTCTGCTTTTTATGCGCTTGCAAATTACGATGTATTTTTTGAAAAAACTTTGCTGTTTTGTGATACGTTGCATAACTCCTCGCTGGATCCCGTTGTCATCGATGCGGTATCTTCCACGATGTCCGTTTTGAAATCTCCGACGGTTCTTCGTTTGGAAAACGGAGAATTTTACGGTTGGGAGGGCGTTCATACCAATATCGGTTCCTGTGAAGGAACTTGTACGCACGTATGGAGTTATGCTTATGCGCTTTG
>SVRL01000079.1 GCA_015064845.1 Oscillospiraceae bacterium | reverse complement strand
GATCTCCGAAATCCATATCTTTGAAGAACGCAAGCCGAACGGACAATGGCTGAAATCCATCAAATTCAAGCTGCCGATCATAGAGGAAGATATGGAAATAAGTTTGGACAACGATACACAAGTCGAAAGCGTCGTTTGTCTCACCCGAAAATAAGTTAAAATCGGCGTATAATGAGTAAAATCAAGACTTTTTGAGCGATTTTAAAGAAATTTTAAAAAACGTTGTTCAAAATCAAAAAATGCCCTGATTTTTGGCAGGGAAAAATGTGATTTTTGAGCACGACTCGAAAGTTCGTTTTACAGCAGTACGGTATAACATATCGAAAGAGGAAAAACATGATAAATGATAAGAAAATTATTCCTGAAAATGATATTAAAGCCATCTTAAAATTGTATGGCCTTGATACAATTTTCAGCGAACAAAGAGAGTACATAAATTATTATGAGGAATACGGGTGGAATTGCAAGGTTGTTTTATCTGTTCTTCTTGAAAATGGAAAACGAGTTGTCATAAAAATTGTAAACATTAAAGGTGATAACTTGCTTGAAGACCGTGAAAAAACTGAAAAACAAAGTGCATTTTCAGAGTTTATGAGGAAGAACGGCATCATTACTCCCAAACGCTACATGTCCAACGGAAGATACTGCAACCAGTACATCTATAATGATCTTCCGTGTAATGTTACTGTTGAGGATTGGTGCGGCGAAGAAATCATGGAAATCAACACGGATATTTCTTATAAGATCGGTGAACTGATGGCACGTATGCACGTTCTTTCTTTGGAAAACAAATGTGGAATTGGATGTGGAACGCTATTTTCTGCCGCATATTGGAATGATGTGGATGCTTATCAAGAGTTCTGTGAAATCGGACAAAATGAAAATCTTGACCAAATTATAGTTGAACAAATCAAGAAACTGCACGATGAAAAGTTAGAAGTAATTCGTGCCGTATGGGACAGACTTCCTAAAGCGGCAGTACAAGGAGATATATCCATTAACAATCTTGTTTATGGAGAGGACGAACTGACTGTATTTGACTATAACAATGCCGGAGATGAAGTGCTGATTTCTGATCTTGTAATGGAAGGTCTTCTGACCGCTTATGAAATGGATCTACCCGAAGGAGCAGATCAAAGCTGCCGTGAACAGTTCTTTCCTTCCATGCTGAAAGGCTATCTTTCAATTAGAAAGTTAAGCGAAGAAGAAGCGAATACAGCTTGGATTGTTTATACGCTCTATCATTCTCTGTGGTTTTCAAGAGTGGTGCATAATGATGATTCACTTGAAAAATTGGTAGAAAAGAAAGATTATATATCTGCAAACCGACTTCTCACTCAAATGCTTAGAGATATGACAGAAAGCGATGACGGAAGATTCAGAAAGTCCCCCAAAAAATTATGCGTTTGAGTTTGGACAACGATACGCATGTTGAATGTGTTGTTTGCCTGACAAGAAAGGAGTAATTACAATGGAAATGCTTTTTGCAACATTACCGGCAATCCTAATTCCTTTAGCAATCTCGATAATTCTTCCTTGGATATATAGTCAATCAAAGAAGGAAGAAGCAGAAAATGATTTTATTACTAAGACAAAATATCCACGAAGATTTACCTTGTGTTCGACTGTCGCTTTCATCATTACAGTTATATTGTTTATGGTTTTTACGGTGCTAATATGTGTATTCGAAAAGGATTTTCCAACTCATTCATGGATTGTATTTATTCTCTCAGCAATATTGATTATTGCAATTCCATTATTACTTACCTTGCTTGCACTCCGTACATATGAAATCATACGAACCGACGGAATTCTTGTCGTTCGTCTGTTCAAGAAAACACTTGTAAAATATTCCGAAATGGCATCCTACCATTACTCTTTTAATCAACTAACGGTTTATGATAACGAACACAAGATGCTTTTCGGAGTATATGATAATAGAGTGGGATTGAAATCATTACTAAATCAACTCGATATTACAGGCGTTTTGAGAGAGTAAACTATGCCTTTTGTATTCTTGACCCATGTCGAATGTGTTGTTTGTCTCGAACGCTAATCAACAATTGCAAAATACAAGAGAAAAGAGATTTCATAAAATGAAAAATAAATCCACTTCCATTCCGGTAGCAATGCTGATAAAAAAATTTTACTGCTCTCGTTGTGGAGAACGCTTGGTAAAAAATCCAAAAACAAGAACGATACGGCGCGGTGATCCCGACTATAAAGAGCATAGTAGAATTGGTCACTCACATATAATTGGCGACGTTGAGGTAACGGAATACGATTTCAAATGTCCTTCCTGTGGCAATATCACAAAATACGATGAACAATGTGTCATTGAAAAAATCCAGAAAAAGCTTGATAAAACCATTCTTTCCGAGGGAGAAATTTTAGATCATAAAGCCGATGCCAAGGATCAGATCAATAAAAAAACCAAAATTTTCAACATCATCTTCACGGCAATCACTTTGGCTGTTTTAGCGTTGATTCTTTATTTTCAAATCAAATCCGGAGATTTTTCGATTGAATTTCATTTCTAAAAACACCCCATTTGTACTCTTACTGCATATCGAATCTATCGTTTGCTTATGCAAACAAGCATTGCAACTTTGAAAGGAATTTATATGAAAAAAACAACCCCAAAAAACACCCCCAAAAAACAATCCACTTGGAAAGCTGAGCTTTGGGAGGGACTTAAAGAACTTGCGTTTTGGCTCGTTGTGTTCTGCATAGCCGGCTTACTGACATTTCTCGTTCCATCTGAAATCAGAAAAAATATTCCGATTGAGCTTTTTTTGGGTTTAAGTTTCATCATCTCAGTTTCCGTGATCTACTTCATTATTCATATTGTAAAAACCAAGATAAAAGCAAAGGATTTGCGATATATACATAAAAGTTTCAAGGAAAAGTACGATTTGGAACTAACGACGGTAACACGAAAGATTGATGGCACTGACATCATTCTCATCAGAGGAAAAAATGAATCGGGAAAATTTGAGCTCTATAAAGATAAGGATTCGTTCGTTTTCTCGACAGAATACGATTCCATTCCGGCAGAAAAAATATATCCTAAAAATAAGGATGAAGCTATGCGCTATATTGAAAAATTTATGCAGGGATATACGAGTTCCGATATAAATTAAGCTTCTAAGATAAATCACAAAGAAAGGAGCCCCATATGTTTTGTAAAATAGAATTGATTCCAAAGGAATCCATAAACGAAGATACCAAAGAACTCATTTGGGAGTTTCTTTGTTCGCTGGAACGAAACGGACAGATTCTGAAGGACTATAAATTGATTCAATGCGAAAATTACATCCTATACGTTACATTGCCCAAAAAAGATTCTTTTGATGAAAAATATGACGGAATCTATGTAAAACAACACCGCCAAAAGATAAACGAATTATATGAGTGTATCCTGACACCTTTAGGCAAAAACATGGAAAGCTCCCTCTATTGCGAGTGCCGCCAACGCACAGCAATGGAAATGCAAACTTTCACTTTGGATATTGACAGCGTATTTATTTGCTGTGATTGCGGAAAACCCATCGTATATTATGAACTGCCGTTTCCCGCAGAGCGTGAAGAGGATCATTATCTGACATGTTGCTGGCAAGAAAATTATGCCTCCATGGATAAAATCTGGATGAATTGCCTTTGCGATCGCTATACGGGGAATCAACGTGTGAAGCTTGATTCTGCGCTGAACAAGCAAGGAATTGAAATTGCGGAATATATGAGTAGCCGGCTTGGTTATCCCGTATATTACCATTTGGCTTGTGATTACGGAAAAAGCATAAAAGCAGAACAAGTGGGAGATCAACAAATACATGTCTGCCCTAAATGCGGAAAGTTGATGAAACGAGTAAGATTTTCCGAAAATTACGAAATAGATATTTGTGAAGACTGCATGCTTTCTTATAGGGCACATTGAAACGAAAGGAATTACCATGACAATCAAAAAATATATTTTCATCCTTTCCGTGTTTTCTGTTTTTTGTTTGACGTCCTTAATATTGCTTTACATGGGACTTGAAAAAAATTCTCTCACCTTCATCCTTGCTGCTTGTATCAGTTTTATTTTCAGCATTGTTTTTATTGCGTTGAATTACAAAAAACTTGCCGAATATGAATATGGAAGGATCAGAAATAAAGTAAAAAACTTAGATTTTTCTTGCATTGAAACAACTGCAAGCCAAACCGAACTTTTTGAAAAACTTGAAATTCACGGCTATAAGAAAACAGCCAATGGTCTTTATCACAAAGCGGTTTCAGGAGATGACGAAATCTCTGTTGTAGAGCATTATTATGTGGCATTGCTCACATCGGAAGCGGAAATAAATATTCAAAAATTTTTAGAGAAATTCAATAAGCGCCTATTAACCTACAACATCGGATACGTCTTTCTCACTGAAAATATTGACCAAAATCTTGAAGCGTTAAAAAATTACATGAAAGAAACCGTTTTGGATGTAGAAACGCATCGCTACGGCAGATTCAAAAAATTCTTTACTCCGATCATCATAACTCCAAATAAAATTTATTACTTGAAAGCAGGCTCTTTCATGAATGAATACAGAATGGCTTTAAGAGAAGGTCTTCATGTTTTTTCGATAAAACATAATAAAAAAGAAAGGGATTGAAATGGCTTATTCAAAAACCGAACAAAAAACCATACGGCTTGGATATTTATGGCATTGGGGTAGCATCGGTGCTATTGTGTTACTGCCCTTCCTTTCAGCCGGAATTGCAAAATTATTCGGAGCAATCCCCGAAATACAAGGTTTGCTTTTCCTATTCGCTTTCGGAATCACTTTTCTTTCTTCCGGCACCTATCAAATCATCGGCACTGCACTTGAATGGAAGCATATTCTCATTGCCTTACAAATAAATCCTCGCCATTCCGCTTCCGTTTCCGGTCCAAATCCTCAAAAACCGTGGACAAAAGCAGTAAAACGAAAAGGAATTGCTCTCGGAATCATCGATCTCGTTGTCGGTACGGCAACGTTGATTGTAAGTTTCATTGCCATTTATTCAACATAAAAATCAAAGGAGAACTTTTATGTTAATGATTTTTTACGGACTGACATTAGATGTCGGTCATACGCTACGCGAATATATGGAATCCCGAGGATTCCGGGTTGTATATAAATTGGTCTATGAAGATCCAAACAAACCGGTCAAGCCCTATTTCAAACCGCGAAAGCTTGCCTCCAAAGAAGCCGTAGAAGCATGCGACTTCAAGTATCCGACGAATTACGGCTTGGTTGGATTTAATAAGAGCGATATTTTCGATGCCATTTACGGATATGAAAATGCCGTTTTAACCATGACCAGCGAAAACATTGAATTTCTACGGCATATTAAAACGGGGTACGGTGATGCCGTTCCGATTATTGGAACTTGCATAAGCCTTGCAGGTATGAAGGAATTATTTCAAGGCAAAAAAGAAATGACAGAAGAAGAAAAAACAGATCGTCTTGCCATGAAAAAAACAGTTGCCCAAACCATTCTGCATAACCGACATTTATTCGATGATTTTTTGATCTATGACGGTGAACAATCACAATTCAATTTATCTACCTTAAAAATACAGTTGGATTCCATGATTGAAAAAGCAAAGGAAAAACAACGCCGTTTTTTGGATACAAAATACATCGAAGCTCCCTATCAAGGAAAAGAAAATTATGTCTTTTTCAGTTATGCACACAAAGATAACGCGATCGCGAAGGATATCCTTGCTTTTCTTCAATTCCACGGAATCCGCCTTTGGTACGATGCAGGCATCGAACCGGGCAATAACTGGATGAACGTAATCGCCGATAAATTAGATAATTCCGTTGGCATGATTCTTTTAAGCGGAAAAAATGCCGTTGCTTCGGTTCATGTTCAAGCGGAAATCCGAAATGCACTGGAGTGGGGAAAACCGATTATAAAAATCAATTTGGACGATTCCAAATTCGATAGGGGTATAGAAATGTATCTGCGCCCCATTCATCAATTGAATTACGGTGAAATTGAATTTCAACCCAAAAATTCAATCTTGAATATGTTAATCAAACTTGGTACGAAAAAACAGATCAGCAAAAATGAACTATCGGAAAACGCACAAGACAATCTATTCGGAAAGGAAGTTTTATCATGAAACTCGCCATTGAAAATTACGTCATACGAAAACATTTCGGAGATTTTGAAGCCCTTACGCTCATCAAAAATGCCGGCTTTGATTGCGTGGATCTGTCATATTATTGGACGGAAGAAAACTCTCCTCTTCTGAATGACAATTACCGTGAATATGCCAAAGAACTGCGAAAACATTTGGATGCCATCGGTCTTTCCTGTAATCAGGCGCACGCGCCCTTTGATCTTAAAGTCGGAGAAGCATTTGAACTTTCCACCCCTGCCTACCGCGCCATCGTGAGAAGCATGGAATCCGCGGCAATCCTCGGTGCAAAAACCATCGTGGTACATTCGCTCAGTGCAGCCGTAAATGAAAGAATCGTTTTTGATAAAGAATATAATCTGGAATTTTACAGAAGCTTACTTCCTTACTGTGAAAAATTCGGCATCAAAGTTGCCGTTGAAAATCTGTTTCACCGTGATCCCAAAAGAGTTTATTACGTCGGAAAATTGGGGACGCCGGAAGAACTTTGCGCTTTCGTCCGTCAATTGAATTCACCCTTTTTCGTTGCTTGCGTGGATATCGGACACGCCGCGCTGACGGGAAATGAACCCGAAGATTTCTGCGCGAAAATGGATGGCTCACTTTTGCAAGCGCTCCACGTTCAGGATGGCGATTACAGAAGAGACGCACATAATCTGCCGTTTCTCGGTACGTTCAAATGGGAGGCCATCATGAAATCGCTCAAAAACATCGGTTATCAAGGCGAACTGACTTTTGAAGTTTTTCTCTATCTCGGCAATATTCCCAAAGAACTCCTCCCTCACGCGCTTTCCTTTACTTACCAAACGGGAAAACATCTCCTCGATCTTTTTGAAGAAGCCTGAGAAATCTAAATGAGAGGAATTACATTTCAAATGAAAAAAGAATTTGAAGCCTGTTATTCAAAAAACTACGCATGGATATTTGCTTTTTTTACAGTACTTTTTCTTGTCGGAATCCTCTTACTTTCCATATTTTGGATTCCCACAATATCATTGATATTCATAACGGTTCTATCACTCATATCCTTGGTTTTCGTTTACATGTTTGTAATCACAATCCGCAAGGAAGGAACCGCCGTTGCAGTAACCGAAGACAAGCTCATTTTATACAAGAAAGAGCCCGTGGAAATTCCGCTCGGAGAGATATTGAAAATTTCCATCCACGATGGCAACGGTTCTTTTGATTTCATCATAAAAACCTCTGCAAAAAAATACAGCATGCACTGCTTTATCAAAGAAGAACAAAAAAAGAAAAAACAGTTCCTTTCTTTATTGAAGCAAAAAGGCATTCCCTTCACTACATTTGATATAAATTAACGTAAAAGGAGAATCGCATGTCTTATCATTTCCCGTTCGGTGAACCGCTTCACGATTTAACGCAAGAAGACCGAACACCGAAAAAAATTTTCGTTCTCGGCGTATATGCAAGCGCGGTACACGCGCGATGGAAAAAAGACAATAAAATCATCTGTCAGGCTCTTGCCGTTGCAAGCGAACCGAGAATTTTCTGGGATGGCAATCCCGAAGAAGCCGCGCGTATCATATCAAAAATTAAAATCCACCCCGAGCTCGGATATCTTGAACCTGCAGGACCGCAGTTAAACGGGCCGAGCGCAAAAGTTCTGGATGAAAATATTCTTGCGCCTCTCGGCTATACGCGAGCAGATGCATGGCTTTGCGATCTTTTGCCGGAAGCGCGTTTGAACCCCGCTCAAATCAAGGCAATTGAAGCAAAATATAAGCCCTTGATTGAAAAATACGGTTTGAATCCCGTTACCGTTCCCAAGCGCCCCTCCACATTCTGCAATCGGCAAAGAGCCGAAGAAATCACAAAAGAGCTGATGGATTCCCAAGCAGAGCTTCTTGTCTTACTCGGAGATATCCCGATCAAAGAGTATCTGAAAAAGGTTGCCGATATTCCTTATTCCACACTCGGAGAGTACGTCAGCCTTTACGGCTACGGTAATCTAACGGAAATTACCGTAAACAGCAAACAATTCAAAGTCCTGCCGCTTGCCCATCCCCGTCAGATCGGCGCTTTGGGCGCACACAGTGAAAAATGGGCGCAAATACATTGCCAATGGGAAAAATCCATCAAAAAAGGAGAAATACAATGAAGCTTTTTTCACAGACACTCATTAAGTTTTTCATGGGATTGCTGATGATTGCCTTACTCTTATTCTTACCAGCAGGAACCTTTGCGTATCCGAATG
>SVRL01000013.1 GCA_015064845.1 Oscillospiraceae bacterium | reverse complement strand
CAAAGAAACGGTTCTGCCTTCCTTACGCGCGATTTCCGCACCGTAAACGCAGAGATGTCCTTCGATGGAATCGTCGATGGAGGTCAAAGAAAGAGAGGGTGTGCCCGTGCGGAGATATTCAACGAGATGTTTCATGATTTCATTATCGCCGCCGCCGTGTTTGCCGTTTTCTGCGCCTTCTCTGGTATCCACGGTTTCGGTGTCGTAGAAATAACGTCTGCCTTCGCGTGTGAAGATGCGGAGTGTGAATTCGTTGTGCTCAAATACACCTTCGATTTCACCGTTCGTACCGACGATGTGGAGGAAACGTTCTGCTTTTGCGCAAGCGCCGACGAGATTCAAAGTGCCCATTGCGCCGTTTTCAAAAGCAACGATGACGTTCTGGTTATCTACGATATCGCCGCCCGTGTTATACGCGCATTTGCCGTATGCGGAACGCTTCATATATTCGATTTTTTCTTCTCTGGTGATGGTGTCGATCGGCTTGCCGATGCCTGCCCAAGTTTGGAAGGGCATGGTATCTCTGTCAAGATGGATTTTCACTGCGGAATAATTGCAGGTCTTTTCATGAGGACAGTCAAAGCAAAGCGCGGTTGCACCTTCGGGTGCTTTGTCGAGCGTAAAGTTTTCACGGAATCCAAGGCTGGTAACGAATTTCGGGCGGGTTTCATTGGCAAGCCAGCACATGAGGTCAAGGTCATGGCAGCATTTTGCAAGCAAAAGACCGGAGCCGCATTCTTCTTCGTTGTTCCATTTACCGCGAACGAAGGAGTCGATGAAATGCGCCATACCAACGTGTTCGGTCAGCATAAGGCTGCGCACTCTGCCGATTTTACCTTCCGCAAGGATTTTTTTGACGGCGGAATAGAAGGGAGTATAACGGAGTACGTGGCAAACGATGACTTTACAGCCGTTTTCGTGAGCCGCTTTCTGAATGTCAAGGAGTTCTTCTTTTGTCGGGCAGACGGGCTTTTCGAGAAGAATGTTATATTTGGCGTTCAGAAGTGCCATTGCGGTAGGATAATGTGCGCGGTCCATCGTTGCATCGATAACGATATCGCAAACGATACCTGCTTCAACAAACGCTTCCACACTGTCAAAAGCAAGTTCTTCCGGCAAAGAATAACGAACGCGGGCGGTTTCCTTTTTCAACGGAACGTTGTCAACAACGGCTACGATTTCCATGTCGTCGGGATTGCGGAGAGAATAGTCTGCATAGATGCAGCCTCTGTCGCCACAGCCGAGAAGGGCAACTTTGATTTTTTTCATGATGAATTTCCTTTCTGTCATAAAGGTATAAATATATATGTATTATAGCATTTCTTATGTCAAAAAGCAATAGAAAAATATATAAATATAAAAAACGGAAAGTGGTATTTTTTATACTATAGGCAATAGGCAATTGCTCAAATCGACCTTGCCGTTTTGCATTGTTTCGACACAAGCAAATTTTGGATAGGCGAGCACACGGATTGCTTTGCAATCCGTTATGGGCACGGCAACTTGCCGCTTTTATATGAAAATACATGAAATCGGATGCAAAACCGAAAGTGCATCCGAAAAAAGGGGAAAAACTTCATGAAAATACTTGCGAAAGGCACTGAAACGTGGTATAATGTCTAAAATCAATCGAATTTTAGGTGCATAAGGAGAATGTGATGGGAGCTGTGCTGACATCATCAAAGGTTTTGAAGGAACTGAAGCTTTGCCGTTCCACCTTTTATTATTTACTGAAAAATAATCTGATCACTGTCCCAACGAATGAAAAGGGACGGTATATTTGGGATGAAACACTTCTTTTGGAATTGAAGGAAAAATTGAAATCCTTTGAAACACCCGAAGAAGTGGAAATTCCCGCATATAAAACCGTGAATATCAGCAACCGCAGATATCTCGGCAATAAATATAAGCTTTTGAATTTCATCAAGGAAACCGTGGAAGCGGAATGTCAGGGCGTTACTACCGTTGCCGATATTTTTGCGGGAACGGGTTCCGTGGCCTCAGCATTTGCCGATAAAAAACTGCTCGTCAACGATCTTTTGTATTTCAATCACGTTTGCCATATCGCATGGTTCGGCGCGGAAAAATACGATGCGGAAAAAATCTGCGACCTTGTTTGTTATTATAACGCCGTTTGCCCGACGGAAGACAATTATATGTCTGAAAATTTTGCGGATACGTTCTTTTCTCTTGCGGATTGCCGAAAGATCGGATTTATCCGCGAGGATATTGAGGTCAATTTTAAAAACGGAAATATCAACGCGCGGGAACGCGCCATTTTGATTACCTCCTTGATTTACGCGATGGATAAGATTGCAAATACCTGCGGTCATTACGATGCGTATTTCAAGGGCGCTTCTTTTGATAAAAAGCTGGAGCTTTGCGTGCCTTTGGCAAGCAATGAAAACAATCCGAACAATCAATGCTTCAATGAAGACGCCAATCTTTTGGTCAAACGAACGGAAGCGGATCTGGTTTATATCGACCCTCCCTATAATTCCCGTCAGTATTGCGATGCCTATCATCTTTTGGAAAACGTGGCGCGCTGGGAAAAACCGCCCGTCAGCGGCGTTGCGCTCAAGATGGACAGAAAAGCTTTGAAAAGCGATTACTGCACGGCATCTGCCGTAAAAGCCTTTGAGGAATTGATTTCCGATATCAGAGCGCGTTACATCGTGCTTTCTTATAACAACATGGCGGAAAAAGGAAACGAACGCTCCAACGCCAAGATCTGCGACGAGGATATTATGCGCATTTTATCGAGAAAAGGGAAAGTGAAGCTTTTTTCGGCGCAATACCGCGCGTTCAATGCGGGAAAAACACACATTAAGGGGAACGAAGAAAGACTTTTTGTATGCGAATGCTATGACAGCGGACAAAAAACGCTCATTCAATCTCCTTTGAATTATACCGGCGGAAAATTTAAGCTTCTTCCTCAGATTTTGCCCCATTTTCCGACGGACATCAGTCGCTTTGTGGATCTTTTCTGCGGCGGCGGAAACGTGGGTATGAACGTTTTTTGCAATAAAGTGATTTTCAACGACAAAAATCCTCTTTTAAAAAATATGTTTGAAACCTTTCGCACGCTCGGAAAGGAAAAGACCTTTGAAAAGATTGAAAAAATCATTTCGGATTACGGACTCTCCGATTCCTATCGAAACGGTTACGATGCGTACGGTTGTGTCAGCGCAAACGGTCTTGCGCCCTATAACGGTGAAAAATTTCTGAAGCTGCGCGAGGATTTTAACCGTCTGACCGAACGCGACGGGGATTATTATATCAAGCTTTACGTTCTGATCGTCTTTGCATTCAACAATCAGATCCGTTTCAATAAAAAGGGAGCGTATAATCTGCCCGTCGGAAAAAGAGATTTCAATAAAAATATGCGTGAAAAGCTTGCTCTTTTCATTGACAGGCTGGAAAGCGGCGATTACCGCTTTGAAAATTTCGATTTCCGTTCTTTGCCGAATGAAGATTGGGACGAAAAAACCTTCGTTTATGCCGATCCGCCGTATCTTATTACCTGCGCGACCTACAATGAACAGGACGGTTGGAACGAAGAATTGGAAAAAGAACTCCTTTCCTATCTGGACGGCTTGCACGAGCGCGGGATTCGTTTTGCGCTTTCCAACGTCTTGCGCTCCAAGGGAAAAGAAAATACGTTGCTTTTGAATTGGATTGCCGAGAACAGACACCGATACCGCGTGATCTATCTGAATTATTCTTACTCCAATTCCAATTATCATACCAAGGACAGAACTTCGGGCGCGGAAGAAGTTTTGATCGTCAACGATTGAGGAGGAAAAGCATGCCTGCATACAAAAGCTTTTGCTGGGCGCTCGGAACAACCAGTTTCCGAACGGATAATTTCAATCAGACCATTGAAGAACAGCTTTCGCTCTTGAACCGTTTTTGGGAAAAAGAAGAAAACCGAAATCAAAGCTGGGAAGCCAACAATGCGCTGCAAGCGCGGTATTACGACTTTATGAAATCCGAAGGCTTTGTGGACGGCAATGCGGGAAACAAACCCAAGGATGCGCGTGAAAAAACGTCGGGCCTTGCGGATATCGGTTTGATTACCGCAGGCAGAAAACTGACGGCGGCGGGAAACGCTCTGCTTGCCATCAGTGCGAAAAACGATTTCAAGGCAGATAATTTTTTCCGCATATCCAAGGACAGTTATATTTATCTCAAACAGCTTCTGAAAACCGCCAATCCCATTGATGGCGGATACGTTCGTCCGTTTCCCGTGCTGGTGCATTTGCTTTGCGAATTTGATTCTTTATCATTGGAGGAATTTACATACGTTCTTCCGCTTTGTACTTCCGCCGTTTATACGGAGCGTATGACGGAAGGCATCCGAAATGTCAGGGAAGGAAAGCTTACCGTGGATGAGTTGATTCTTTCCCGACTTCTGGATATGGAAAATTATAAAGAAGCCTTACAGATGTTTTTGGCTTCCGAGGCTTCGGAAGAAAGTATTTGCGAAATGGGTATGAATCGGAAAAGCCGTTCCTATGATAAAACGTATTATCCGTTATATCTTGCGCTTTACGATTTTTATCTGAACGGAAATGAAAAAGCCGTTTACGATATTTTCAAAGCCACGAAGCCCATCAAAATCGGTAAATGGTGGCGCGCATATCTCTTTTCCACGCTTTCGGAAAAGACCATTCAAACGAAGAAAAAAGAAACGATTCGCGAAACGGTTTTTGATGCGGTTTCCGATGAAACGGAATTGAAAATGGCTTTTTTCCGTATCATGCATCTCTTTAAGGCGAAAGCGACGCTTTCGGATTATTTAGACTTGAACCGCCGTTACATCAAAACGACGGATACTGTTCTTTTTGAAGACGGAACCGTGCGCTTTGATATCGTGCCGAAGCACTTTTTCCGTTTGGTTGAAAAAGAGCTTTATGCTTATGCGTATACCCCCTCCGAACTGCTGACGGAGGATTGCGCGATTGACGAAATTGCGCCCTGTCTTGCCATGAACGAAAGCCACGTCATCCGCGCGGTCAAAGAAGAGCTTGGCGTGGAAATTCAAACGGTTGAACAAGCGCAAAACGCTTTGGATGACAGCCGCTATGAAAGATTTAACCGTCTTGTAGATCTGCGTTTCAGTGATGAAAAGCTGATTTCGCTTCTGGATTGCTTTGAAAAAAGAGAGGATTCGGAAATTCGGCGCGCTGTCAGTGATAACGCGGATATTCCCACGATTTTCGAATATGTGCTTGCCGTTCTTTGGTATAAGGTCAGCGAGAGAAATGGCAAAATTTTGGATTATATGAAGCTTTCCCTCGATGCCGACCTGCTTCCCATAACGCACGCGGCGGGAGGCGAAGCGGATATCGTTTATGAATATCAGAAAACGCCGTTTTATCCCGCGCATACGCTTCTTCTGGAAGCCACCCTCGCGGACGGTTCCAATCAGCGCAGAATGGAAATGGAACCCGTTTCCCGCCATCTCGGTCAGCATTTGATTCGAAACGGTGCGGATTCCGCGTACTGCCTTTTCGCAACGACCGATCTGAATATCAACGTCATTTCGGATTTTCGCGGAAGAAAATTTATGCCGTATTACGATTCGCAGGATTTTTCCAAATACGTAATGGGAATGAAAATTCTCCCCCTGCAAACCTCAGACCTCAAAAATATTCTTTTGAACGGCTGGACATATAGCCGTTTGTACGCGCTTTTTGAAAAGGCGCACGAATCACTCCTGCCGCCACACGTTTGGTATAAGGAATGTCTTTCCTCTTTGCTTGAACATGTTGAGTAAACAAGATTTGTATTTGAAACGATTTTATAAAAATAATTTTTCATAATTTTACACTCCCAAAAATTCACTTTATTCCCTAAAAATAGGATAATATAAAAATATGAATTTTATTTGAAAGAAATTTTTTATAAATTTTAGAATTCAGAAAGGAAACCAAATGAAAAAAATATTTTCTTTATTGCTTGTATGTATGCTGTTATTTTTAACCGCTTGCAATCAAGCACCGCAAGGTGAAACAACAGGGAATTTACAAAACCAAGAACAGACAAAAGACACCGAACGAAAAGAAACCATCGTCCAAAACGGATCGAATGAATTTATTGTCCTTCCGTCCAGAATTCTTTTTGACCATTCCGTAACTTCCGGACAATTACCGACAAAGTATGTTTTTTATTACAGTAAGGCTGACGGAAAAGCTTACGTGTATTGTTTTGACCCGCTTTGCGATCATTCCATGGGAAAATGCTTGGGGCAGCCGATAGATTTGGCTCAATATGGTTTTTTGAAAATGAACGATATATTTTTCATCAACAATCGTTTTTATGGCGCCACGACTTCCGGAAATATCGTTTCATTTGCTTTTGACGGAAGCGATGTGAAAATGGAATATACGGGATATGAACCGATCTCCAATATTCGTCCTTGGTCTTCGAATTTCACGGCGTACGGTCCATATATTTATATTCGTATGGTGGCTGACGAAAGCGGAAATCCGCATACCTTGCGTTTCAATACCGAAACAAAGGAAATGGAAGATCTGACCGAAAAGACGGGAAATTATATTGATCCCTATTTCTTCTATAACGGCGAAATCTACGGTAGCGATTCCAACCTCCTTTGGATTAAAACGGATTTGGATTTGAAAGAAAAGACTTCCATTGAAGCGCCTATGTATTCCTCCCGATTTTACGGAAGTGTTTTTTTTGCGAATGCAACCGACAGCGAAACGAAACAGAGCATTGGTTTGCATGCGTATGACATGAAAACTGGAGAACTCAAACTGATTACCCATGAAATGCTCGGTCTTGAGGCGAATCCTTACGTTATCGTTGCTGTAGACGAAAATTACGTATATTTCTATCAATCGAAAAAGATTTTCGTGGGACAAAGAGAGTCGCATTGGGGATTGAAAAACGTATATAAATCCAGCGACGGAAAGCTTTACCGCGTGAAGCATGACGGAACGGAATGCGTTTGTATCTACGACAATCCGGAGTTTGATTTTGATTCCCTTGAAGCGGTTGTTTTTGAAAATAAAATGATCATCAGGGGATACTACGTCGCTAACCGAAACGGTTTTGCCGAATTTTGGGACAGCCAAATAAAAATCGGCGCAATGGGAGAAGACGGTAAAATCGAAAAATTTGAAAATATCGAGCTTGTTTATTAAAATTCCGTTTATTTTCACAATTTTTGAAAAAAATTATATAAAAAATATATAATAACCAAATATACCATCTTGATTTTTTTATTTTCGTATGTTATGATGATAATATAGTCAGAAATTTTGTTTAGGAAATAGGTAATACAAATGAATCGAAATTGGAAAATCTCTCAATATTGTGAAAATCCCCCTAAATACGATCTTTCGAATTATCAGGATGCATGCGCAAACTATACCGAAGGAGAAGTTTCCGTTATGGCTTTGTGCGCCGGTGCAAGCACGGGAATGCATTCCCATATCGGCGCTTCCTGTGTTGCGGAATTTTCCGCAAAATATTTTGCGGAGCATTTTGATGCATTTTACAATGCGGAATTTAATACCGCCTGCGCGGAACTGACCAATTATCATCAAGCGATGATCAGCCATCTTGCAGGTGTCGCTTTTGAAAGAAAAAACGTGCAAATTTTAGTCGGAAGAACCATTCAGATCAAAGAATTGAATAAATTTGCTTGCGGTGTGCAGATTCTTGCGGTAAAGGATGATAAAGCCGTTTATTTCAAAATCGGTAACGGCAGCGCAGCCATCGCTTCGGATCATACGATTGCGACGCTTTCGGATTCCGTGCATCAGCCGACCGACGTTTTCATTACTACGCCCAATCCGATTTTCGTTTTGATCAATTGCGATTTCAAAACCTTTACGATTTCTCCTTCCTGCAATGCGATCTCTCTTGCAACGGACGGCGTGGAATTTGAAGGCGGTTTGTTCTTTGAACATGAGGCAACGCCTTTCTACCAAAAATTGCTTGAGGATATTTGCGATGCTGAAAGCGATCCCGAAGAAGAATTGAGAAAAACCGTTATTGCGTTGTTCAAAGATAATATGAATACCGAAAAGGATAATATCGGTATTTCCGTTATGTATAGAGAACCGCTTGAAGAAACGGAATCGGAAATATCTGTTGAAGAATCGGAAGAAATTCCCGAAGAAGACCAAATTCCTTTGGTGGAAATTGATGATGATGTGATCGATGAACTTCCCATGTCGGAAATCATCGAAGAAACTTCCGTAGAAGAAACGGAAGCCATCATCGAAGAAGCACCCGTAGAGGAAGTTGAAGCCATCGTCGAAGAAACTCCCGTAGAAGAAGCGGACGAAATCATCGAAGAAGTACCCGTAGAAGAAGCGGAAGAAATCGTCGAAGAAGCACCCGTAGAAGAAGCGGAAGAAATCATCGAGGAAGCACCCGTAGAAGAAGCGGAAGCCATCATCGAAGAAACTCCCGTAGAAGAAGCGGAAGCCATCATCGAAGAAGCACCCATAGAGGAAGTTGAAGCCATCATTGAAGAAGCACCCGTAGAGGAAGTTGAAGCCATCGTCGAAGAAACTCCCGTAGAAGAAACGGAAGCCATCATCGAAGAAACTCCCGTAGAAGAAACGGAAGAAATCATCGAAGAAACTCCCGTAGAAGAAACGGAAGCCATCATCGAAGAAACTCCCGTAGAAGAAACGGAAGAAATCATCGAGGAAGCACCCGTAGAAGAAACGGAAGCCATCATCGAAGAAACTCCCGTAGAAGAAGCGGAAGAAATCGTCGAAGAAGCACCCGTAGAAGAAGCGGAAGCCATCATCGAAGAAGCACCCGTAGAAGAAACGGAAGAAATCATCGAAGAAGTACCCGTAGAAGAAGCGGACGAAATCATCGAAGAAGTACCCGTAGAAGAAGCGGACGAAATCATCGAAGAAGAACCCGTAGAAGAAGCGGACGAAATCATCGAAGAAGCACCCGTAGAAGAAACGGAAGCCATCATCGAAGAAGAACCCGTAGAAGAAGCGGAAGAAATCATTGAAGAAACTCCCGTAACGGAAACACCGACCAATGATTTTGAAACTTCGTTCTTCCCGGAGGAAGATGAAAAATCCGTTGAAATGGAAATTCCGGAGAAAAAACCGAAAATTTCCGTGAAGACCGATAAAATGAAAGCCTCCATCGGAACGAAAACGGTTTCCGAAGAAAAACCTGCAAAAAAATCTTCAAAAATCTTTAAGTTTTTCAATATTTCCGTCAGCAAAAAATAAAACGGCGAATCGCCGCGGCTTATATATGTACATAGAATACAAAATCGGCAGAGAAACAATGTCTCTGCCGATTTTTTTGGCTTATTTTCTGTTTTTTTCGATGTCTTCGCGTGTGAAATAATATTTTTTGTCGCAGAAACGGCAACAAACTTCAATTTTTTCCAGATCGGCAAAGGTTTCGTCGAGTTCTTTGTCGGAGAAGCAAGCGAGCGCATCGAGAAGCCGTCCTCTGTCGCAATCGCAAGTATATTCCGCAAGAAAATCATCGAAAAGATCGTATTCGATGCCTTGCAAAATGTAAGCCATGACGCTTTCGGGTGTCATACCCGCTTCAAACATGGCGGAAACGTTGGACATGAGAGGGAGATTCTTTTCAAGCGCGGCAATGGTATCTTCTGCGGCGTAGGGGAGAAGCTGAATCATGATGCCGCCTGCGGCGCGGCAGGAAAGGTCGGTATCAACAAGAACGCCGAGAGAGCAAACTGTGGGAATCTGTTCGCTCTGCGCAAAATATGCGCAAATGTCTTCCGCAATTTCGCCCGTCGTGATTTCGGCAAAGCCCGATTGAGGATCGCCGAAGCCAACGTCGCGGATTACGCAAAGTTCGCCCTTGCCGATGATGCCGCCGACGTCAAGTTTTCCGTTCGGCTTCAAAGGCAAATGCGCATTCGGATTCTGAATATAACCCTTCACGTTTCCTTTGTAATCGGAAACGGCAAGCACGCTTCCCGCAATGCCGTCGCCCTTGAATTTGAGTGTGAGCTTATCATTTTTTTCTTTGAGCATGGTGCCCATGAGAGCCGCCGCCGTAATAACACGTCCGAGCGCCGCCGAAGCAGTGGGCGCTGTTTGATGATAACGGATGGCGGTATTGACGATATCTGTGGAATCCATGACGAGAATGCGCGCGGCGCCGTCTCTGGTCATGGCGCGTAAAACATTGTTTTCTTTCATTATTTCGGTAACTTCCTTTGGGACATTTTTTATGATAGGGAAAATTGTTTGAATGAACCTTGCGTTTTTGCATGGTTCGGGGAGAGAAATTTTAAACGGGCAAGCAATCGGCGGATTGCTTCTTGCAGATGAAGAAACAACGGTCGGAATCTTCCGTCAGCGGAGAAAAATCAATGTCTGCCGTTTTTTTGATGACGGTAAGACCTGCTTCGCTCAGCATTTTTTCCAAACGCTCGGGAAGATATTTTCTTTGCCGTTGAGTTTCATCCAATCTTTGCCACGTGTTTTTTTCATTTTTGATGAAAAAGGTCAGATAAAAATCGCAAAGACCTGTTTTTTTGTTGAAATAGTTTTGCCAGGAAAGGAAAAGATCGTCGTATTCGTAAACGAAAGCGTTGTCGGCAAGAATATGTTCGTATTTGTAAGGTGTGCTGATATCGAAAATGAAAATACCGTCTTCGGAAAGCGTTTCGGCAACCGAGGCAAAGCAAGATTGCACGTCTTTCGGAGAAGTCAGGTAATTGATGCCGTCAAAACTGCAAATGACGGCGTCAAACGAGCCTCCTGCCTGAAAGAGCGCGATATTTTGCTCGGAAAGACGGAGTTTTACTTTTGCTTCGTCGCTTTTTGACTGCGCGAGAGAAAGCATTTCCGCGGAAAGGTCAATGCCCGTCATAGAATATCCTCGTTTTGCAAGCGGAACGGTAATGCTTCCCGTGCCGCAGGCAAGGTCCAGAATATTTTTCGGCGCAATGCCGTTTTCGGCAAAGCAAGCTTCATAAAAATCACACCAAGCCTCGTAATCGACTTCTTCCATGATGCGGTCGTAATAAGAGGCGAGAACGGCGTACTGTTCGTTCATTTTGAAATATCCTTTCCCATGCAGTGTTCTTTATAGAGCGGGAGATAAATTTCCTGATCGCGGATAGGACAACCCGTATGCAAACTGCGCTTTTTGAGTTCTGCGCATTTGCTGCATGCAATGCAGACCTTTTTGGGATCGACTTTACCAGCAATCATATCTTTTGCAAACGTATCGTAAGCAAATGCCATGCGGCCGAAGCCGATCATGGAAGCGGCATTCGTTTGAAGTGCGCCCGAAGCAACGTAAGGCGCGAATTGACGCAGATAACTGTAACCCGTTCCGATCAACGTGATTTCGGGGAATTCCGTCTGAATTTCACGGGAAGCATCCACCATGCGTTCCAGCCCGATGAAGGGATGTTCGGGCGGTTCATAACTTCCTCTGTTGTACGGACGGTTTACGTGGGGATTGAAATAGGGGGAACCCATCGTCATATTGACAAGAGAAAGTCCTTTGCTGTGCAGAATCTCCAGAAGTTTTTTGGTTTCCGTCAGGTCGGGTGTTACGGGTTTTCCTTCGGAAACGGCAAAACCGTAAGGATATTCGATCATATCGGAAAAGGAAAGACGGGAAGCCAGCACCGTTTCGGGTTTGAGTACCGCGCGAACGGCATCAAAGCAGTCGATCATCAGACGGGCGCGATTTTCAAAGGAACCGCCGTATTTACCTTCTCTCGTGTGCGCGGAGAGAAGCTCGTCCAGAAGATATTGGTGGCAAGCTTTTACGTCAACGGCATCAAAACCTGCGTTTTCCGCAATTTTTGCCGCTTTGGCAAATTTTTCGGGAAGTGAATCCAGATAATCGTCCGTCAATACGGGAATGTCTTTGTCCTGCGGACGTTTTTCTTCAAAGGGAAGACTTCTCGTTGCGAAAAGCGCGTGAGGCGTGGAGCTGTT
Organism: Oscillospiraceae bacterium; assembly: GCA_015064845.1. Classification (GTDB taxonomy): domain Bacteria; phylum Bacillota; class Clostridia; order Oscillospirales; family CAG-272; genus QALR01. The sequence continues at coordinate 37,655 of SVRL01000013.1, read as the reverse complement.
TTTTGAAAAACGTCCCGAATGCGTCAACTGTGCGACGGCGAAAACGTCGTTTTTCTTCATGTCTTCCACCAGACGGCTGAATGCATCGGTATTGGCTTCCGTGAAAAGCATTTGATGATCGGAGGTTCTCGCTTCGGGGGCGATCGCCATGGCTTCCATCCAGATGAGCGCCGCGCCCGAACCCGAAAAACGTTCGTATCTTCGGCGTGTCAGTTCGGAGGGCGAACCGTCCGTATTGGCATCGCAACCCTCCATCGGATGTGTGGCAATCGCGTTTTTCAGCTTCCGAATACCGCCGTTCGGCGTTTTCACGGAAACCTTTTCTCCAAGCGGGGAAAGGTCTTTGGAAAAGGGGAGGGTATATCCGTTTCTTTCCAGATAAAGGCGGAGATGGTCGGGAGAACGGAAAGAGAATGTATAACTGTCTTTTTTATCAAAAGCGTACATATTTTTTCTCCTAATTTGATATACTGCTTGAAATATATTACGCCATGGTTTCCAGCATTTCAACGGAAACGGCGTGTTTGGGGGGATTGCCGTTTGCAACGGCTGTATATTCTTCATACATGAAATCCGCAAGACGGTTCATTTCAACGCCGATGCTTCCCGCAATGTGAGGCGTGAGAATCACGTTTTCAAGTGTGTAAAGCGGGCTGTCTTCTTTCGGCGGTTCTTCGGGGTCGGTTACATCCAGAATTGCCGTTCGCGCGGGGTGCGCGCGCATTTCGTCGATCAGCGCTTCCATATCCACCTGCGCGCCTCTGCCCGTATTGATGAAAACGGAATATTCGCCCATACGCGCAAGCAAGTCGCGGCGGATGATGCCGACGGTTTCGGGTTTATTGGCAAGATGGTTGGAAACGATGTGGCAGGTTTCGAAAATTTCTTCGAGAGAAGCCTTTTTTACACCGAGCGCTTCGGCTCTTTCATCGGAGAGGAAAGGGTCGAAAACCATAACTTCCAAACGGAACGGACGGAGCAGCTCGATGACCTTCGCGCCGATCATTCCTGCGCCGAGAAGTCCGACTTTCGTTCCGTAGTTTCCGGGATAACGGAGCTCGGGGTCGCGGTTTGACCACTCGCTTCTGCTTCTCACGCGGCGGCGGAAAAATCCCTTGTTGGCAAGAAGAATTTCGGAAACGGTTACTTCCGCCACGGGAATTCCGTTTGCGCGCCATGCGGAATGGACGGAAATACCGAGCTCAAGAAACGGACGGGCAAACGCCTGTACTGTTCCTGCGGCATAGAAAACGGATTTCAGATTCGGGAAATACGTAAGGATCTGTTCTTTCGTAAGAGCGAGCATACCCCATGTGGAAAAGATATAATCCACGGTTTGCAGCTCTTCTTTTCTGTTTTCAAGATCTTCTTCGGATTTGAGAGGAGCAAGGAAAGTCAGTTCGCTTTTCAGTTTTTCCTGTAATTCGCGGCTGTAAACCGCATCGATATTGAAAAATCGTTTTGTAACGAAAAGTGCGGTCATGAAGATACCTCTTTCATAGAAAATCAAAAGTGAAAATGCTTGGGAAGTCCGTTTTCAAAGATGATTTCGGGTTCTCCCACGATCAGCGGAGCGATGTAAGAGAGGCACTGCGCGGTAACGTTATTGCCGCGTTCGTTGATATATTCGCGGGGGACTTTACGGACTGCGTTGGCAATACCCGCGATATCCGCGCTGTCTACGTAAACCTTATAACGGTCGCCTTCCAAGCGGGTAAAGATCATCATTTTGCCGCTTTCGCCGAAGGTTGCGTAACGAACGGCGTGTCGGCCGATGGCGGCGGATTCGTAAAGGTCGGTCTTGGAAGCGATGTGAGAAGCGCATCTCTGGGGAAGATTCAATTCAACGGAACGAACCTTGCAACCGAATTTTTCTTTGATTGCGATTTCGAGCGCTTTTCCCGTTCCGGAAAGGTATTTATGTCCAAACGCATCGGTTACGCCGCTTTGCGTACCTTCTCCGACGTAAGTACCGTCAGCAAGACGGATTCCTTCGGAAACGGCAACGACGACATTCGGATGTTTTTCAAATGCTTTTGTGAGGTCTTCAAAAAATTCGTCGTAATTGAAAGGAACTTCGGGAAGATAAACGAGATCGGGGGCAACGTCGGAATAGAGAGAGGGGAGCGCGGCGGAAGCAGTCAGCCAGCCTGCATCTCTGCCCATGATTTCGACGATCGTAACGGCTTTTACGGTATAAACCGCAGTATCGCGGAGGATTTCCTGCATGGTGGTTGCGATATATTTTGCCGCAGAGCCGTAGCCGGGGGTGTGGTCTGTGCCGGCAAGATCGTTGTCAATGGTTTTCGGAACGCCCATGACGCGCATTTCGTAACCGATTTCTTTGGTGAAGCGCGAAAGCTTCAGGACGGTATCCATGGAATCGTTTCCGCCGATATAGAAGAAATAACGGATATCGTATTCTTTGAAGATTTCAATGATATCTTCAAAAATTTTGCGGTTTTCGCCTTCGAAATCGGCGGGGAGTTTTTTGCGGCAGGAACCGAGCGCCGCCGCGGGAGTGGTTTCCAGAAGGGAAAGATTTTCCGCTGTCAGCGCGGAAAGGTCGATCAGACGGCGGGCGAGAACGCCTTCAATGCCGTTTCTTGCGCCGTAGATCTTGGGGATGACGTTGCTTTCCTGCGCGCCTCTGATGACGCCTGCAAGGGTTGCGTTGATTGCTGCTGTGGGACCGCCGGACTGACCGACGATCGCGTTACCGATAAGTTTTTGCATAATGATTCATCTCCTTTTAGAATTGATGAAAAAATATATTTGAATTGCAATAGATTTTTTTGAAAAGAAGAATATGTGAATGGTTGAATCGTTCGGGTAAAAGGTCAAATCAGGCAGATCATTTCCACCGTTTTGATGACGAGGAGCGTTGTCAGGGGGGAAAGGAGCGTACCGAGGCTGACGAGTTGGGCGGCAAAAGAGGGTTTTACGTCAAACATATTGGCGAAGAGAGACGTGAGGGCGGCGGGAGGAAGTGAAACCATGACTGCCAGAAAAACGGTCAGATCGATATCGCCGAGCAGACGGTCTGCACCGCAAAGATGGAGGGTAAGCGCGAAAAGCAAAGGGAGCGCAACGAGTTTGACCGCGCAGAATAAGTAGAGCTTGAAATTCGAAAACATTTTGGCAAGCGGAATCGTTGCGAGAAGCGAACCCGTAACGAGCAGAGAAAGCGGTGTGCAAAGATTGCCGACGTACATGGTGGTCGTACGCAGAAAAGCGGGAATCGGAATCTGCAAGGCGTAGAGCGCAAAGCCGAGAATACAGGAGATCATACCGACGTTGAGAAACATTTTTTTCAGCGTGAATTGATATCCCGGTTTTCCTTTTGCCATCAGCAAAACGCCGTAGCTCCAACAGCCGAGGTTATAGGTAACGACGTAGAACGCGCCGTAAAAAAGACCGATTTCGCCAAATAACGCGCTTAAAATCGGATAACCGATGAACGCGCAGTTGGAAAAGACGGAACCGAATTCATAAATTTTCTTTTCGTTGCCGTCTTTCGTGCGTGAAAAGATCAGCTTGGCCAAGAGTGCCATCAATATGTGCGCGAGCAAACCGAAAAGTAAAATCACAACGCCGCCGCGTAATTTTTCCGATGAAAATTCAAGTCCCGTGATGGAATAGATCATCAGACAGGGCATTCCCGCCTGCGCGACGAGCGTGGAAAGCTTTTTGGAAAAATCATCATCCAGAACGTTGATTTTTCTGAGTAAGAAGCCGAGTGCGATCAGCAGGAGCAGGGAAGCGCAGGTGGAGATCAGGGAGGAAAAATCAATGCTCATACATTATGCGTCCTCGCCGTCCATACGCGCTTTGATGGCAATCATATCCGCGAGCATTTCGTCTTTTTTGCGAGGGTCGCGCAACAGCGCTGCGGGATGATAGACCGCGCAGACGGAATAACCGTTTTTGTCAAACCATTTTCCGTGTTCTGCCGTGATTTTGAAATCGGGTTTGATGATGCGCATGGCGGAAATTCTTCCCAGACAAACGATGACCTTGGGACGAATGGCAAGCACCTGATCGCGCAGGTAATCTATGCACATATCTTCTTCCGCAGGCAGAGGGTCGCGGTTTTTGGGCGGACGGCATTTCAGAATGTTTGCGATATAAACGTCTTCGCGCGCAATGCCGACGGCGTCGAGATATTTATTCAGAAGCTTACCTGCGGCGCCGACGAACGGAATCCCGCTTTCATCCTCTTTCTGACCGGGAGCTTCCCCGATGAACATGAGGCGCGCGTTTTCATTACCCGTTCCGAAAACCACGTTGGTTCTCGTTTTGCAAAGCTCGCATTTTTCGCAGGCTTCGCAGGCGCGTTTGATTTCTTCCAGTGTTTTTGTTTCCATGTTTTTTTCTCCGTTTTTGTATAATCAAGGCGAAATAACGCCGTTGTGTTTATTATACCACAAGCGGCGTTATCTTTCAATTGTATTTTTTATATTTTTAAATTTTTGAAGAAATATTTTTCTTTTGGGGGAGGTGACACAGTTAGGCGGCGGAAGAGATCGTAAATCCTCCGTTTATTTTATTCCTTCTGCTTGGATTCTCCTATTTCCCGAGGGCGGCAAGGGTTTCCACGGCGTTTTCTTTGCAAATGGAGGTTGTGTGTTCACAAAGATAGAACGCGCTTTCTTCGGATTCCAAGCGGGTTCCGAATTCTTCAATGAAAAGATTTTCCCGAAGATATTTCATTTTTTTTGGATAGGTCGGTTGATTTTCCGTGATTTGCAGGAAATAACGGATATCTCCGTCGGGAAATTGCTCAAAAAAGGCGCGGCTGGGAGCATGATAACCGCGGTGCGCAAGAAAACGGCAGACACGGATGAGAGATTCCGTTTCTTGAAATTCATAAACGGTTTTGACCGTTTTGGGGAGAGACGTTATTTTTTCGTTTGTTTCATTCATCGGTTCACAGGTCAGGGAGTCGATTTTTTTGAGCTTGGTTATGTAAATGGCGCAGCCTCCGCTTTTTTCGGGATAGACCTCAATGCGGATTTTTCCGATGGCTGCATCAAAGCCCGTTTCATGCTTGGCATGGTCGAGAATGCTCCAGATGGCTTTGCGTGTTTCCGTATTTTCGTAATCAAGCTTTTCACAGGTCAGTTCATATTTCATCATATCAAAAGGGGTTAAGAGGACTTTGAGTTTATCCTCGCGAATTAAATTCATTTCCAATTTTCATCACCATCCGAATCGAATATCTGATTAGACTTGTTCGATAACCTGCATTTTGGTTATGGAACATATCTATTATATTATAATCGGTTATCCGCAAAAAATCCATACACAATTTCAGGTAAATTTCCGTTTTTTCCCTGTAAAAACAGATGACAGGAATTTTATCGCATGGGAGAGGAAAATGTTTTTTTCCATCGAATCCGATGTTTTTTTCGCGTTCCACTTGAACAAGCGAAAGTTATGTGATATAATATCTTTAACGGCAAAAAATAGGAGCTGCGTTTTGGTTTGAAAATGGCGTTTGCACCGTACAAAATTCTTAAAAACGGCTCCTGAGCAAAATGACGATGAAAAAGAAAGAAGGTTTATATAAATGGAATTTTCTAACAGCAAAAAAACGATCCTTTCAGGCGTTCAGCCCAGCGGAAATCTGACGATCGGAAACTATCTCGGCGCCATTCGCAACTGGGAAACGCTTCAGAATGAAAAATACGAAGAATACAATTCTCTTTACTGCGTGGTGGATATGCATGCGATTACCGTCCGCCAGACCCCCGCAGAGCTTCGCCGCAGAACCATGGAAACCGTGGCGATCTATCTTGCCGCAGGTATCGACCCCGAAAAGAGCTTGATTTTCGTACAGAGCCATGTTCCCGCGCACGCGCAGCTTTCTTGGGTTTTGAATTGCTATACCATGTTCGGCGAGCTTTCCCGTATGACACAGTTTAAGGATAAAAGCGCAAAAAACGCGCAAAATATCAACGCGGGGCTTTTCACTTATCCTGCTTTGATGGCGGCGGATATTTTGCTTTATCAAGCCGATCTCGTTCCCGTCGGCATTGACCAGAAACAGCATTTGGAGCTGACACGCGACGTTGCCGAACGCTTCAACCAGATCTACGGCAATACTTTTGTGGTTCCCGACCCTTATATGCCGAAAACGGGCGCAAAGATCTGTTCTCTTGCGGATCCCACGAAAAAAATGAGCAAATCCGATGAAAATCCGAATGCTTGCGTGCTCATGCTCGATCCCAAGGATGATATCATCCGCAAATTCAAACGCGCCGTTACGGACAGCGATACCGTCGTTCGCTATGCGGAAGGCAAAGACGGCATCAACAATCTGATGACCATCTATTCCTGCTTCACGGGAAAGAACTTTGAAGAAATCGAAAGAGAGTTTGAAGGCAAAGGCTACGGCGATTTCAAAATGGCTGTCGGCGAAGCCTGCGCAGACGGACTTGCTCCTTTGCAGGCGGAATTCAAGAGATTGATGGCAGACAAAGCGTATCTGGAAAATCTCATGCGCGAAAATGCGGACCGGGCGTCTTATATCGCGCGCAAGACGCTTTCCAAAGTATACCGTAAGATCGGCTTCCTCGCAAAACCTTAATCAAAAGGAAATTACCCATATGACCAATATCAATACTGTTTTCAAAACGGAATTGTTTTTTGCGTTGGCGGCAATACTTTTTTCATTTCTGATTTCCTACTTTCTGACACCGTACGCAAGAAAACTTGCTTTGCGTTGTAATTGTTTGGACATCCCCGACGGAAAACGAAAATTGCACAAGGATCCCGTTCCTTATTTCGGCGGACTTTCCATTCTTGTCGGTTTTTCGGTTTCTGCTTTGACTTGTTCCTTTTTTCTGACGGAATATCTTCCGTCGGAGATTTACGTTATGCTGATCGGCGCGATGAGCATTTGTCTGGTCGGTCTGCTTGACGATATGTATGATATCAAGCCGATTCTGAAGCTTACGGCGCAAATTGCCGTTGCGGTCTTCACGGTTTGGTTCGGCGGAAAAATCGAATATACGACGCTTTTCGGTTTTTCTCTGCGTCTGGGAATCTTTTCGTTTCCCGTTACGGTCCTCTGGATCGTGCTGATTATCAACGCCGTCAATCTTATTGATGGATTGGACGGACTGGCAAGCGGCGTTTGCGCGATGGAATCGTTCGCGCTTTTCGTAACTTCCCTGATTATGGGAAATCCCATTTGCGCCGTGGCTTCCGGTGCCGTTTGCGGCGCCGCACTCGGATTTTTACCCTATAACGTCAATCGGGCAACGGTTTTCATGGGGGATGCGGGTGCTATGCTCATCGGTTACGTGATGGCTTGCATTTCCGTTTTCGGACTTTTCAAATCGCAGGCGCTTTTTTCCATCGTCGTTCCCGCTTTGATCTTCGCTTTGCCCGTGATGGATACGATTTTTGCGTTTTGCCGCAGGATTGCCAAGGGTCAAAATCCCTTCAAGGCAGACAAACAGCATTTGCATCACAAGCTTTTGTATAACGGATTCACACCGCGCCAATCGGTGCTTGCCATTTACGTTGCTTCCGCTGTTTTTTGCGCGGCATCCGTTCTTTATATGTATTATCCGCTGATTTCCGTTCTTTTTTGCGCCGCCAACCTGGTATATCTGGAGGCGTTGAAAAATGACAGGAAATTTCTATACAGTATCAAAAAAGCGGAAAACCTTGCGGAAGGCTTTACGAACGAAACATGAAATCGGAAAGAAAGGCAGGCGTTTGCGCAATGATCATAAAACGATTGTTTTCTTCTAAAGGCGTTTTGAATCTGATTTCCGTTTTATCCGTTCTCATTTTATTTTTCTGCGTATGCGCGGGCGTTCTTTTCGTTCTCGACGGATTGCATTGGATCTCTCTTCCTTTCGGGGGAGAACCAACGCGCTCCGAGCAAACCGAAGCAGACGGAGAAATTTTCATTCCCGTTTATAAACCGTCCGAAAATGAAAAGCAAAATTTTCATACGGAAATGCCGTTTTGCGACGGCTTACTGAAAAAACTTCCTTTGACGGAAGCATATTATCTGCATATCTATGTAACCGATTACGTAAACGGCGTTCCCAAAAGTGAAATTTACGAGCTTTGGCGTTACGGCGAAAAATACCGCTTGAATCATTATAACGAAGACTACGAGGTGCAATCCATGATGACCTGCGACGGAGAATTCGTACAGATTGCGGATTATATTGCCGTGGAGATCAGATATTATCTGAAAGGCGAGGAATACGCTTTGAAAAACGTTTCTCCTTTGCCTGATTTTTCAAAAATTCTGAACAAGGAACATCATTTGATTTCTTATTCGGAGGAAAACGGCTTTTGCACGGTTTTATATGAATATCCGGATTTACATATGACGGATGAGATCGTGCTGGAAACCGCCGAGGGACTTTTGTATTCTTATACCAATCGAATCAACGGAAAGGCTGTGCATGAAGTGAAAGTTTTGGTTTCGGATTCTTCTTTTCCGTTTGATGATGATATGTTTCGGGTTTCAAAGCAATAAAAGCGCGAGGATTACGGCAAGAATGATGCCGGGGTCGCCGCTGTCTTCTTTCAGCAGAGAAAATACCAGCACGAATAAGATGATATCTTCCGCTGAAAATTTTTCAAGCAGACCGCCGAGGGAGCTTTGCCGGCTCGGCTGTGTCTGAGGTTCGGTTTTGCCGACTGCTTTCGCCTCGGCTTCTTCTTGCTTCGGGGGAGGATCTTCCCGATTTTTTGCGGGTTCTTTCGGACCGTTTCTGATTGAATATAAACTTCCGTTGTAATCTGCCGGAATCGAAATGCCGTCGGTTTTTCTTTCGGATTCCGCGGACCCGTAACTTCGGCTATACATAAATCATTTCCTTTCATTTTAATTTTGGGAGGTTTTTTCGTTGAATTTGCGTGAACTTCAGAAGAAATTGCCGAACTGCCCTGCCATTTGCGCGAAATGCATCATGGAAAGCATTTTATCGATTTTTTCCTGCCTTCCGGAATCCAGAAAAGGCTTCAGCGCGCTTAAAAGCGTGCAGGCGTTTTGCAGATTTTTTTCAAAAGAGGGGGAAGGCGTGAAAAAAGGCGGAACGAACGGTTTTTCGGAAATCGGTTCGGCGGCTGTTTCACGGTAAGAAAAATCCGATTCTTTTTCGGGCTTTGTTTCGCTTGAAGTTTGATTGTTTTCCGTCATGGTATCCGCAAGCGCTTTGATTTGCGCCATCATGGCGGGGTTGGATAAAACCTGATTTAATTTTTGACTGAAATCTCCGTTCATGTTCGGGAATCCTTTCCTCTGTTGACGGTTTTCATGATTTCCTGTGCGCGCGCAGGATCAAGAGAGGAGAGCATGCGCTCAAGATCTTTGGGATTGCTGGAAGCAAGCATACGCTTGAATCTCTGCGTATTGGCGGCGGCAAAGCGTTCGTTCATGCCGAGTGCGGCTGCAATGCTGCGAAATGCTTTTTTCAATTCTTCGTCGTCAAGGGCGAGAAATTGGTTGATGGTTTCCTGATTGATTTCCATAATAAATTCTCCTTATCGGTAATTTTCGGTCGTGCATCCCCATTCTATGCGGCAAAATTTTACTTTGCCACTTTTTCCCTATAAAAATTTTTTTCTGTGTCGGAAAGGAGCAGAGAAGTTTATGGAACATATTCCGCCGAGAGGAAAAAAAGGAAAACGGCTTTCCATCGTTTTTCTCGTCATTTCCTGTGTGGGCTTGATCGGTGCGGCGGTGCTGGATGTCAGTTACCGTTTGTTTTATCAATTGATTGCTATCGGAATTTATATTTTCAGTTTTGAACTTTTGAACCGTTATCATCTTTCTTCGTATTGCTATACCATAGATGAAAAAAATTTTATCATTACCAAACGTATGGGTAAGCGCACGCAAACGGTTTGCTGTCTTTCGCTTTCCACTTTGCTTGCCATCGAAAAAACACCGAAAACAAAAAAACAGAAAGAAGCTTTCCTTGCGGTTGCGCCAAAAGCTTCCTATCGCTATAATTACTGCCAATCCTTACTTCCGGACGTTTCTTATACCGTTTTCTTTGAGTTCAACGGAAAGGTTGCCGCCGTGGTGTTTGAACCGAATGAAGCGATGGTTTTGCATCTGAAAAATAAAATTTGCTCAAAGAAAGAAACGGAAGAAGATATATTTTGAATTCATTCTTTTCAAAAATTCATTTTGATTTTACGAAAAAAAAGGGATAAAGAAAATATTTTGCGAATATACTTGAAAAACGAAACGTAATCGTATATAATGTGATTACAAAAATTCGGCAGCGCGGCTGCCATGTTACGGAAAGGCGGAAAATTATTATGGATATGCTCGGAGCAATTAAAGAAATTCTTGCAAAACAGTTGAGAGTGGATATTGATACCATTGATGAAAATACCAATATCATAAGCGATCTCGGCGCGGATTCCTTGGACGTTGTGGAAATGTTGATGACCATTGAAGAGGAATACGGCATTGTGGTTCCCGATGATGTTGTCGTTACGTTTGTAACGGTCGGCGACGTTGCCAGATATGCGGAAAACAATCAGTAAGCCGTGTGAACCTTGGTTTTCCCGATTGGTTTGTTAAAGAAAAAATAAAGAGAGAACAAAGCGTGTGGGCGCAGAGTGCTCTCTTTTTTGTTTTTTTATATTAACGCGGATTCGATGGAAAGACAAATGATTGTTTAGATTCACTTTTTTCTTGATTTGCAAGAAAAAAGTTCCAAAAAAGAAGCAAACAACCTTGCAGCTTGACCGCCTGTGCAAACTTGTAGCTATATGCTTACGATGAACTTATAAAAATCAAGACGCAGGTATGCTTAATTCTCCCTAAAATGGTCGAATTAAGCAAGATTTCCTGCTATTTTTACAAGTTCATCCCCAAATATGTTCTCCCTTCAAATATTCCACTCGCCGTCAGGCGAATATCACTCATAACGATCCCTGTGCTTTCGTTTTGTCGTATATAGTCTGATAAATATTCGGATAAGTTTTCGATAAACAATTGATATTTTTTTATGCAGATATACTTATAAATACAGAAACAGTTATTTTCGCGCTTATAGCAACGAACAAGGAGGAAGAAATGAGTAAAGAGAAGCAAACGGTAAATCGGAATATTGAAAAAGGAAACGAGACGGAGGAAGTGCCATTGCTCAGCAGACGGTATTAAGATACGCATGAACCGTTTTTTCTGCGAGCGTGTGCGCGGTTCGTATCTCCCGTATCCCGAAGTGGATAATTTTTTTGAAAGAACAAGAAGCCGTCTGTTCGTCAAGCTGAAGAAAATGCGAAGAAAATAAAGTTTTATTATATCTTTCCGATGCATCATTTTATATGCCCGCCATAAATTTCCAATTGCGTTTCGGATGTGTTTCAAATAAGAAAATATATACGAAAATAGAAGAATATAACGGAAAATATAGGGTAAAATGATAGAAAATGTTTATATTTTCTTTACACTTTCTTTCTTTATCTTGACATTTTTTTGAAAACGCGGTATAATATAAAGACCTAAAAGACGGAAATTAAAAAATATGTCTTTTTATTCGCTCACGCGAAGGTTTAAGGAGGAAATTATGGCATCGATCACACGCCGTGCTGCAAGAGAATGTGCGTTGAAAGCACTTTACAGCTTTGGTTTTCATACGGAGGCAGACCCCACTATGCACTTTGCATTGGTTTGCGCGGAAGGAGAGATTCCAACAAATGATTTTGCTGCAACGCTTTTTTGCGGTACGGTTGAACATTTGTCTGAAATTGACGAAAAAATAAAAGAACATGCGAAGGGATGGGCATTGGAACGCATTTCCAGAATGTCGCTCTCCATTCTTCGTCTTTGTGCTTACGAACTGATGTATACCAATGTTCCCAAGCCTGTTGCTTTGAATGAAGCGGTTGAGCTTGCAAAAGCTTACGACACCGACGAAGCTCCCGGTTTCATCAACGGTATTTTGAACTCCGTTTCCAAATCTTTGGGAGAAACGTCAAAATGAACATTCTCGGTATAGATACAAGTAATTATACAACGTCTGTTGCTTTGGTTTCGGAGGACGGGTTCCGCCAGAGCAGAAAAATTTTATCCGTCGGCAAAGGAGAGTGCGGGCTTAGACAAAGCAACGCGCTTTTTTTGCATACGGTCAATTTACCCGAAATGATGCGCGCACTCAAACCGATGGGCAAACTCGATGCCGTGGCGTACAGCGCGTACCCACGCGATGTGGAAGGCTCTTATATGCCTTGTTTTCTGGCGGGACAGTCGGCTGCGGAAAGTATTTCTTCCGCTCTGGATCTTCCGATTTACCGTTTTTCCCATCAGGCAGGACATCTGATGGCAGCGGTAAAGACTTGCGGAAATGAAAACGTGGGAAAATCGCCGTTTCTGGCATTTCACGCTTCGGGCGGTACTACGGAATTGCTTTACGCCGAGCCGAACGATGAAATCGGCTTTTCCGCGGAGATCATCGGCTGCACCAAAGATATTTCCGCAGGACAGCTTGTAGACAGAGTGGGTGTTATGCTCGGACTTTCGTTTCCCTGCGGCGGAGAACTCGAAAAGCTGGCTTTGCAAAGCAAAGCCAAAAAGATTCCGGCTAAAATTTGCGTGAAGGGCGCGGATTGTAATATTTCGGGCGCGGAAAACGTGGCTTTGAAAATGCAAAAGGACGGTGTTCCAGCGGAAGATATTGCCCGTTTTGCCATTGAATTTGCGGGAAAAACCATTCTTTCCATGTCGCAGGCGGCAAGAGAACGCTATCCCGAACTTCCCATTATTTATGCGGGCGGCGTTATGCGCAATGAAATCATCAAGAAAATGCTTGCAAAATCGCTTCCGAACGTCCTTTTTGCCGATACGGCGCTTTCTTCCGATAATGCCGTCGGCACCGCTTATCTCGGTCTGGAAAAATATATGAGAGAAACAAGATAATATCAGAAATGTTCGATAACCTGAATGGATAAAGATATGGAAAGATAAACGGGAATTTAGAAGAATGAAGAATGTAAAATTGTTTTGACGGCACACAGACAAACGCTCCGTACTGTCATTCTGGAGCGAAGTGTTAACGAGAGATAGAATCTCATCACAAACCTCAACTAACTTTCGAAACAATCATTGACCGTTACATCAATTCCATCGAATTTGCAGGAAAAATACACTTGGAAAGGAGCCGATATGCAAAAAAGAATCATTTCCGTTTCGGAACTCAACGAATATATCAAAATGCTTTTTGAATATGATGAAATTTTGCGGAATATTTATATCAAAGGCGAAATTTCCAATTTTACCAATCATTATAAAACGGGACATTTTTATTTTTCGCTCAAGGATGCGGGCGGAGCCGTTCGGGCAGTCATGTTTCGGAGCAATGCTTCCAAACTGAAATTCAAACCCGAAAACGGTATGCGCGTGGTCGTGGGGGGCAGAGTCAGCGTATTTCCGCGCGACGGTCAGTATCAGATCTACGTTGACGTGATGGAACCCGACGGCGTGGGTGCGCTTTATATGGCTTACGAACAGCTCAAAGCCAAGTTGGAAAAAGAAGGACTTTTTTTGGAGGCGCGTAAAAAACCGTTGCCCGGACTCCCGAAAAAAATCGGTATTATCACGTCTCCGACGGGTGCCGCCATCCGTGATATGATTCACATTCTGGGCAGAAGATTTCCTCTTTGTGAGATCGTTCTTTATCCCGCACTCGTGCAGGGCGCGGATGCACCCGCAAGTCTGATTCGCGGTATCCGATATTTCAATGCCGTGAAAAATACGGACGTTCTGATCATTGGGCGCGGCGGCGGTTCTATCGAAGACCTTTGGGCATTCAATGATGAAAATCTCGTCAGAACGGTTGCGGCTTCGGAAATTCCGATCATTTCTGCCGTCGGACACGAAACGGATTTCACGCTTTGCGATTTTGCCGCCGATCTTCGCGCGCCGACACCCTCTGCGGCGGCAGAGCTTGCCGTCCCCGACAGGGATGAACTGAGGACCATGATTTCGGGGTCAAACGAAAGAATTTCATTTGCCGTTTCCCGTCATATCGCAAAAGAAAAAGAAAAACTGAAAAGACTTTCCGCTTCCCGTGTTATGCAGGATCCCATGAATCTTTTGGATGATAAACGCATGGCACTTCTGATGGCGGAACGTATGCTCCAAAGCCGCATGGAGGCCGTTCTTGCGGCAAAAAAACTTCGTTTTCAAAGAGAAACGGCAAAATTGGAAGCGTTGAATCCGCTTTCGGTGATTACGAGAGGTTACAGCGCGGTTTTTGATGAAAAGAACCGTTTGATCAAAAGCGTGGAACAGATCCACGAAGGGGATGAAATTTCTTTTATGCTGACGGACGGAACGGTTCGCGCAGAGGTAAAAGAAATCAAGTCCGAAAAAAATCAGATTATTTGAGAAAGGGAACGAAAAATGGCGGAAAGAAAGAAAAAAACATTTGAATCCTCGCTTGCGCGTTTAGAGGAGATTGTAAAAGCAATGGAAAGCGGAGAAGCCATGCTGGATGAAACCCTTTCGCTTTACGAAGAAGGCGTAAAACTGATCCAGTATTGCACGAAAGCGTTGGATACGGCCGAACAAAAAGTGAAAATTTTACAAAAAGGCGAAGACGGTACGCTTGAAGAAACCGATTTTATCAAAACGGAGGGTGCTGCACAATGAGAAATGATTGGAAAACGCAAATGAAAATCAATGCCTCTCTCGTGGAGGATGCTTTGGCGCGTTATCTGGAAACACCAGATGAAGATCTTTCCGTGCTTTACGAAGCCATGCGCTACAGCGCGCTTTCGGAAGGAAAAAGAATCCGTCCGTTTCTTGTGATTGAATTTTGCCGTCTTTTCGGCGGAACGGCAAAGGAAGCGCTCCCCTTTGCCTGTGCGATCGAATGCGTTCACGCTTCATCGCTGATTCACGACGATATGCCTTGCATGGATAACGATGACCTGCGCAGAGGGAAACCCACCAATCACGTGGTTTTCGGAGAAGATATCGCGCTTCTGGCAGGCGATGCGCTGATTACCAAGGGTTATGAGCTTGCGGCGAGAAATCCTTTCGTGAGTCCTGAAATCGCGCTTGGCGCAACGGCAATGCTTTTGAAAAATGCGGGCGGCTTCGGTATGATGGGCGGTCAGCAGATCGACCTGCTCGGAGAAAAGAATCCCGTGGATTTTCCGCTTTTGCTGAAAATGCACGCGAAAAAAACGGGTGCTTTGATCATCGCTTCGGCATTGCTCGGCTGTTACGCGGCGGGAATCGCTTCCGAAGAAGATGAACGCATGCGGGATGCCGCTTTGTATGCGGAAAATATCGGCCTTGCTTTTCAGGTCATTGACGATATTCTGGATGCCACGAGCGATGACATTACACTCGGCAAGCGCGTTCATGCGGATGAGAGAATGCAGAAGACGACTTTCCTTACCGAAATGAGTGTCGAAGAAGCTTTTACGTATGCAAAACAGAAAACCGAGGCTGCTGTCAGTGCAATCGAAAAATATGAAAACAGTGCAATCTTAGCGGATTTTGCAAAATATTTATTGGAAAGAAAAAAATAGTGGGCAACGGATTGGTTATAATCTGTGCGCTCACCGGATAACTGCTTGCTTTGCAAGCTGTGCGGATTTGTTTGCAATCTGTGTGCTCGCCTATCGTATTTTTTTCTGTAGCCAAACAATGGAAAACGGCGAGGTCAATTTTGAGCAATTCCCTACAGTATAAAATAGATTACGCTTTTGAGGAATTTTCGGCTTTTACCCATAAATAAAGAAAGGCGAATGCTTATATGAAATCCCATCTTGACAAAACCCTTGAAAAACGTTTGAACGAATACGGTCAGGAACATCTGCTTTCCGCATGGGAAGACCTGTCCGAAGAAGAAATGCTCCGCTTTTCCGAAGAGCTTCTGGCAGTTGATTTTGAGATTTTTGAAAGAGCAAAGCATTTTGAAGAAAAAACGTATGAAACTCTTGCGCCGATCCCGATTTTTTATGCGGCGCGCGCGGAAAAAGAACAAAACGAACTCGAAACGATCGGACTTCATGCGATTGCCGAAGGTAAGATCGGCGCTGTTTTGCTTTGCGGCGGTCAGGGAACCAGACTCGGTTATTCTCATGCAAAGGGTATGTTCAACATCGGTCTTACCAAAGAAATTCCCATCTTTTCTCTTCATTTCGGCCGTCTCTGTGAGGTTGCCAAACGAGCGGGTAACTGGTTTCCCGTTTATATTATGACCAGTGTTTTTAACCGTGAGGAAATCGAAGCTTTTTTGCAAGAGCATTCTTTTTTCGGTTATGAGCCTTCCGCAGTACGCTTTTTCAATCAGACTATGGCGCCCGCAACGGATCTTGAAGGCAAACTTTATCAAAACTCTCCGTCTTCTTTGGTGCTTTCTCCCGATGGAAACGGCGGTTGGTTTTCTTCTCTTGTTTTCGAAGGTTATTTGAATGACGTGAAAGAAAACGGCGTGGAATGGTTCAATGTGATTGCCATTGACAACGTTTTGCAAAAAACGGCAGATCCCCGTTTTATCGGTGCGGTTATCAGAGAAAACGCCGCAAGCGGCGCAAAGGTTGTGAAAAAAATAAGTCCCGACGAACGCATTGGATTGATTTGCAAAAATAATGACCGTCCTGCCGTGATTGAATATTTTGAACTTGACCGTTTGAAGAAAGAAAAATCCGTTTCCACGGAAGAAATGGAATACGGTGTGATTCTGAATTATCTGTTCCGTGTGGATGAAATGGAAAAAACGCTTTCTCTGAAGCTTCCCGTGCACAGAGCGCGCAAAAAAATTCCGTATTATCGGGATGGAGAATACGTAAAACCCGAAACGGAAAACGGCTTCAAATACGAAATGCTCGCCACCGACCTCGTGGAACGTATGGATTCCTGCCTTGCGTATGAAATCCTCAGAGAACATGAATTTGCGCCCGTCAAAAACAGAACGGGAATTGATTCCGTGGAATCCGCAAGAGAAATGCTCCTTGCGCTGGGGTATGAATTATAAAAAATAGGTACAATTTTCGGCAGGGATATTATTTCTCTGCCGATTTATGTTATAATAATGTGGGAGATAACAATGGATGAATGAAAAAAGAGAAAAACACCAAGATATCAAAGTTTTGACTACAATAGTGTCGGGGGATATTTCATAACGATTTGTACGCAAAACAGGCGATGCATCCTGTCCCTACAAATGTTGAAAGAGCGAACAGCGCGTGCTCTCAATTTGGATCTGGTATTACGATGAATGATATACGGAAGAATGGGAACAAGGGTTAACCCGATATAATAAAAACAGAATGTTAACTGAGAATTTAAAGGAGGCAATATTTCATGGAAAACAAATGTAGTAAATGCGGAGGAGAATTGGTAACGGGACGCTTGATGACAGGCGCGCATTTTATTGGTTTTACTCCATTGGCTGATGAAAAAAAGATGAAGCCGCGGTACGCAAGGGTATTTTGCGATACGTGCATTCAATGCGGAAATGTCGAAAATATCCGTGTGGAAAATGCGGATAGTCTAAAATAACTTTTTTGTATGTCGAACAGAATGAAACGAATCCCGACAGGCTTATGAAGTCTGTCGGGATGTTTTTGAACTATAGGAAATGGTCAGAATTTTGTTCTTACCGTGCGGTAAGAAGATATGCGGGAAATTGCGATCTTTGCATTTTCATCGGTAAGTCGGAATTGCAGATGTTTTCCGTCCGAAAAAGATACGGTGATACATTGATTTTCCGTATATGAATGCCAAATTACCGCGTCTTTGATTTCAAAATAAGAATACTGCTTGAAGCGCAGAAAGAAAACTTTCTTATAAATCTTTTTTTGTTCAAAGATGATTTGCCATGTTTCATAATAAAACCATAGAATAAAAATCAATAAGAAGAAAGGCAAAGTCAATAAGGTAATCGGCAAGCTTTTTGCGGAAATGCTGATGATTCCGACAAGAATGCCAACGGCTATCATAAAAAGAGAAATACCGATCCGATGTTTTTCATTTTTTCTTACTGTAATAATTTTCTTCATCATATCTCCACATAATATATCGAAATCTCTCCCTCTTTCCCATCCGCAACGGGAAAACCGGGAAGCCAGATGATACCGTCCCGATCACAAATAACGGGGCGGTTTTTTTCGGCAAGACTTTTTCCGCAAAGTAATTTTTTGAGTTTTCTCGTCATACCGCCGAAACGGTAAGCCTCTCCGTTTTGTCTTTCACGGACGTAAAGAGAGGGAAGAGAAGCTTCATGGATTTTGATTTTTGCGCAAAAAGAAAAATTTTCTTTTGCATATTCGCTTTCGGGAATTTGTCCGATATAAATAAAACTGTTTGCCGTGATTTGATTTTTTCCTGTTTCCAACAACTTTTCACATAAACCAAAGCCGTTTTCCACATGACTGTGGAAAAACCTGAGGCTTTCCCCATCCAAGCGCGCCGTCAGATTGCCCGAAAGAGAAACGGAAGCCCCTGTTTTTCTTTGCAAAATCATTTCTTCGATTGCCAATGCTTGCGCACGGGGAAGCGTTTCTCCGCCTGCTTGTTTATAAAGAGATTCCAGCACAGGATAACGGACGGCAGAGGAAAGCGTTGCAAGCGCCTGAACGGAAACGGCACCTTCTTTTGCATGCGCTTTCAAAAATTCCATTGCGGATTCTTCCGCATATGCACGGAGTTCAGAAACGGAATCGGAAGCCGAGCGTGCATTTTCCTGTACGGCGGGATTGATCTTTTGCAGGAGCGGCACGATCTCCGCGCGGATAAAATTGCGCGTATACGCCGTGTCCGTATTGGTGGAATCCGTGCGGTAGGAAAGTCTGTTTTCTTCAATATATGCCAAAATTTCATCTCTCGTTACGTCTAAGAGCGGACGGACGACGGTTACGTTTCCGAGCGGTCTTTTCGGCGGGATTCCCGAAAGTCCCGAAGCTCCCGCGCCTCGGCAAAGATGAAAGAGAAGCGTTTCCAGATGGTCGCTTGCCGTATGGGCAAGAGAAACGGTCGAGCAATTGAATTCCTTTGCCGCCTCTTCAAATGCTTGATACCGAACGTTTCTTGCAGTTTCTTCAAAGGAGCTTCCGCCGCAAAGAGATAAAACATCGATTTTTCGGGAAAGAAAAGGGATTTCCCTCTCTTGACAGAAATCCCTGCAAAACGCTTCATCGGCATCCGCTTCCGCGCCGCGGAGCATATGATTGATATGCACGGCGGCAACGCGGTCTTTGCCGAGTATGGAATGGAGCGCGTGAAGAAGCGTAACGGAATCTGCGCCGCCCGAAAATCCGACGAGGGTTTTTTCGTTGTTCCGATAAAAATCGTACCGTTTCGATAAACGGTTCATTTTTTCAAGCACGTTTTTCGTTTCAGCTTTCTTCATGTTCCAGATCCTGCGTAATAAATTTTGTGAATTGTCCGATCCAGCCGAGCTTTACCGTACCCGTTGAACCGTGTCTGTTTTTTGCAACGATGCATTCCGCAACGCTTTGTTCGCCTGCAGCGGGCGCTTTATAATATTCATCGCGGTAAAGGAACATAACGATATCAGCGTCCTGTTCGATTGCACCCGAATCTCGAAGGTCGGAAAGCATAGGTCTTTTATCCGTTCTGCTTTCGGGACCACGGGAGAGCTGCGCGCAGCAAATGACGGGAATCTTCAATTCCTTGGCAAGAATTTTAAGTCCGCGCGAAATATCACCGACTTCCAATACGCGGTTATCGCTGTTGCGTTCGCCCTGCATGAGCTGGAGATAGTCCACGACGACAAGCCCCAGATTTTTCACGCGGCGAAGCTTTGCTTTCATACGGGTAACGGTAATACCCGTGGTATCATCAATGAGAATATTGCTTTCGGAAAGATCAGCGGCGGCATCGGCAAGTTTTTTATATTGATCCGTCGTCAGATTTCCCGAACGGATGGCATAGCTGTCAACGAGCGCTTCACTGGAAAGCATACGGGAAGCAAGCTGTTCCGCCGACATTTCAAGCGAGAAAACACAGACGTTTTTCTGTGAGCTTTTTGCGATATTGGTTGCCACGTTCATGGCAAAACTCGTTTTACCCATACCGGGACGCGCGCCGATGAGAACCAAGTCACCCTCACCGAGACCGACGATGGTGCGGTCAAGCGCGGAAAAACCCGTCGGCGTTCCCGAAGCGGCATCTTTATCTCTTGCCAGAAGGTCCAATCTTTCATACGTACGGCTGATGGCTTCACGAATATGAACGAAGCCCTTGGATTCACTGCCTTGCGCAATGGAAAATACCTTGGCTTCCGCGCTGTCGATAATATCTTTCACGTCGCCTTGCGCGGAAAATGCGGTTTCGCGGATTTCATCCGCCGCGCCGATCAGAGAACGCAAAAGACTCTTTTCTCTGACGATTTTTGCATAGTCGAGTACGTTTGCGGCAGAAGGAACGGTTTCCGCAATGATTTTGATATATTTTTTGCTTTCTTCTTCGTTGTAAACACCGCGGGAAACCAAAGTATCAATTAAAGTTACAAGGTCGATCTCACGGCTTTTTGCAAAAAGATCCTGCATGGCGTAAAAAATTTCGCCGTGTTCGTCCAAATAAAAATCATCTGCGTGAATGATCTCCGTCAGATCGGCAAAACAGTTCGGGTCAATTAAAATCGAACCTAAAACGGACTGTTCCGCTTCCAACGCGCAGGGAAGATTTTTCTGCATATCTGCCATAAATGTTTACGCTCCAATCGTGTTTTGTTAAAAATGGGTTTGCAATCGGCGTAAGCGCCGATTGCAACGGTTAAAATCTTATTTATCGGTAACGACAACGCGAATCTGACCTGTGATTTCGGGGTAAAGCTTCACTTCGGGGAGATAAGTGCCGAATGCTTTGATGGGATCAACGAGGTTGATCTTACGGCGGTCGATTTCAATGTTATGCTGTTTTTTGAGCTGTTCCGCAATTTCCTTGGAAGTAACGGAACCGTAGATCCTGCCGTCGGAGCCTGCCTGCGCAGTGATTTTGACAGAGATGGTTTTGAGCTTTTCGGCAGTATCGTACGCCGCTTTCTTTTCCAGCTCGATTTTGTGAAGTCTGGAATCTTCTTTACCTTTCAATTCGTTCAGAATTTTGTTGTCTGCAGGTGTTGCGAGATTTTTGGGGAAAAGGAAATTTCTCGCATAGCCGTCGGAAACGTTGACGACCTGACCTTTTTTACCCTGACCTTTTACGTCAGCTAAAAGTACTACTTTCATGTGGATATCCTCCGTTTTTATATAAATTTTGAGATATTGCAAATAATATCTTAATTATGATATCATATTTTAGAATGAAAATCAATAGATAGGGAAATCTAAACCGAAAATTTTATTTTCGTTTTTTCAGCGCATATTGTCTTTTTACCTCAGAGTAATTTTTCACGTATTGGGGTTTGAAGAAAATTTTTACAGTTTTTGGACTGTACTTTGTGGGATTGCGTCCAACCTTGATGCCGAATATGATGAACAGGCAAGCCGGCAAAGTGAACACAAGTCCGACAAATATGATAAGAGGCCAGTATTCCTGTGTGTTCAGGCGAGCGGTTTCCTCAAAAGTCAAAACGTAATCTCCGTCAGCCATAATCGCTTCTATACCGTAATAATTTTCCTCATGATCTGGCTCGATTTTCTTGGAATACGTTGTATACACTGTTTTTCCGTCGCAGAGAGAAGGAATGAAATCGGCATCAAACTCGGAATCTGTAAACTTGATTCTGTAAATTTGACCGTCGGCAGATTCCAAAATCCAATCGCGGTCTTGTTTTGTGTAGGATTGAAATACCGTTTGTTGTTCAATCGTATTGTTTGGCGTACTTGGTAGAAAAACAAAACAGGTCATAAAGATTAGTAAGCCTATACCGAGAATACCAATCAAAATAAATCCAAACAGCATTTCACCCGAAGATTCGATGTTACCGTTGAAAATATCCTTTTTATTTTGTATTTTCGGAATGGGTTTCTTGTGCAGCTCACGGTGTTTCTGGTGGGCAAACGCTATAAATTCCCATCCGCCCACGGCAAATTCGTCAATCATAATTCTTTTCTTACCCATATAAAGGTAGGTTTCGTGCATATTTTCTTTGATTCCCGTGATCTGATCGTAAGTGAATCGTCTTTTAATGCCGAAAAAGTTTTTTGCGGTAAATCCGTCTTCATCATAAGAGATTCTGCAATTGATATATGCGACGATCAGCGATGCGCCGAGCATGGAAAATAAGAGAAATACGATTGCTGTCCATATCGGTTCATCCGAAAATGCACAAATGAACGTGGGAATCAGAAAAATACCGGAACAAATGGATCCCAAAATCGCAAAGAATTTCGGCATGAAAACCTTGCCTTTTTCAGGCTTTTTCGGTCGGCGTAAAACTGCCAATACACCGCTGACAATGAGCGGTATGAGCGCAAACGTTAAACCACGGATGATGTAATCCATAAAAAACTCCTTTGTTTCTGTAGGTTTAATAGATCGATAAATGAATGTTTATAAGCCTCCCTCGGGAGGGAGGTGGCAACCGTGAGGTTGACGGAAGGAGCCCGGCGAGCCATTATGGTTTTGATAAAAATTTGTCAACATAAGCAAAATCGACCTTTATTGCACGCACTCTCCCCCAGTCATCCTTGCGGATGACAGCCCCCTCTCGGAGGGAGCCATTAAATTCTCACTTACCGTTCCACGCCGATTTTATTTTGTTCGTTTATAAACAACCAGCAAAAATTCCGCGTGGGTTTCCAAAGAGGAAAGCGCGGCGAGTTTTGCCTGTCCTTCGCGGCTCGTTTTATAATAATAAGGCGTCATTTTGAATAAGGTGTCGATATATTCCTGTTTATCCAAATGCAAAGGGAATGTAATTTCGGCTTTTTCCGTCAGCGTAAAGCCTTCAAGCTCCAAGGTGTCGATTTCATTTTCATACGGTGTGTCATAAACTGTGCATTTCAACTCCCAAAGATGTCTTTCTTTCGGGAAAACACGGAACAAAACACCGTTTTGTTTCAGAACACGGGAAAATTCTCCTGCATCGTAAGGAGCAAATAAATTGACTAAAATATCAATGCTTTCATTCGGTACGGGAAGATCGAAAATGCTTGCGACGGCAAGACGGAGATTTTTATCCCGAACGGAAGCGGCGTGAACGGCATCGCGGGAAACGTCAATGCCGTAAACGGAAGCGGTTTCTCCGAGTGCTTTTCGGATGTGCGAAGTATAAAAACCTTCTCCGCAGCCTGCGTCCAGCAGAACGGTATTTTCTTTTGCGTAAGACGTGATTTTTTCCGTTAAAGTGTCCCGAAGCATGTCGTAAAATCCCGCGCCGAGAAATGCGCTTCTTGCGGAAACCATCAATTTATCATCGCCGTGGCGAACGGTACCCGATTTCGAAGGACGGAGCAGATTGACGTAACCTTTTTTGGAAAGGTCAAAGCAATGGCGATTGGGACAGATGAGAGAACGGTTTTTTTGTTCAAAAGGGGATTTACAGATCGGACAGGTAAAAAATTTCATTTCTTTTTCCCTTTCATCAGATGTATTTTTCAAAGAGAACGGAAAGTCTGCCTTTTCTCGTGGTGCCGCCGATTTCCTTGAAATACGCTTTTCCGAAACCGCGGACGACGATTTTATCGCCGATATTTAGTTTGGCATCGGGGTTTGACATTTGCGTGTCGTTAACAAAAACAAGACCTCTGTTAATATGCTCGCAGGCAACCGTGCGTGAAAAACCGAACACCGCGCCGATGATACTATCCAAACGGACGGAAGCGACACTTTCACGGACGGTAACGGTTTTCTGCTCGGGGGGAACAAGCTTTTCGATTGGCAGAATTTCACATTTCAAAGGAATATGTCCCGCTTTTTCATAACCTGTAAGCAAGTAATCGGCAATGGTTTTCAGGATGATGATATCCGCGCCGTTTTCTCTGACCAGAATATCTCCGATCACTTCGCGCTCAATGCCCAAAGCAAGCAAAGAGCCGAGATAATCTCTGTGTGTCAGTGCTTTTGCGCCCGAAGGGATTTTACAATGCAAAAGACAAAGCGGATTGTCTTCTTCATCGGGAAAATTTTCATCCGCTTCCATATAGTCGGGAAGCAGAAAAAGAACCGTGCGCTCCGCTTCGGGAAATCCGCCCCAGAAAAAAGGCTTTGCGCCGTTTTCTTTGCAAATCGCGGCGGCAAGACTTCGTTCGGAGAGATTGAGAAAATTGGTTCTTGTCAGCATATATGCGCTTTCCGTTCTGCGAATCTTATCGCAGACGAGAGAAATAAAACGTTCGTTTTCGGTCACGGGGTTCCTCCTTTTCGATGATATCGTTGACAAAGCTTTGTTTTTGTGATAAAATGAGATCATAAAGAAATGAAAGGCGGTATATTCAAATGAGCAATATTTGGCATGATATGCGTGAAGACAGAATCAAACCCGAAAATTTTGTAAGCGTAATTGAAATTACGAAAGGTTCCAAGAAGAAATACGAATTGGACAAAGAATGCGGACTTCTCCGTTTGGACAGAATCCTCTATACATCCACACACTACCCCGCAAATTACGGCTTCATTCCCAAAACTTACGGCGATGACGGCGACCCTCTCGACGTGCTTGTGCTTTGTTCCGAACCCATCGACCCCATGACGATCGTGGAATGTTATCCCATCGGCGTAATCACGATGATCGATAACGGAAGAAACGACGAGAAGATCATTGCCATTCCCTTTAATGATCCGACATATAACGTTTATACGGATATTTCCCAGCTTCCTATCCATATTTTTGATGAAATGCGCCATTTCTTCACGGTTTACAAAGCATTGGAACAGAAGGAAACCGCAGTGCATGAGGTGCAGGGAAAAGAAGAAGCAATGGAGATCATTGCGCACTGTATTGAACGATACAAAGA
This sequence comes from Oscillospiraceae bacterium, assembly GCA_015064845.1. Lineage (GTDB taxonomy): Bacteria > Bacillota > Clostridia > Oscillospirales > CAG-272 > QALR01. Next base: position 12,773 of record SVRL01000013.1, on the reverse strand, counting down.
ATATTTTCAGAATTGATTTTGAGAATACCGCGCAAACGTTGCGCGGTATTCTTTTTGTGCTGTTATAGGAAATTGCGCAAAACGAACCTTGCCCGCTTATCTTCTTTCCACGAGGAAGAAAAAGGGAGATGTGGGAGAATTAACGATTTTGAATTTGGAAGCGCAAAGCTCGCGGCGGTTCAACGTCATAAGCTCTTGTTCAATGAGCTCGCCTTCGATGGTCCCTTCTTCATGACCGGGATAAACGGCAATCAGAAGTGCGCCGTCCGCATCCAAAAGCTCGATGGCGGCGCGAATGGCAATCATCGTCGTTTCTCTTTTGGTTGTGATGGATTTATCTCCGCCCGGCAAAAATCCGAGGTTGAACATACCAATGCAGATTTTTTCTTTTACGTAATCCAATACATTGGAGTGAGAATCGAGAATCAACGTGTAATTGGGAGCGGCGCCGTTTGCTTCCAGCAGTTTACGGCTGCTTTCGAGTGCCTGAGGCTGAATGTCAAACGCATAAACCTTACCGTTTTCACCCATGGCTTCGGAAAGCCAAAGCGTATCGTGTCCGTTTCCCATTGTGAAATCGACGGCAACACCGCCTTTTTTGATGTGGGGGATTAAAAAGTTTTTTTCAATTTCCAAAAGATTAATCATAACTTATTTGAGATCCTTTCTTTCGTGATAATATTTTTGACATTCGTCTAAGAAAATTTCAAGTTCTTTCTGTAATTCTTCTCTGCGCTCGAGGTAACACATTCCGTGTCCTGCGTTATCGTCTGAGAAGAATTTTTTATTTTCGGAAGCGCAGGCTTCAAAATTGCGTACGGACATTTCATACGGAACGAAATCGTCTTTTTTTCCGTGAATGAAAACGATGGGATAATGACATTTTTTCATGGCATCGATGGTGGAAGCGTCCTTGAAATCAAATTTTGCAAGCGTACGCGCCAGAATACGCGCAAAAAAGAGATTGGGAACGGTGGGAATGTGCGTAGCTTTCAGAACAGAGCGCACGACTTCATCGGGAGACGTGAATCCGCAATCGGCAATGATGCCGCTAACGTTTTTCGGAAGCGGAAGCGCGCTTGCCATCATAACTGTCGTAGCACCCATGGAAATACCGTCCAAAATCAAGGGAAGATCGCTTCCGAATTCACCGACGGCGAAATTTGCCCACGCTTGACAGTCATATCTTTCCTTGATGCCGAGGGTAATGTATTTACCGCCCGAACGTCCGCAACCGCGCTGATCGGGAATGATGAGATGATAACCGAGGTTTAAGTAATAAGGGAAAACGAGATTGAAATCGCTGAGTCCCGCGCTTCTGTAACCGTGCATGAGTAAGAGAACACCTTTGGGCGGTTGCTTTGTTTCCAGAATATCCGCATGAAGCGTGATACCGTCAAAAGCCGTGATTTCGGCTTTGCGCAAATTCTGAGAATAAAACCATTTCTTTCCTTCTTCGATCTCTGCTTTGTAAGGTTCAAGAGAAGCAACCAATCCGGAGGTATCTACCCCCGTTTTTTTCTCTTTCTTTCTGCCCAGAGAACCGAAAAAAAGCTTACAGACGATCAAAACGGTCAGCAAAAGCCAAACGATGACTGCGCCGATGATCATATAAAAAATCCAGTGCATAAATTATCCTTTCAAAAAATAAATGTGATGTTTCATTATACCATAATTACCAAACGAATACAATAGAAAAATGATGAAAAAAACATGAAATGCTTTGTTTTTGCGTGCAAATCGGAAGATAAACGGGAATTTAGCGTATTTCCTCGAAAGGAAATACGCAGTGATATTTGCCTACGGCAAGTGATATTGTGCTTTCGCACAGTGATATTCTGAAAGAGTGATATTCGCCTGACGGCGAGTGGAATATTTGAAGGAAGAACAATTTATCTTTCTATCGAACTTGCGTTAAACCGTCATTTATCGTTCTGTAAGCGCTGTAAAAACGGAAGCCTGCGCAAAGCAGACTTCCGTCACATCGGATTATTGATGTTTCTTTTTCAAAACGACGCACATAGCGAAAACGGCGGCAGCAATGGCAAGAAGCACGGCGGCAATCAGCACGACCGTGATGATCTCAATACCGCTTTCATCGGGATTTTCGGGCATTTGCTGTTCATTTTGAGAAGAAGATACGGGTTCCTGTGTCTGAGAAGATTCAGTCGTGGAATTTTTCAAATCTTCAATCGTCTGTCCCGCTTTCAGAACAGCCGCGTAAATAGTAACGCCTTCGGTGCTTTCAACTGTCTTTGTGAAATCAAACGGCTGTGTGAAAGCGGCATCGGCAAACCACAGAACGGTTTCTCCTTCATTCAGAACAACAGTCGGTTCGCGGAAAACGTCTCCGACCCCGGCGTATGCAAAAGCATCGACCTTTTCATTGACGAGCGTTGCGCCCTTGACGGTCAGTTTTGCGGCGGAATCGGCTTCCACCCATTTTGCGTAAAGCGTGATATCTTCATGATCGTGCTTCGGAACGGAAACGTCGTACCATTTTGTGTATTCTTCGTCAAGATACCAACCCGCGAAAACGTAACCCGCTTTCGTCATGGGGAATTTCAGAACGGCAGGTTCGCCGACTTTGACGGTAACGGTATACGCCTTATCCTTTGCGGAAAGTCCGCGGAAGAAACGGATATTGTATTTCGTGGTGTCTTCTTCGACGGGTTTTAAAAACATGGTTTTTTCCGTTTTGGAGAATTCTCCGTTTTTTGTACCGAGCACCACTCTCGAATAATAGGTGTTGCCAAGCTCAAGGTTTTCAAAGGTGTGTGAATATCTGCCGTCGGCAGTGGGAGTCAGGGAAACGGATATTGCATTGGAAAAATCTTCGGATTTGGAAAGTTCCACTCTGAGGGAAGTCAGCGTTTGCAAATTCAGGTCGGTAATCTGACCGATGATATTCAAAGATGTTTCTTTGTTGGATACAACGTAGGTGTAACGGGGAGAAGCGTTGACGGCTCCCGTGATTTTGATGCGCATTTCATGATCGGGATCGTCAAGAATTTCAATTTTCAGATTAAAGTTTTCGGCTTCTTCGGCGGTAAGACCCGTATGCCAGGTTCCGCTTCCGGGGAACGCATAGTCGTGGCAATTGAAAATAAGCCCCGCTTTATTGAAAACGCCTGAACTTGCGGGATTGTGAGGCGTTCCGCCATCGTCAACGGAGACTTTGACGGGAGAAAGCGCCGCAACGCCGATATCGGAATTGGTGCCTTTGGTATTGATTACCATGCCGGCGCCTTTACGTCCGTTGTCGGCAAGGGTCTGGTCAACGTGCCAGATGATGATGCCTCTCGTCCCTTCATAGTTGGTTTCACTGTCAAAATGTTCGGAACTGTCATCAAAATAACGGTTTTCAATCAGGTAATATTCCATCGGGTTCGGTGTGGATACTTTCAGAATGTTATATTTGCCTTCCGAACTCTGACGGGAATAGAGCGTATATGTGCCGTCGGCTACGTTGGTATAATCGTAAAGACCGTAAACGGTCAGATGATACGGATCGAAATTGGAGGGAGAAGCACCTTTGCTTTCGCCCTTGCTTGTATTTGCGCCTGCGGAACCGTGGCCCGCCATAACGGAAACTTTACCTGCCGGAGAGTTCGCGCCGCCCCAGTTCTGATTGCCCGTATTGTAAAGGTCGCCGTTGCCGAGAACGTGTCCGAATTCGTGGCAGAAGGAACCAACGGTCAGAGGTATGTTATTTTTGATCATTTCTCCGCATTTCACGTAGTCGGTGGAAACCGTTGTGCCGTAAATGCTGTGGGAGAAGGAGGATTTGTGCGCGTTATAGCTGGGAGTATCGGAACCGTTTCTCGTATATTCGTAACCTGCGGTAATGAAAGCGACAACAAGTTCGTCTTCCGTAACGGTACCGTCGCCGTTTTTATCGTAAGAAGCGTAGTTTACGTAGCCCTTGGTATAAGCGGCAACGAGCGCGGCGTAACGTTCGGGGTCAGATTTGGAGCCCTTGGTAGCGGAATCAATGATCGTGCTGACGGAAACTTCCACAATGCCGTCGTTTGCCGCATTGTTTTTTTCGGGAATGACACAATTTTCAAGCGCGGGTGTGAAACGGAATCTTCCGTCGCTCTGTGTTTCAAAATAAGATTTCATGCTTTTCGGATGATCGCCGAAAAAGAGTTCCGACCAATAGGAATGGTCCTGCTGGCGAAGCATGGTTTCGTTTTTTTCTCCGTTTTCGCCGTTGAGGGTCGGATCGAGATTAATGAGAATAACGAGCAGGGGAGTATCTTTGGGACCTTGATAGCCGTAATCGAATTCGGAAATTTCAAAGCCGGCCGCAGATTCGGCTGCACAAACGGGGAACGCCGGCAGAACGAAAATCAAAGCCAGCACCAAAGCCAAAGTTTTTTTGAACTGTTTCATGATAGTCTCCTTTTGCATGTCTTAACTGCATTTTTATCATTTTTCGAGGCAACGGGATAGGATTCCGAAATGCCTGAAAATATACTTGTTGTCAAAAGTTAAACGATTGCGAGCATGGCAACGCAGCTGAGAATAAAAAGACCTGCCAATGCCCCGCAAAGAATGCGGACGAAAAGCTCTTTGGTTTTCTTAGCCATATTTAACACCTCTTTTCTATGCTGTAAAAATTATAAAAAATATATAAACATATTGTTCGATCGCAAATTTTATGATATAATGAAATCGAAGTCCATATTTCTATTATATCTCTTTTTCGAGATAAAGTCAAGAGTGTTATTTGTTTTCAAACGGAACAGCTTGATTTCCGTCTGAAAAAATCGTGAATAAAGAAAGGAATCGAACCGATATGGCAAAAATGAAATGGAAAGGCGGCGCTTTGATTGCGCCCGTGCCTCCCGCAATGATTTCCTGTATGGGGAAAGACGGCAAACCGAATATCATCACGGTAGCATGGACGGGCATTTTATGCACGCATCCGCCGAAAACCTATATTTCCGTGCGCCCTTCCCGCCATTCATACGAATTGATTCGGGAAAGCGGAGAATTTGTCATCAATCTCACGACGAAAACGCTGACGAAAGCTGCCGATTTTTGCGGAATGAAAACGGGAAAAAAGGTAGATAAATTCAAAGAATGCAATCTGACGGCGGAGTTTGATGAAAATTTCGAAGACTTTTCCTGTCCGGCTATCGCGCAGTCGCCGATGTCTGTCTATTGCAAAACGGAACGCATCGTTCCGCTCGGTTCGCACGATATGTTCATCGCGGATATCATCGGAATCAGCGTGGATGAAAATCTGCTCGACAGCTCGGGAAAGCTTTGCCTTGACCGCGCGGGATTGACGGCTTTTGCACACGGAGAATATTTCGAGCTTGGCAAGAAGATCGGAAATTTCGGCTTTTCCGTTGCAAAGAAGAAAAAGAAAAAGCCTTTGCCGCATAAAGAGAACCCGAACGGATGACATCGCGGAAAGCTGCCGTACCGCAATCTGCGTAAGACGAAAGCTGCGTTCGGGGAAGGAACGATCTGCAATTTTCGGAGCGTAAACAATCGTGCAATGCCGTTTGATAACGAATTGTGGAAAAAGTGCGGTAAGTCTACGACGGATTAAGCTATTCTTACCTTACCTGTGGCGTCATTCGGTTGTCAATTTTGAAGAAAAAACGACGGATGAAAAATCCGTTTGTGCGATATTCAAAAAGAAGCGCCGAACCCTTTGAAAACTCATTTTTTTCAAGCGCGTTGCTTGCTTTTTTTGAATCGTGATTTCGTTTGCTTTCGTCATGGGAACGGTTTTTTTACGAGCAACCGCCCGTTTGTTCTCCAATTCTTGTTGAGCGATATTCAAATGCGGTTTTCTGAAAAACTTTTGAAAAATGCATTACTTTTTGAAAAAAGTTCCGAAAAGTTTTCCACATCGAGAGAGTTTTGCATCGATTTTGAAAAGTTTTTGAGGAGTTTTTTTGAAAATTTGAAAAATCTTTTCTGTTTGGTATGTTTTCCCGTTGTTTTCCACATGGTTTTTCACAAGTGTCGGGACGCGGAAAATACAAAAATACGCCTCTTTTGAAGGCGTATTTTTGTTGTTTAGGAGATAAAAATGGAAAGACCAAATCAAAACCCGACAAAATTTTGAAAATTGATCTTGAAAACGGTAGAAAAGCTTTATGCTCAAAGCAGGAGAAGCGCCAAAGGAATCAGCGCGCTTGCGGAAACGGCAGAAAGTATACAAGCGGTCAGTTCTTTACAGCGGAAACATTCGCGCAAGCATTTATGCAAACGGCAGGGAACTTCGGTTATGAGTTTTTCAGCGCACTCCGAAAGGAAAGCAAAGGGGAGAAGCAAAAGGAGAATGAAGCGAAGAAGCGCTTTTTTCCATGAAGCGTTTTTGTCCGCTTTTTTTCTTTTTCCGCCTTTTTTTGCGGAACGGTCAGGTGTTTTCACTTCGTAAGAAAAAACACAGCAGCCTTCAATGATTCGCGCGTCGTAATACTTCATAAAAACCTCCGAATGATCAATGATATGCGTTTTGCTTTTCCGGAAGAAACCGAATCGTGATTTTTCGATGTGTTCAGCCCGTTCGGTTGCTTTCCTGGCTACAGTATACACCCTTGAACGGTAATTTGTCAAGTGGTTTTTAAAATATTTTTACCAAAAACGATAAAATTTAGAAAAACTATTTACAAATTCAATAATTGATGGTAAAATATTACCGTAGAATATAATTTTTACAAGGAGGGATGTCCATGCAATGGTTAGAACATATCAAACGGAGAAAAAAAGAATGCGGCTTTACCAATGAAACGCTTTCGGAGAAATCCGGAATTTCCGTCGGCACACTCAATAAGCTTTTAAGCGGCGCGACCACAGACCCCAAGCTTTCCACTCTGCTTGCGCTTGCGCAAACCTTTGAATGTACGGTGGATGAGTTGCTCGGCTTTGAAAAGAAAGAAAGCTTTTCCTTGCCCGAAACGCTGACTCAAAAATATGCGGAGCTTGATTCCGACGGCGCGGAAGCGGTTTCCTATATAATCAATAAAGAATATACCCGCGTGCTGAAAGAGCGCGCCTCCACCCCTTATTCGCTCGAAGTCCCCGCAACGAGGAAAATACGCCTTTACGATACCCCTGCTTCCGCAGGTACGGGCTCCTATCTGTTCGGCGATCAGTTCAGCGAAATCACGATCTATACGAACAGCAAAACGGAATCGGCGGATTTTGCCGTCCGCGTTTACGGCGACAGTATGATGCCTCGCTTTGAAAACGGCGATATTCTGCTCGTGGAAGGTGCGGATGAGATTTCCAAAGGCGAGCTGGGTATCTTTTCGATCAACGGCGAAAGCTATTTCAAGAAATACGGAGGAAATTCCTTGATTTCTTTGAACCCGATGTACGGCGATATCCGTCTGACGGATAACGATAGGATCATCTGCTTCGGCAGAGTTATCGGTAAACTGAAAAAGTAGCGGACAACGTCCGCTTGAAGCTGCCGCCGTATCGCAGTTCATTGCAATTTGCCGCTTTGCTCGACGGCGGAGCTGATTTGAGCAATTTTCCTCAAATTAAAAAATACGGACGGAGTGCATCGCAAAAGATGTTTTCCGTCCGTTTTTCATATTTAAGAGATGCAAGCAACTTCCTACGGTCGTTGTCCACTGTCAGATCTCAATCAATTCATATTCCTTGGAACCGCAGCCGACCTGTTCTGCGGCATCGATGGTCAGCGCACCGTTTCTGGATTCAATGCGCTCGATCAGATGATCTCTGCCGGGATCGTCGGAAGCGTAAACGAGATCCAGACAAGCCTTATCAAGTGCAACGGGGTCAAGGGAAGCGAGGATACCGATGTCTTTCATGCAAGGGTCTTCCGCAACGGCGCAGCAGTCGCAGTCAACGGAAAGATTTTTCATGACGTTGATGTAAGCGAGATTGTTTTTATAAAAAGCAATGACCGAGCTTGCCGCGTCAGCCATGGAGCGCAGGAAAGAATCGTGATCGGCAGTCCAGATTTTTTTCGGATCACCCGCACCGTGAATGTAAGCTTTGCCGAAGGAAGAAGCAACGCCGATGGAAAGCTGTTTCAGTGCGCCGCCGTAACCGCCCATCGGATGTCCTTTGAAATGGGAAAGAACGAGCATGGAATCGTATCTGTCCGCATGATTGCCGATATAATTCTTCTGAATTACAGCACCGTTCGGAATATCGAGAACGATATCTTCTCCTTCTGCATCCAAAAGGTCAACGGGGAAGTATTCGCTCCAACCGTGTTCTTTGAGCGTTTCCAAATGCTTTTCCGTGGTGTTTCGTTTGCCGTTGTAAGCGGTATTGCATTCCGTTACGGTGCCTTTGACCGATTCCATGATCGGCATGAAAAATTCGGGACGGAGAAAATTTTGATTGCCGACTTCTCCCGAATGAAGCTTGACTGCAATCTTTCCCGGAAGCGTAACGTCCAGCGCTTCATAAAGACGGAGAACCGCTTCGGGCGTGATATCTCTTGTGAAATAAACTTTGGATTTCATATGTGATTCCTTTCTTTTTCTTTCATTCATTGTATTTCTATTATATCAAAAAACGGCTTTGGTGTCAATTCCTTTTTTGTGGCGGACAAAGTCCTGCGGCTTCCGTTTCTTCCCTGATTTCTTTGCGGAGCATGAAAACGGCGGAAAGATTGATGAGCGTCATGAGCGCTACCGTCAGATCGGAAAGCTGCCAGACCGTTCCTTCCGTCATAACGGTTCCGATTGCGGAAACGGCGCAGAAAAGCAGAATATAAAAGACGGAAACGGTGGGGGACTTGGTAAGATAAGAAAGCATCGCTTTTCCGTAATATCCCCAGCAGATGACGGAAGCAAGCGCAAAAAGAATGACGGAAAGGGAAATGATATAACGTGCGCTTGCGCCGTAATAATGCGCAAAGGCATCCGTTACGAGCTTCATGCCGTTTGTCCCGGAAAGCGGTTCATCGGAAAGAAGAATCACAAATCCCGTGAGCGTACAAAGTACGGCGGTATCGAAAAAGACTTCAAAGATTCCGAGGATTCCTTGTTTGGCGGGAATTTTGGTTTCCGCGCCCGCATGAGCAAGAGGCGCAGTTCCGCACCCTGCTTCATGAGAAAAAGAACCTTTGGCAATGCCTTGTCTGAGCGCGGCGGAGGTTAAAAATCCGAAAATTCCTCCCGAAGCGGAAGAAAAAGAAAACGCTTCACGGAAAATTTCTTTGCAGAGCGGATAAATGCGTTCGGATTCCAGCCAAACGATGCGTACTGCCATCACGAGATAAACCAAACTGAGCATGGGAATGAAAAACGCGGTCAGACGAGAAATTTTTTCGTAACCGCCGAAAAGTAAAAACGCGCAAAGAATTGCCGCAAGTATGCCGAAAAGCAAAGCGGGAAAGGAAAAGGTTTCCGAAATGGCATCCGAAGCGGCTTTCATTTGCACAAGACTTCCCATGGAAAAGGCGGAGATCACACCGCAAAGCGCAAAAATCCATGCAAGCATTTTTCCGAATCTGCCGCCAATGCCATTTTCCATATAATACATCGGACCGCCGAGCGGTTTTCCGTTTTCATAAATTCGATGGCGCATGCCAAGCACAATTTCCGCATATTTGAGTATCATGGAAAAGAAAGCGGAAATCCACATCCAGAAAAGAGCCCCCGCGCCGCCGAGCATGAGCGCAATGGCAACTCCCGTGATATTTCCCACGCCGAGCGTACCTGCAAGGGAAAGAGAAAGCGCGCGCAAAGGAGAAACACCGTCGGCACCTTCCTTTGAAAGCGCCAGCCTGAGCGTTCTTGCGGGACGGAGCAGATAAAATCCGCCTAAAAATTTTGTAAAATAAAAACCTGAACAAACGATAATGAGCGGCAGTAAAATACCGATTCCGACCTCCGAAAGACGGTCTAACCATTCCATATCAAAAATCCTTTCTTTGTGTTCCGTTCGAAAAATCTTATCAATCTGAATTTCATATATATGCGGAAAAAAGAAGAAAATTTCCATTTTTCATTTTTTGAAAATTGCGTAAATGCGCTTCGCTGTCGGACGAAGTTTCAATTTTGGAAAAACTGCAATATTGCGGCAACGGGCGGCAGCGATCCGCCGCTTTTTGCAGTAATCACAAAAAATTAGCACTCGATTATGTCAAAATTATGAATTTAGTGTTAATTTTGAAATTTTTTTCAAAAAAGGCTTGATTTTTTTCGTATTTCGTATTAGAATAAGCGTAGCGTTTAGCACTCGGCACCCAAGAGTGCCAAAAGTAAAGACAAAAATAATTTCAATAAATACAAACGGAGGTAATCCCATCATGAAATTGAATCCTTTGGCAGACCGTGTTGTTGTCAAAATGGTTGAAATGGAAGAAACCACAAAAAGCGGCATCATTCTGACCGCTTCCGCAAAAGAAAAACCCCAGATTGCAGAAGTTCTTGCTGTCGGTCCCGGCGCATTGAAAGACGGCGCTGTTGTTCCGATGTCCGTGAAAGTCGGCGATAAGGTTATCACAAGCAAATATTCCGGAACGGAAATCAAACTTGACGGTGTGGAATACGTCATCGTTTCCGAAGAAGATATTCTCGCAATCGTTGAATAATTATAATTTTGGAGGAAAAGTGTCATGGCAAAAACAATTCTCAACGGCGTTGAAGCAAGAAACGCGCTTCAGCACGGCATTGATAAACTGGCGGATACCGTAAAAATTACCATGGGCCCCAAGGGCAGAAACGTGGTTCTCGATAAGAAATACGGCGCTCCGCTGATTACAAACGACGGTGTTACCATCGCAAAGGAAATCGAATTGGAAGACGGCGCTGAAAATATGGGCGCGCAGCTCGTCAAAGAAGTTGCAACCAAAACAAACGACGCAGCAGGCGACGGTACAACCACCGCAACGCTTCTTGCACAGGCGCTCATCAACGAAGGTATGAAAAACGTTGCGGCAGGCGCAAACCCCATGGTGATCAGAAAAGGTATTTCCAAAGCCGTTGATAAAGCGGTTGAAAGCCTCAAGAAGAATTCCAAGAAAGTAAACGGCTCTCTTGATATCGCTCGCGTAGGCGCAATCTCCGCAGGCGATGAAGAAGTTGGTAATTTCATTGCAGATGCAATGGAAAAAGTCAGCGCAGACGGCGTTATTACCGTTGAAGAATCCAAATCCGCAGAAACCTACTGTGAAGTTGTGGAAGGTATGCAGTTTGACCGCGGCTATATCTCTCCTTATATGGTAACCGATACCGATAAGATGGAAGCCGTGATCGACGATGCGCTCCTTCTCATCACAGATAAGAAGATCTCCAACATTCAGGATCTCCTTCCCCTTCTCGAACAGATCGTAAAAGCAGGCATGAAGCTCGTTATCATCGCGGAAGATATCGAAGGCGAAGCGCTCACAACCTTGATTCTCAATAAGCTCCGCGGTACGTTCAATTGCGTAGCCGTAAAAGCGCCCGGCTTTGGCGACAGAAGAAAAGAAATGCTCCGTGATATCGCGATCCTCACAGGCGGTCAGGTTATCACAAGCGAAATCGGTTTGGAACTCAAGGACGTAACGCTTGCCGAACTCGGTCAGGCGCGTCAGGTTAAGGTTACCAAGGATAATACCATCATCGTTGACGGTAACGGCGATCCCATGGAAATTGCTTCCCGCGTTGCGCAGATCCGTTCCGCAATCGAAACCACCACTTCCGAATTTGATAAGGAAAAACTTCAGGAAAGACTTGCAAAACTCGCAGGCGGCGTTGCCGTAATCAAAGTCGGCGCAGCTACCGAAATCGAAATGAAAGAAAAGAAACTCCGCATCGAAGACGCTCTCAACGCAACCAAGGCTGCCGTTGAAGAAGGTATCGTTTGCGGCGGCGGTGTTGCATTCCTCAGCACCATCAACGACGTAAAAGAACTTCTTGACGTTGTGGAAGGCGACGAAAAGACAGGCGTTCAGATCGTTCTGAAAGCTCTTGAAGCTCCCGTTCGTCAGATTGCGGCAAACGCAGGCTTTGAAGGCGCTGTTGTTATTGATAAGATCGTAAGCGCAAATACTTTCGGTTACGGCTTCGATGCATATAACGAAAAATTCGTTGATATGTTTGAAGTGGGTATCATCGACCCGACCAAGGTTTCCAGATGTGCGCTTCAGAATGCGGCTTCCGTTGCAGCAACCGTTCTCACAACAGAAGCTCTCGTTGTTGATATCAAAGAACCCGAACCCGTAGCTCCCGCAGCAGGCGCAGGTATGGGCGGTATGTATTGATTTCATCGTACTTTCTCCTTTTATAAATCAAAAAAACGCATTGGTTTGCCAATGCGTTTTTTTGTACCATAGGAGATTGCGCAAAATCGACCTCTCCGTTTTGCATTGTTTGGATAAAAGAAAAACAAGGATCAGCGAGCACACAGATTGCAAGCAAATCCGCACAGCTTGCAAAGCAAGCAGTTATCCGTCGGGCGTTGCCCGCTTTTTTTGTTTTATATCGAATCATTTTTCAAAATTATTCGCTTAAATTGTGAACAATTTGTAAACATTTCAAAAAAGTTGAAACTTTTTGCCCTCCAAATAAGATTATATATATGTAGTGCTTTTTATTTCTCGGAATTTTGTGATTACACAAGTAAGAAAGATTTTTGGGAGCGAAAACAAAATATTTTTAATGAAAGGAAATTAAAACATGACATACTGACCTTTTGCAAAAAGTTCCAAAAAAGAAGCAAACAAGCTTGGGCAGCTTGACCGCCTGTGCAAACTTGTAGCTATGTGCTTACGATGAACTTATAAAAATCAAGACGCAGGTATGCTTAATTCTCCCTAAAACGGT
>SVRL01000078.1 GCA_015064845.1 Oscillospiraceae bacterium | reverse complement strand
GGAGGATACGGTGATAAAGAAAATCCCGAATATATGTGGGCTGAAACAATGATATATGACAGAAATATGAAACATTGTTCTTTAGAAGAAATCAGAGCCCATATTGTAGAAACTATTGATAAGTATAAGCCGCATCATTTAGTTCCTTGCTTTTTTGATATTGGTTAATAAATTTGACCCCGACAGACTTTTTAATCTGTCGGGGATCTATTTGTTTTCTGCGTATCAACTTTTGATTATCCGTAGGGGAGACCTGCGGTCTCCCGCGGGCGAACACAGTTCGCCCCTACCGTGTATTGGTGAAAGATTTTGCGATTTCTCCGCTAAGGACATCTCCATTTTCGTGTGGGCTTTTTATTTTTCACTTGCTCCCATCACTGTTTCAAGAAGCGAGGAGAATTTTATAAAAATCGAAATTAATTTCAGATATCTGTTGAAATCCGTAACAATCAGTGGTATACTGTATAAGCTATTATAAACACAAAAACTTTCAGAGGTATATATACATGATTTGCAATTCAATACTTGATGCTTTGGGAAATACACCCATAATCAGACTTTCCCGTATGTGCGAAGAAAATTCGGCAGAAGTCCTCGTAAAATTCGAAGGGTTGAACATAGGCGGTTCCATCAAAACAAGAACGGCATATAACATGATTCTGGATGCCGAAAAAAAGGGGCTTATTCATAAAGACACCATCATCGTTGAACCCACCAGCGGAAACCAAGGAATCGGACTTTCTCTCGTCGGTGCGGTAAGAGGATATAAAACCGTCATTATTATGCCCGATTCCGTCAGCGAGGAAAGAAGAAAGCTCGTACGGCATTACGGCGCAGACGTGATTCTGGTACACGACTCGGGAAATATCGGTGCATGCATTGAAGAATGTATGCAAACTGCATTAAAAATGAAAAAAGAAAACCCAAACGTTTTCGTACCGCAACAATTTGAAAATCCCGCTAATCCCGCGATTCAACGTGAACAAACTGCCGTTGAGATACTGCAACAGGTTGGAAAACCGATTCACGGATTTTGCTCGGGAATCGGAACGGGCGGAACGATCACAGGCATCGGAGAAACATTGAAAGCGGCAAATCCCGATATTGAAATCTGGGCTGTTGAACCCGAACACGCGGCCATCCTTTCGGGCGGTTCCATCGGTACGCATATTCAGATGGGGATTGGCGACGGATTGATTCCCGAAATTCTCAACGTAAATATTTACGATGATATTTGTATTGTAAAAGACGAAGAAGCAATCCAAATTTCAAAGGATCTTGCTTCCAAGGAAGGTATTATGTGCGGAATCTCCAGCGGAACCAACGTGGCGGCAGCACTTCGCCTTGCCAAAAAGCTTGGAAAAGGAAAAACGGTGGTAACCATTCTTCCCGATACCGCAGAAAGATATTTCTCCACTCCTTTATTTGATGAATAATCGCTCAGGCACGAACGATGCTTTTTGCATTGTTCGTGCCTGTTTGTTAATGCTTCTTCAATAAATTCAAATTTATATTTATCTTTCCATCGAACTCACGTTAAATTAATTTTTATGTACGTGATTTTTAGTTATTCATAATCGTTTCATACAAACTTTCCGCAAAAAGGTTGTGCATGTCCTCGTTGGGATGGTTGATTCGATTGGCAAGCAATAGTGTGGTGTCCTGTGTTTGGGAAAGTTCTTTCCATTTTGAATAGCAATCACAAACGGTAACACCCATGTCTGCCGCAAGTTTCATGGCTTCGGCAATATAAAGATCCATTCTGCCGCTGTTTTGCATTTCAGCAGTTTTATGTGCATATTCCCGCCATTGGGCAGGAGTATCCTCGGCAACGTAAGTATTCATCATATTGGGCGTCATGAAGATAACCTCCGCACCTGCTTCCGTACAGCGTTCAAAGATGATGCGGAGCGAACGGAGATAAGTTTCGAGTGATCCGTTCACGTCGTTGAGTCCGAAACAAACGATCACGGCATCCGGTTCATGCTTCAAAACCTGTTTTTTCAATCTGGAAAGAGAAGCCGAAGCACTCGTGCCTCCGATTGCGGCACATATCATGTTAACGGGAACATAACTGCGAAACGAATTCAGTTTTTTACGGAGTATATTCCAATATACGTTTTCATAATCGGGATCGCCCAGAAACATACCGTGTGAGATGCTGTCTCCGAAAATGACGATATTCAGCGGACCGTGTTTTTCAAGACCATCCAAATCCAGATATATTTTTTCTCTGATTTTCATAATAGCTCCTTATTATATTTCCGAAAGGGAAATTTTGAAGATGTTTTGTCCGACAGTAAGCTGCTTTCCTTTGAAAAAGGCAGAAATTCCTTTGGGGATTGTAACGGAATAAATAAATTCGCCATTTTGATATTTCCAATCCGCTTCGATTTTGCCTCGTGCAGTATCCATCGTGCCTTTTGCGTATTTCAGCGATTCGATGAAAACGGGTTTCAGTTTGATTTTTTCAAAAGCGGGTGCCTCTTCTGAAGGAGAAATTCCGAGTAAAGATCGGAAAAACCATGAAATGACACCGGAATACATGTGGTGGTTATGGGAACCTCGATTTTCTCCGTTCCATTCTTCCCAAAGTGTCGTTTCTCCATGGGAGAACCAAGTTTTATATCCCGGTTCCGTTTCGATCAACAACCGATAAGCAAGATCTCCTCTGCCGATATCGGATAATACGTGATAAATATATTGAAATCCCACCATACCGGCGCGGAGCTGATAACCGTCACGTTCAATGATGTTTAAGAGCTGTTTTTCGAGTATATCGCAGTCTTTTCCGATTCGGAAAGCAAGAAGCATAGCGATAGCGGTCTGCATGGAAAGATTGCATTCTCCGTTTGCGGAGATATATTGCGCACAGAGCGAATCGCGCCAATCAGCAGCTTTCTTTTCCCAGTGAGAGGGGGTACGTCCTGTGATTTTATGCGCGAACGCGGTGATATCGTAAGCCTTCAGCAGATACAGCTTGGCGATCATGGCTTTGAGTTCGGAACTTGCGATATCACTGCTCATCCAATCTCCGAGAATGAATTCATGATTTTCTGCGATCTTTTTTTCGAGAAAAGCAATATATCGTTCAAAGAGCGGGAGCCCTTCAGTCAGCATATCGGTTTTTCCTGTATATAAATATACACGGTAAGGCATTTCATAAAGAAAACAGTCGCAAACAGGTCCGCAAGCATGCCCCCACGGCCAATCGGGAGCGGGAACCGTTCCGTGGAGAGAACCGTCCGCAAACATACTTGCTTTGATATCTTCATACCATTTTTCAAGTAAGGGAACGATGTTGAAATTGATCAGTGTTTGTTCCATGCTTGCTTGCGCATCGTTTGTCCAGCCGAGCTTTTCTCTTGTCGGACAATCTGTAAGACACCAGAAGAGATTGGAGTAAGTCGATTGAATTCCTGCGTTATAAATATAATTCAAAACAGCATTTCCGCATTCGAATTCCGAACGGCGTTCCACGGCTTGATGCGTAAATATCGCGCAGAGATTTTTCGGCGGATGTTTCATTCCCTCGATGCGCAAATAACGGAAGCCTCCGTAGAAAAAAGACGGTTTGAAGGTATCGGTTTTGCCCGATGCAATCATACGGCAGTGTTGAAACGGTGTATGGCGGTAAAAATTTTTCTTGTTCATGCCGTTGTGCTTGGGCAAATCATTTTCATCAAGCTCTTCGGCGTACCAAAACAAAAGCTCTGTTCCGCAGGGTTCGCAAACGGTAATTTCGGCATATCCCGAAATGGTTTTACCGAAATCAGCAATGAATGCGCCATCCTTGGCACTTTTGACAGCAATCGGTGTGATTCGTTCACATTCTCTGATGGGCTGACAAACCGTGGGACAGAATTTTGCGGTAATCGGTTTGGAACGTACAATGGCGGATTGCCAATCATCGGCATTATAGTTTTCCGTAAGCCAAGCGGGATCATATTTTCGCATATCCACGTATTCGCCGCTTCTCAAATGACTGAAAAGGATATGCGATTTTTTTCTTGAGCATTTCCAGCTTTCGTCGCTGACGGCAACGATTTCTCCGTCAACGCGCAAGCATAGGATGAATTGAGGCGCATCTCTCCATGGCGCAATATCAAAATCCCATCCCGTTTGAAAGGATTCGTTGAAAAATCCGTTTCCCGTGATTACACCGAGAACGTTGATTCCTTGATGCAGAAGCTCGGTTACATCATAGGTGTTATACCAAAGGATTTTGTCGTAATCGCTCGTTGCGGAAATGAAAATGTCTTCGGTAATATTCGTTCCGTTGACGTAAAATTTTGCAAAACCGGGCGCTTGTACCAAAATTTGGGCTTTTTCAAACGATTTTTCAATCCGAAATTCTTTTCTGAAAAAGGGAAGTGGGTCATGATAGGAAAATTCGGGAGCGTTTTCGGTTGCTTTGATATATTCAGCGTTTCCGAAAAGCTCGGACGATTGATTCGTGTAAGGATTCATCAGAAACCTCCTGCGTCAGGATGAAATAAATTTTAAGGTCATTTATTGTTTTATTATACTGCACTATCTTGAATAAATCAAGGAGAACTGTGTTTCTTGAAAACGTAAAAAGTTATGTTGCGTGCGATTGCTCTGCATTTTTTTGATACAATGGCTTGACAAGGACGGCATTTTTCAATACAATAATTTTACAATGATCATACAAAATCTTTTATTATTCAATGAAAGCTATACCCATGAAAATTGGGTATACAAGGACGTTTTTGTTGGATTTTCCAGACTTTACTATATTCTTGACGGCGAAGGCTATTATGAGGAGAATGGCAAAGCAATCAGATTCAAAAAACATCATTTGTATCTGACTCCCGTTAAAAAACCCTTTACACTTTATGAAAATCCTGAAAACAAGCTCCTGCATACGTATTCTCATATCATAACCGTTCCGCCGGTAACCTCTCTTATGGAAATCGAAGTCACGGAAGGAACACCGCTTGCCGATGGCGTTTCGCTTTGGAGAAAATACATTCCGAGCGGCGATGCCGATCTTATTGCGCACACGATCAGCTTTCTTCTGTCTTGCTTTCCGAAAGCTTTGACTCAAACCAACTGCTTGGCGCAAAAAACCCGTGAAATTTTGGATCGGTTTGAAGGAAAAATGCCGGACATGGAGACAATCTCCCGTCAGCTCGGCTATACCCGAGAGCATATCACGCGCAATTTTTTAAGTGTGTATCATACAACGCCGAAAAAGTATTATAATCAACGCCGCATGGATATGGCTTTGGAAAAACTACTCAGCGGCGCGAAGGTCAAGAACGTTGCGGAAGAACTGGGTTTTTCAACGCCCTATGCTTTCAGCAAGGCATTCAAAACACATTTCGGACTTTCTCCCGAAAAATATGTAAGCTCGCTGCATATATAGCTTTTCAAAATAATTTTTTGCCCAATAAATAAAATTTTCGATCGGGATACCAAAGCACAGTTTCTCCGCCAAAGCAAGTGAGACTTGTATACGTACAGCTTTCTGCCGTAGCTTTGGGTCCGACAGCGATGTCCTCCGTATCTGCAAACAAGACAGGCGAATCAAATTCGATTCCTTGCGGGTTTTGCGGAGAAAAAGTGCCGAAGCTGATGTAAGTGGGATTTCGGATATAATTGGCTGTATTAAAACGTTTTTCCGGCTTTAATTGATCGAAATCCCCGATCTTTCCCGGATTATTATGATTTAACATCACATATCTGCCGTCCGCAAGCGCATAAACGGGACAGGGCGAAAGCGGATGTAAAACAGGAGAGCCGTCCCGATAACGCAAAGGCAACGGCTCCGTGCAGTTTTGCCCGTCCGCGGAGATCAGCGAATAATAGGGCGAGCCCATCAGGGTTCTCATCAGTACGAAAAGTCTGCCATCGGGCAAACATACGACGGAGGGTTCCTGACAGGAATCATATCCCGAAAAAACGGGGTTCGGTACGCTGATGCCCTGTGTGGGAAACAAGGTAAACTGAATATTCTCGCACGCGGGATCTTCGTCCATATTGGTAAAACGCATCAGCATGGCATGCGTATCATTCCAAAACCATGTGGGCGGATACGGTTTATACCGATCGCTTGTGGAAACCGTTATACCGAGAATATAATTGCCGAACGCATCGCGTACGGGTACTTGAAAAGCTACCCAGTTGACAAGTACGCCTTCCGGATCCCAAGGTGTTTTCGGAAATGGAATCTCGCTCGGTTCACTCCAGGTTTCGCCATCATCATCCGAAAAAATACCTGCCATATTGGTCTTTGCCGTTTCTTGCGTATCTTTGCGGTAAAGAATATAGATCCTGCCGCTTTTCGTTACGAATGGAACGCCCCAACGTACTCTTTGTACACCGGGAACAGTTTTCAAAAGCACGCGCGGTTCACTCCAAAGATGCCCGTCGTTGCTTTGTGCTAAAACAATACATTCATCTCCCGAACCTTCCCTTGTGCTTTGTAGCCAAAGCGCAAAGAGTTTGGTTTCGTTTTTATTGGGAAAAACAAGAAAATGTTCGTTTCCCGTATCGCCACGTGATAAATTTTTAGGTTGATATACGATATAATCAGGCTTGGTTCGTAAAAATTCTGTTTTCGGATCGCCAAGCGGAATGCCTTCTATCGCTTTTCCGTAAGGATATCCTGCTTCGATCAATTCTTTTTTTGATAAGAGCGGATGATTCATAAATTTTTTTCCTTTCCCAGTTGCTCTGTGGCTTCGCGGATTGCTAAAATATTTTCCAAAGGAATATTCGGCAAAACCCCTTCATGGCTTGGAGATGCAATCCAAAAATCGCCGAAATTCTCGTATAAGCGCATGACTTCTTCCTTAACCGCATCGGGAGCGGCATTCGTCAAAAGCTGTTGCGTATCCACGCCTCCGACAAACAGCAGTTTCCCTTTATATTGACTTAAACTCTTCGCATCCATGCCGCTTGCCTGCACTTGCAACGGGTGCAACGCATCGATGCCGAGTTCCAGAAGGTCGGGGATGATCCTGCCGATTGCACCGCAGGAATGAACCATTACGGGAAGGGAAAAGGTTTTTGCCTGCTCTATCAGCTTTTTTTGATAGGGCTTGACAAAACGGCGATAGCATTCGGGACTAATCAGAAGATCTCTTTGCGTACCGAGATCATTTCCCATGAAAAAAACGTCAATCTTGTTTCCGAGACGGCGAAAGATTCTTTCATTGGCGGCAAGATAGAAATCCACGACTCGCGCCGTTAAAGCTTCTACCACCTCAGGGTCGGTATACATCTTCATGAAATAATTTTCCATGCCGAAAAAATCCGCTACAACGTGAAAGAAACAGCTCCACATTCCGCTTGCCGTCGCCATACCGTTCTCATGTGCTTCATCCAAAAGCGCTTCCAAACGGTCAAGATCGATATTTTCGGGGTCCGGCATATTTTCATAGGCATCGATTTCTGCAGGATCTTCACAATCTGCAAACATTCCCGGCTGGCTCAGAGAAGTGCGCGCTTCTCCGTTCAAAACATCAAACATCGGATTTTTTCCCACCCAGCATTTATAATCAGGCGCAATCCATTGAAAATCATCCCTCATATATACGGAAAGCTCGCTGTTTTTCTTTACCCCGGTTTTTTGCATATAGATTTTTTTTGTTTCGGAAATCGGATCTCCCATCCAGAAACCGACATGATCTGCTTTTTCTTTTCGGATCAATCGGAGAAAACGTTCTCTTCCTGTCATTTTTATTTGTATTCCTTTCGTTAAAATATCAAATCTTGGATTTCCATTCGTTTCCGTTTTCAAGATCAATCCTTCTTTTTTTCCAGTTTCAAAGGATAATCTCCCAAATGTTCTGCGCGAAAACCGTTCTTTTTGTATTTTTCGTAATCGAAGGCATCCAATTCATCTATGGCAAGCTTATGAAATTCATAAAAATTTTTCCACCATTCGTAGCCTGTACCGAGTTCTGCGCCGAGATAGGCGTCGGCAATATCACATCCCATGGCAGGTGCCACATAAAATGCACCCATTGCTAAGACGTTGACACCGTTTCCCGTGATTGCGCGAAGCGCCGCAGGTACACTTTCCACAACTCCTGCATGCACGCGGGGACATTTGCTCGCGGCAATATGAATCCCCATTCCCGTTCCGCAAAAAAGAAGCGCTCTCTCAAAGATACCCTCGGAAATCTGCGCGCCGACACGAAGACCTACGCGGTGAAACATATTTTCCGTATCATCGGGATCGCTATCCTTCGTTACACCGAGATCTGTGATATGCCATCCCTTTTCCTTGAGATGCGCCACAACCACTTCTTTCAAGGGATACCCGGCAAAATCTGCTCCAACCACCAAATATTTTTCTTTAACCGTTTTCATCTTGATAATCTACACCTTTCACAAGAATTTTTATTTCGATACAAAGCTTTGATAAATTCAGTATATACTGCATTTGATTGATTGTAAATGGTAGAAAAATGCATTACCATATCCAAATGTGATATTCTCTTGAATATCTAATCATCATGAATAGGTAAAGCCGGACGAATTTGCCTTTTCGGTGTCATAAATCCGGAAAAAGCAAGGGCTTAATGATCATTTTCTTAAAAAGCAAACGCTGTTGACCCACGCATATACAGGGTTTTTGAATGAGTTAATAAAGTATGAACAAGTGTTAAAATTTAGCGAAAAGCCTCTCACTCCACATTTTGCGAAGCATGA